>NZ_JAKJIB010000042.1 GCF_021864505.1 Falsiroseomonas oryziterrae
GCCGACCTGCGCGCCGTCGCCCGCGGCGAAGACGCCGGCGATGTCGGTGCGGCCGTCCTGGTCGGTGACGGTCTCGAGCCGGCCGATGCCGCTGTCCTCGAAGCGATGCGCGCAGCCGAGCGCGCGGGCGAGTCCCGTCTCCGGCTGGAAGCCGAGGTTCAGCGCGCAGGCGCCGGCCTCGATGCGGATCTCGCCGTCCGGCGTCACGGCGCGCAGCGCCTCGAAACGGTCGCGGCCTTCGGCGGCGAGCGGCGTGGCGCCCCAGATCACGGGCACGCCGGCGCGCTTCAGCACGGCAAGGTAGCGCACGCCGTCCCAGGCGAGGTCGGGCGCGCTGGCGGCCAGGCGCGCCGCGTCGCGCCAACTGCGGAAGCCGGGCTTCGGCGCGGCCTCGAGCACGGCGGCGACCTCCACGCCGCCTTCGACGAGTTCGCAGGCGAGTTGCAGGTTCAGCGGGCCGTTGCCGGCGATCACCACCCGCGGCGCGGGCGAGACGCGGTTGGCGCGGGCCAACGTCTGCAGCGCGCCCGTCGTCATCACGCCGGGCAGCGTCCAGCCGGGGATCGGCACGGGCCGTTCATGCGAGCCGGGCGCCAGGATCAGTCGGCGCGGGCGGATCACCAGGTTGCGGCCATCCACGAGTGCCGCGATCTCGCCCGGCGCAAAGGCGCCCCAGACCGTGGCGCCGTGGCGGAAGGCGACGCCCGCCGCGCGCGCGCGCTCGCGGAGCGCAGCGGCGCGGCGGAACTGCGCATCCGGCGCGGCATGGGCGTGGCTGGCGGCGAGCGGCTTCAGATACTGTCCGCCCGGCGCGTCGCGCTCGTCCAGCACCAGCACCGCGCAGCCGGACTCGGCGGCCGCGATGGCGGCGGAAAGCCCGGCCGGGCCGGCGCCGACCACCAGGATGTCGGGTGCGATCTCCTCCGCCCGTGGCGCGGGTTCGGGCGCGAGCGCCGCGGCGCCGCCTGCGCTCTCCACCGCCATGCCCGGCGCAACCTTGGCGAGGCAGGCGCGCTGGTTGGCGCGGCCATCGATGGTGACGAGGCAGTCGAAGCACGCCCCCATGCCGCACCAGAGGCCGCGGGGCGCACCGGACTCGGTATGGCGGAAGGCCAGGATGCCGGCGGCCGACAGCGTGGCGGCGACGGTCTCGCCGGGCAGCGCGGAAAGCGGGCGGCCGTCGAAGGTGATGCCCACCGGTTCGGCACTCGGCGTGATGTCGCGGTGGGTCAGGCGCATCGAGGGGGCTTGTGGTTCCGTCCGAATGGCGGTCCGATGTTCGCACGACGGACGGAGCGTGGCGATGGCCGGAGAACCCTTCCGCGGCTGCTACACGGTGCTGGTCACGCCCTTCACAGAGGGCGGGGCGGCAGTGGACCTCAAGGCGCTGGAGCGCCTGGTGGAGTTCCAGATCCGCGAGGGCATCCGCGGCCTGATCCCGCTCGGCTCGACCGGCGAGTTCCTGTCCGTCTCGGCCGAGGAGCGCACGGCGATCGTCGAGACGGTGGTGCGCGCCGCGGCCGGGCGCGTGCCCGTGATCATCGGCACGGGCGCGGAGGACACACGCGAGGTCGTCCGCACCTCGAAGGAAGCCGAGGCGCTCGGCGCCGACGGGGTGATGATCATCCCGCCCTTCTATTCGGTGCCGACGCTCGCCGAACTCGTGCACCACTACGACACTGTGGCGCGCGCGATCGGCATACCGATCATGGTCTACAACAATCCGGCGACGGCGAATGTAGACATGACGCCGGCGATGCTCGCCGAGATCAGCCGCATCCCGAATTGCCGCTACGTGAAGGAAAGCACGCTCGAGGTCACGCGGGTTCGCGACATCGTGGCGCTTTGCGGCGACCGGATGGAGGTCTTCGCCGGCGTGCTCGGCTACGAGAGCGCCTGGCTCGGCGCAATCGGCTGGGTGGCGGTGTGCAGCAACCTCGCACCGCGCCTGTCGACCGAGATGTTCCACGCCGCGGCCTTCGACAAGGACATGGACAAGGCGCTGGCCCTGTACCGCCGGCTTGTGCCGCTGCTGCCCTGGGTCGGCGGGCCGCGCTACGTCAGCGGCACCAAGGCGGGCTTCCGGCTGATGGGCATGGGCATGGGCGATCCGCGCCCGCCGCGGCTGCCGCTGCCGGCGGCCGACGTGCCGAAGCTCGCAGCCGTGCTGCAGGAGATGGGCCTGTTGTCGGAAGGTGCCCGGCAGGCCGCGTGAGGCGTCGAACACGGGAGAGATCCATGCGTCGCGTTCTTCTGGCCGCGGTGATCGCGGCGGTATCGGGACCGGCCTTCGCGCAGGCGCCGGCTGCCTCCTGCACGCCGCGCGTGGCGGATTCCGAGCTCATCAAGTCCCGCACCCTGGTGATGTCCACCAACCCCACTTTGCCGCCGCTGCAATTCGTCAATGCGCAGGGCCAGCTGCAGGGGATGCGGATCGAGCTTGGCAACGAGATCGCGCGGCGGCTCTGCCTGACGCCCGAATACGTCCGCATCGAGTTCAGCGCGATGATCCCGGGTCTCGCGGCACGCCGCTGGGACATGATCAACACCGGCATCTTCTTCACCGAGGAACGCGCCCGGATGATGCAGATGGTGCGCTACGAGAACAACGCGGTGGCGATCAGCGCGGCGCGCGGCAATCCGCTCAACATCCGCTCCGAGCGCGACCTGGCGGGACGCACCGTCGGCGTCGAGATCGGCGGCTTCGAGGAGCGGCGCCTGCGCGAGATCAGCCAGACCCTGCAGAATGCCGGCCAGCGGCCGATCACCGTCCGCACCTTCGACAACTTCGCGATCGCCTTCCAGGCGCTGCGGGCGGGCCAGGTGGAGGCGGTGACGAGCATCGACGCGGTCGCGGCGGAATACGACCAGCGCGGCGACTTCCCCCGCGTGCTGCACGGGCTGTTCCCGACGCCGGCCGCCTTCGCCTTCCGCTCGCGTCCGCTGGCGACGGAAGTGTCGCGGGTGCTGCAGGAGATGAAGGCCGACGGGAGCCTCGACGCCCTGTTCCGCCGCTATGGCGTGAGCATCGCGGATGGCGGGTTCGAGGTGGTCGGGCCCCAGTGAAGTTCCCCACGACGTTGCTGCGCAACGCCGCGGGGGCCCCGGGTCGAGGCCCAGATCTTCGCGTCATGGCCCATCCTTCCGCGGCGGAGCCGCGGAAGGGCGCCGGGGGGCCGAACGTCGCCAGGGCACAGACGGACCAGGGCATGTCCGGCGCGTCGGCCTAGCGGATGCACATCTGGTCCTGGCAGGGGTTCTACGAATACCTCTTCAACCCGTTCCTGCTCCAGGGCGCGCTCACGACGCTCTGGCTGACGGCGGCGTCGCTCGTCTGCGGGCTCGCACTCGGGATCCTGCTCGCGCTGATGCGGCTGTCGGCGAACCCGGTGCTGTCCTGGGCCGCGGCGGGCTATTGCTGGATCTTCCGCGGCACGCCGCTGCTGGTGCAGCTGCTGATCATCTACACCGGCCTGCCGCTGTTCGGCATCCGCTTCAGCGTGACGCAGGCGGCGCTGCTCGGGCTTGCGCTGAACGAGGCGGCCTATCTCAGCGAGATCGTGCGCGCCGGCATCCTGGCGGTGAACAAGGGGCAGAAGGAAGCCGGCACGGCGCTCGGCCTGACCAAGGTGCAGGTGTTCCGCACCATCACCTGGCCGCAGGCGCTGCGCATCATCATCCCGCCACTCGGCAATTCGGTGAACGGGCTGCTCAAGACGACCTCGGTCGCATCCGTCATTTCGATGGAGGAGCTGCTGCGCCGGACGCAGATCCTGATCCAGGAGCGCTTCATGGTGCTGGAGCTCTTCATCGCGGCCGCGGTCTGGTACCTGGTGATGACGACCTGCTGGGAGCTCGTGCAACGCCGGCTCGAGGCGCGCTACGGTCGCGCCTATGCCGCGGATCATCGAAGGTAGGAGGCAAGGCATGGCGGAGTTCGAGCTGGCGATCCGCGGCGGGCTGGTGGCGACCGCCTTCGGCGCGGCGCGCTGCGACATCGGCGTCAATGGCGGCCGCATCGCGGCGATCGCGGAGCGCATCACGGACGCCGCGCAGGTGATCGAGGCGGACGGGCTCTATGTGCTGCCGGGCGGCGTGGACAGCCACTGCCACATCGAGCAGCCGGAGGCGAACGGCACGGTGCACGAGGACGGCTTCGTCACCGCCTCGGCCAGCGCCTTCGCCGGCGGCACCACCTCCGTCGTCTGCTTCGTCCCGCAGTTCAAGGGGGGCGGCATCCTGGAGCGCTTCGCGGATTACCGGGCGCGCGCCGCGAAGGGCATGCTGGACCACGCCTTCCACCAGATCATCGCCGACCCGACCGATGCGGTGATGAACGACGAGGTGCCGAAGGTCGTGGCGGAAGGCGTGCGGAGCCTCAAGGTCTTCCTGACCTACGAGCCGCTGCACCTCAACGACGGCGAATACCTGAAGGTGCTTCTGGCGGCGCGCCGGCATGGCTGCCTGGTGACCGTGCATTGCGAGAACTACGACGCGATCAAGTGGCGGACGGAGGCGCTGCTCGCCGCCGGGATGACCGCGCCGAAGTACCACGCCTGGTCGCGCCCGCGCGTGGTGGAGCGCGAGGCGACGCATCGCGCCATCGCGCTGGCGGAACTCGTGGACCAGCCGATCCAGGTCTTCCATGTCAGCTGCGAGGAGGCGGCGGAGGAGATCGCGCGGGCCCAGGCACGCGGCCTGAAGGTGTGGGGCGAGACCTGCCCGCAATACGTCACGCTGACGGCGGGACACATGGACCGGCCCGGCTTCGAGGGATCGAAGTTCATGTGCAGCCCGGCGCCGCGCGACACGGCGGAGCATGCGCGCATCTGGGAGATGATCCGGCGCGGCACTCTCGACGTCGTCTCCTCCGACCATTGCGGCTTCAGCTACGAGGGCACGCGCGGCAAGGCCCAGAACGGGCGCGCGGCGCCGTTCCGCGACATCCCGAACGGCATCCCGGGCCTCGCCGCCCGGATGCCGATCGTGTTCAGCGAAGGCGTGACGAAGGGCCGCATCGCGATCGAGGAGTTCGTGAAGCTCACCGCGACCAACCCGGCGCGGATCATGGGCCTCTATCCGCGCAAAGGCGTGATCCAGCCGGGGGCGGATGCCGACCTCGTGCTGTGGGATCCGGCGAAGCGCGTGACGATCACCAACGCGCTGATGCAGCACGCCATCGACTACACGCCCTATGAAGGGCTGGAGGTCACGGGCTGGCCGACGATGACGATCCGCCGCGGCGAAGTGGTGATGCGCGACGGCAAGGTGCAGGCCGAGCCGGGCAGCGGGCGCTACCTGCCGCGCGGACCCTATGACCTGGTGAAGCCGCGCGGCGTGACGCCGGACGGTTTCATGCCTTCCTGAGGCTGCGCAGCAGGGCGGCGAGGCCGGGCTCGTCCACCAGCGCCGCGGCGGCTTCCGGCGTGAACAGCCGCCGCTCCCGCTCGCGCCGCTCGGGCCATTGGCGGAGCATGCGCGCGACGCGGAAGCGGAACACCAGGACCTCGACCGGCGTGACAACGCCGCCGGCGCGGCGCTTGCCGTAGGTGTAGGCGCCGATCGGGTCGGGGTCGGCTTCGCCGACCAGCCCGGCTTCCTCCAGCGCCTCGCGCGCGGCTCCGCGGTGTGGCGCCTCCTGCGGCTCGATCCAGCCCTTCGGGATCACCCAGCGGCGCGTCTCGCGGCTGGTGACCAGCACCACGCGGAGCGCCGGGCCGGCCCCGAAGACCGGCAGCGCCGCGCCCTGGCGGCGCACTTGCGCAGACCGCTGCGCATCGGACAGCGAACCGTCCGGCATTCCCCCCTGCCCTGCGAATCGGCCGGCCCGTGGGGCCAGCCTCACCCTGCGACGCATGCCAGCGATTAGGCGCGCCGACCAGGGCAATGGAAGGGCAGAGCGCGGAGTCGCGCGAAGGTCACGGGCGCATGGGGCGAGAACCCGGGGTCGCGCTACTCCGGCAGGCCGCCCGCGGCGACCACGCGCCGCAGGTGGTGGTCCACATCGCCGAACAGCGCGCCGATCATGGCCAGCCGCTTGAAGTAGTGGCCGGCCTTGTACTCCTCCGTCATGGCGATGCCGCCATGCAGCTGGACGGCGTCCTTGCCGAGGGTGTCCGCGAGGCGGCTGACCAGCGCCTTGGCGGCCGACAGCGCCGTCGAACGTGCCGCCGCGTCGGTCTGCTGCACCATCATCGCCGCGTACATCGCCATGCTGCGCGCCTGCTCGGTCGCGACCAGCATGTCGGCGGCGCGGTGCTGCAGCGCCTGGAACTCGCCGATCGGGCGGCCGAACTGCTGCCGCGTCTTGAGGTAGTCCACGGTCAGGTCGCGGAGCGTTTCCATCGCACCCACCGCCTCGGCGCAGAGCGCCGCGATCGCTTCGTCGGCGACGAGTTCGATCAGCGGGAGGGCGTCCTCGGCGAGCAGCGTGGCAGGCGCGCCTTCCAGCACGATTTCCGCGGCGCGCAGCCCGTCCTGGGTCGCATAGCCGCGCCGCGTCACGCCCGCCGCGGCGGGGTCGAGGAGAAACAGGCCGATGCCCGCGCGGTCGCGCCGCGCACCGGCGATGCGCGCGGAGACGAGGATCCGGTCGGCTGCGTCGCCATGCAGCACGACGCCCTTGGCGCCATCCAGAACCCAGCCATCGCCGGCGCGACGCGCCGTGGCGGCGATGTCGTGCAGATCGTGCCGCGCCTGGCGCTCCTGATGCGCGAAGGCGAGCGTCGTCTCGCCCGCCACGACCTGCGCCAGGAGTTCACCCTGCCCGCTCGTCCGGCGCAGCAGGCCGAGGCCGAGCACGACAGTGGCGAAGTAGGGCTCGACGACCAGCCCGCGGCCGAAGGCTTCCATGACAAGCAGCGTCTCGACAGGACCGCCGCCGAAGCCGCCCTGCTCCTCAGGCAATGGCAGGCCGAGCAGGCCCATCTCCGACATCGCGGACCAGTTGGCGTCCGCATAACCCTTCTGGCCGGAGCGATAGGCCTTGCGCTTCTCGAAGTCGCCGTAGCGATCGGAGACGAAGCGGTTGACGCTGTCCGCCAGCAGGCGCTGTTCGTGGGTGAGGTCGAAATCCATCTGTCAGAGACCCAGGAACGCTTTCGCGATGATGTTGCGCTGGATCTCGTTCGAGCCGCCGTAGATCGAGACCTTGCGGTAGTTGAAGAAGAGCGGCGCGGCGGCATCGGCCCAGTCCGGCCCGACGGAGGGCAGGTTCAGCCCCTCCTCGTCGCGGTCCGGGCGCGGCAGCGCGTAGGGGCCGGCGACCTCCATCAGCAGCTGCGTCGCCTGCTGCTGGATCTCGCTGCCCTTGATCTTGAGGATGGAAGAGGACGGGTCGGGCCTGTCGGCGGCCTTCGTCCGCTGCGCGGCGACGACGCGCATCTGGGTGATCTCGAGCGCCTTCAGCTCGATCTCCGACCAGGCGAGGCGACGGCGGAAATCCGGATCGTCCCAGACCGTCCCCTCGCCCGCCGGCGTCTCCTGCGCGAGCCGCTTCACGCGTGCGAGGCGCTCCTTCGTCATGCCGATGCGCGCGATGCCGATGCGCTCGTTCGAGAGCAGGAACTTGGCGTAGTCCCAGCCATTGTTGAGCTCGCCGACCAGGTTCTCCGCCGGCACGCGGACCTCGTCGAAGAAGACCTCGTTCACCTCGTGCCCGCCATCGATGGTGATGATCGGGCGCACGGTGATGCCGGGGGTCGCCATGTCGATCAGCAGGAAGGAGATGCCCTGCTGTTTCTTGGCGGCGGGGTCGGTGCGGACGAGGCAGAAGATCCAGTCGGCATATTGCCCAAGCGTCGTCCAGGTCTTCTGGCCGTTGACGACGAACGCGTCGCCCTCGCGTCGCGCGCTGGTCTTGAGGCTGGCGAGGTCGGAGCCGGCGCCGGGCTCGGAGAAGCCCTGCGCCCACCAGATGTCGAGGCTCGCGGTCGCGGGCAGGAAACGCGCCTTCTGCGCCTCCGACCCGAAGGTCGCGATGACGGGGCCGACCATGTTGACGTTGAAGCCGAGCGGCTGCGGGACGGCGGCGGCCTGCAGCTCCTCGACGTAGATGTAGCGCTGCACCGGCGACCAGTCCTTGCCGCCCCAGGCGACCGGCCAGTTCGGCGTCGCGAGGCCGGCGGCATGCAGGATCTTCTGGCTGGTGACGTAGTCCTGGCGCGCCAGGGCCCGGCCCTCGCTGACTTTGCGACGGATCTCGGCCGGGATCTCGCGACGGAAGAAGGCGCGCAGCTCGTCGCGGAAGGCGATCTCGTCAGCGGTGTGGCGGAGGTCCATCAGACCGTTCCTTGCATCTCTTGGCGGAGCGCGGCCGCGAGCAGCTTGCCCGCGGGGCTCCTCGGCAGGCTGTCCCGGATCTCGAGCGCCGCCGGCATTTCGTGCTTGCCGAGGCGATCGGCCAGGAAGGCGCGCAGCGCGTCCAGCGTCAGCGGGGCGGCGCCGGGCTTGAGTGCGACATAGGCCTTGGCCGCCTGGCCGCGATAGGCGTCGGGGAGGCCGATGACGATGCACTCGGCGACGTCCGGATGCTCGTAGATCGCGCCCTCGACCTGCGCCGGATAGACGTTGAAACCGCCGGAGAGGATCATGTTCTTGCGGCGGTCGACCAGGGTGAAGAAGCCGCGCTCGTCCATCCAGCCCATGTCGCCGGTCAGGAACCAACCCTCGGCGAAGGCGCGCGCATTCTCCTCCGGCCGGTTCCAGTAGCCGGAGAAGACGTTGGGGCCGCGCACGGCCATCTCGCCGACCTCGCCCGCCGGGAGGGCGCGCGTCGGCGCGTCCGGGTCGATGATGCGCAGCTCGATGCGCGGCAGCGGCAGGCCGATGAGGCCTGCGCGGCGCGGCGCATCGGGGGGGATGCGCGTGCCGGCGGGGCAGGTCTCGGTCATGCCCCAGCCGCCGCCGATGCGCCGGCCGAGCAGCGCCTCGAGCTTCTGCAGCGCCTCGAAGGGCATCGGCGCGCCGCCGGATGAACATTGGCGGAGCGAGGAGAGGTCGCGCGTCTCGATGCCCGGAAAGTTCAGGATGCCGATCCAGATCGTCGGCACGCCGGACAGGGTGTTGATGCGCAGCCGCTCGATGTCGGCGACCGCCTCGCCCGCGTCGAAGCGCGGGCGGAGATGCAGCAGGCTGCCCTCCGCCATCTGCCGTAGCAGCACGGCGGTGAGGGCGAAGATGTGGAAGAGCGGCAGCAGGACGAGCACGCGCCCCTCGCCTTCAGGCAGCGAGGTGCTGTCGCGCCAGGCCTTGTAGATAGCGACGGCGGCGGTGAGGTTGCCGTGGGTGAGCATCGCGCCCTTCGGCGTGCCCGTGGTGCCGCCGGTGTACTGCAGCAGCGCGAGGTCGGCAGGCGTGAGTTCCGGCCACGTCGCAGGCGGCTCGGCCTCGGGCAGCGCGGCGAAGCCGTGCGCGGCATCGGCGCCGACCCAGCGCGCCTCGGGCGCGAGCAGCACGCGCGCGATCGCGCCCTCCTCGACCAGCCATTCGGCATTGGCGACCAGCGGGCCGAAGCCCGTGGTGATCAGCAGCGTCGCGCCGCCGTCACGCAGCTTGTGCGCAAGCTCGCGCTTCGCGTCCAAGGCCGAGAGATGCACGACGCGCGCGCCGGTGCGCAGCGCGGCGAAGAGGCAGGCCGGATGCCAGGGCGTGTTCGGCAGGTAAAGCGCAACGCAGTCGCCGCGGCCGACGCCCATGGCCAGCAGCCCCGCGGCGACGCGGTCCGACAGCGTCTTCAGCTCGGCATAGCTCAGCACATGGCCGCGGTATTCCAGCGCCGGGCGCCCGGCGAAGCGCGCGGCGACGTGGTCGAGGAAGCCGGGCAGCGTGCCTTCGGCGATGGGGACGTCCCATCGGCACTCCGGCGGATAGCTGGCTTCCCAGGGGTGCATCAGGCCGTGGCCAGCGCGCGGAACCCGCCCTCAGCCGAGGCGCGCACCAGCGCCGGCGCGGCGCGCAGGCTCTCGTCGCCCGTGGCGGCCGCGAAGCCCGCGAGGCGGTCGATGATCCCGCCGAGGCCGCGCGCCTCGGCCCAATGCATCGGGCCGCCGGTCCAGGCCGGCCAGTTGTAGCCATGCAGCCAGACCACATCGATGTCGCCGGGCCGTGCGGCGACGCCTTCGTCGAGGATGCGCGCGCCCTCGTTCACCATCGGCAGCAGCAGGCGATCCAGGATCTCCTCCTGCGGGATGGCGCGGCGCGCGACACCTTCCTGCGCGGCGATGCGCTCGATCATCGCCGTCACCTCCGGGTCGGGCACGCCGGCGCGCGCGCCTTCGGGATAGAGGTAGTAGCCCTTGCCGGTCTTCTGGCCGAGCCGCCCGGCCTCCACCAGCGCATCGGCAACCGGCGCGCGCTTGCCGGTCGCCTGGCGGATGCGCCAGCCGATGTCGAGGCCGGCCAGGTCGCCCATCGCGCAGGGCCCCATGCGGAAGCCGAAGTCAGTGAGCGCCTTGTCCACCTGATCCGGCGCCGCGCCTTCCAGCAGCAGGCGTTCGACCTGCTGCGTGCGGCGGGCCAGCATGCGGTTGCCGACGAAGCCGAAGCACACGCCGACGACGACCGGCACCTTGCCGAGCCTGCGCCCGATCTCGGCGGCGGTGACGAGCGCGTCCGGCGCGGTCGCCCTAGCGCGCACCACCTCCAGCAGCTTCATGACGTTGGCGGGCGAGAAGAAATGCATGCCCAGCACGTCGCCCGGCCGCGAGGTCGCGGCCGCCATCTCGTCGATGTCGAGATAGGAGGTGTTGGAGGCGAGGATCGCGCCGGGCTTCGCGACACGGTCCAACGTCGCGAAGACCTGCTTCTTGAGCGACATCTCCTCGAACACCGCTTCGACGATCATGTCGGCCTCGCCGGCCGCCTCGAGCCCGACGGCGCCCTCGACCAGCGCCATGCGGGCGTCGCGCGCGGCTTCCGTCAGGCTGCCGCGCTTCACGCTGGCATCGTAGGTCGCGCGGATGCGCGCCAGGCCGCGCTGCATCGCGGCCTCGTCGGTCTCGATCACCCGCACGGGGATGCCCGCATTGGCGAAACACATGGCGATGCCGGCGCCCATGGTGCCGGCGCCGAGCACCGCGGCGCGCTCCACGCGGCGAGGCTTCGTCTCGCGCGGGATGCCGGCGATCTTGGCCGCCTCGCGCTCGGCGAAGAAGACGTGGCGCAGCGCCTTGCTGCGCGGATCCTGCAGCAGGTCGAGGAAGGCCTGGCGCTCGCGCGCCAGCGCCTGGTCGAAGGGCAGTTCGAAGGCGTCGCGCACGCAGGCGACCATGGCCGCCACCTGCGGCTCCGTCGCGGCGCGCTTCGCGAGCGCGGCGGCCTCCGCCTCGAACGCCTCACGCGGGCCGAGCCCCTCGTCGCGTCGGGAGACGGGCGCCGGCAGGGGGCCGTCGGCCAAGCCCGCCGCATGGGCGATGGCGACCATGCGCAGGTCGTCCTCGGCCAGCACCTCGCCGAGGCCGGCGGCCATCGCCGCCTTCGCATCCAGCGGATCGCCGCCCGCCATTAGCTTCAGCGCCGCCGCCGCGCCCATCAACCGCGGCGCGCGCTGCGTGCCGCCGGACCCCGGCAACAGGCCGAGCTTCACCTCCGGCAGGCCGAGCTTCGCGGCCGGGCCAAGCACCCGGGCCGTGCAGGCCATCGCCACTTCGAGCCCGCCGCCGAGTGCGGCCGCGTGGATCGCCGCGACCACCGGCTTCGGACAGGCGTCGAGCAGCGCGATCAGCTCCGCGAGGGTCGGAGAGACCGGCGGCTTGCCGAATTCGGAGATGTCGGCGCCCGCGATCCAGGTGCGGCCTTCGGCAGGGATCACGAGGGCGCGAACGGAGGCATCCTCCGTCGCGCGGCGCACCGCGGCAGCCAGCGACGCGCGGAGCGCGGCGGAGAGCGCATTGACCGGCGGGCTCGCGATGGTGGCGACGGCGATGCCGCCCTCGACCTCGTAGCGCACCGGGTCCATGCCGCGTCCTCCTGCCGCCGTCGCGCGGCGTTGCGGCCTGGATCGCCCAGCCCCGGGGGGCGGTCAAGGCGCGCATGGACGCACGGGCCCGGGAGAGGCATCGTCCCGCCCATGCTGCCGCCCCTCCTCTCCCGCCTCGCGCTGCCGGTCATCGCGGCGCCGATGTTCATCGTGTCCAACCCCGAGCTCGTGATCGCACAGTGCAAGGGGGGCATCGTCGGCTCCTTCCCGGCGCTGAATGCGCGGCCGAAGGAGGAGCTGGATGGCTGGCTGACGCGCATCCGCGCGGCACTCGGGCCGGGCGACGCGCCCTTCGCCGTCAACCAGATCGTGCACGCCTCCAACGATCGGCTGGAGCACGACCTGGAGGTCTGCGCGCGCCACCGCGTGCCGATGATCATCACCTCGCTACGCGCGCCGGGCGAGGTGGTGCGCGCGGTGCATGGCTGGGGCGGCATCGTGTTCCACGACGTCACCAACCTGCGCCATGCCGAGAAGGCGCTGGAGGCCGGCGTGGACGGGCTGGTGCTGGTCGCCGCCGGCGCGGGGGGACATGCCGGCACGATGAGCCCCTTCGCGCTGGTCGCCGAGGTGCGGCGCATCTGGAACGGCCCGATCGCGCTCTCGGGCGCGATCACGGAAGGCCGGCAGATCCTCGCGGCCCAGGCGATGGGCGCCGACCTCGCCTACATGGGCACGCGCTTCATCGCGACGGCGGAGGCGAATGCGGCGGAGCGCTACAAGGCGATGATCGCGGAGAGCGCCGCGTCCGACATCGTCTACACGCCCTTCTTCAGCGGCGTGCCAGGCAACTACCTCAAGCCCTCCATCGCGGCGCAGGGCCTCGACCCCGACAATCTTCCGACGGCCGACAAGACGCGGATGAGCTTCGGCTCTGACCGCGTCCGGCCCTGGAAGGACATCTGGGGCGCCGGCCAGGGTGTGGGCAGCATCGTGGACGCGCCGCCGACGGCCGAGGTGATCGCGCGGCTCAGGCATGATTACGCCGCGGCGCTCGCCGCGTTGACCCGGGGCGAATCCCACGCCTAGCGTTTCGCCGGGGACAGCAGAACCCGGAGGAAGCGCCATGCATCGTCGTTCGTTCCTGGCCGCCGGCGCGGCCGTCGCCGCGGCGCCTTTCGCGCCCGCCATCGCACAACCCGCACGGACCGCGACGCTGCGCTTCGTGCCGCAGGCCAACCTGACGGCGCTCGACCCGATCTGGACGACGGCGATCGTCACCCAGATGCATGGGTACCACGTCTACGACACGCTCTATGCGCTCGACGCCACTCTGCGCGCGCAGCCGCAGATGGCGCAGGGCCACGAGGTATCGCCCGACGGCCGGACCTGGCGCATCACGCTCCGCGAGGGGCTGCGCTTCCACGACGGCGAGCCCGTGCGGGCGCGCGACTGCACGGCGAGCCTGGCGCGCTGGTCGCGCCGCGATCCCTTCGGACAGATCCTCGCCGCCGTGGTGGACGAATGGCGCGCGCCCGACGACCGCACCATCGAGATCCGCCTCAAGCGCCCCTTCCCGCTGATGCTGGACGCGCTGGCCAAGCCAGACGCGAACGTGCCCTTCATCATGCCGGAACGGCTGGCGCAGACGGATGCCAACACGCAGGTGTCGGAGGTGATCGGCTCCGGCCCCTATCGCTTCGTCCGCGGCGAATTCGTCAGCGGCAGCCGCGTGGTCTACCAGAAGAACGACGCCTATGTGCCGCGCGGCGAGCCCGCCAGCGGCGCATCAGGGGGCAAGGTCGCGCATTTCCCGCGCGTCGAGTGGCACATCCTGCCCGATCCGGCGACCGCCGCCGCCGCGCTGCAGGCGGGCGAGGTGGACTGGCTGGAGCAGCCGCTCTCCGATCTCATACCGACGCTGCAGCGCAACCGCAACATCGAGATCGGCGTGCTGAACGAGGCCGGCATCATGTCGGTGATGCGCCTCAATCACCTCCAGGCGCCGTTCAGCAACCTCCGCGTCCGGCAGGCGGTGGCGCTGGCGGTGGACCAGGAGGAGTACATGCGCGCGACGCTCGGCAACGACCAGAGCGTCTGGCGGCAATGCCGGAGCCTGTTCCCGTGCGGCACGCCGCTCGGCACCGAGGACCTGTCGCCGCTCAACGCGCCGCCGCGCAGCCTGGACCGCGCGCGGGCCGCGCTGCAGGCCAGCGGCTACAACGGCGAGAAGGTGGTGATCATCAACCCGACGGACTTCCCGCTGATCGGCCCGCACGGCCAGATCACCGCCGACCGGCTGCGGCGGATCGGTTTCAACGTCGAGCTCGCCGAGACCGATTGGGGCACGGTGGTGCAGCGCCGCGTGCGGACGGAGCCGGTGGAGCGCGGCGGGTGGAGCATCTTCCACACCTTCGGCTCCTCGCTCGCCTACCTGAACCCGGCGGTGTCCTCCCTCGTGAAGGGGCCGGGCGCCTCGGGCTGGTTCGGCTGGTGGGACAGCCCGCGGGCGCAGGAGCTGGTGCAGGCCTGGCTGGATGCGACCGATGCGGGCCGGCAGCTGAGCCTGGCCAACGAGCTGAACCGGCTGGCGCAGGACGATGTCGCGACCATCCCGCTCGGCCAGTTCACCGTCCGCAATGCCTGGCGGCGGAGCATCACCGGACTGGTGAAGGGATCGATGCCCTATCCGTGGGGCGTGCGGCCCGCCTGATCGGCGGGCTGCGCCGCATGAGGGCGGGCAGGCCGTAGCCTGCCCGTCCTGGCGTCACGCGGCGTCGGCGGGCGTTGCCGCGCGCCAGGCGCGGAGCATGACGAGGCCGACGGCAAGCAGCACCGGCCCGATGAAGAGGCCGAGGAAGCCGAAGGCGACGAAGCCGCCGAAGACGCCGAGGATGACGATCGAGAGCGGCATGTCCACGCCGCGCTTGATGAGCAGCGGCCGCACGACGTTGTCGCTCGACGAGATGGCGAGCAGGCCCCAGAGCGCCATGAAGATGGCCCAGCCCGTCTGGCCGCTGTCGAACAGCCACCAGGCGGCCCCCGCCCAGGTGACGATGACCAGCGGGCCGAGCACCTGGCTGATCGAGAAGACGAAGGTGAGGAAGCCGAGAAGCGTCGCCGCAGGGACGCCCGCGATCGCGAAGCCGATGGCGGCCAGGACACCCTGGCCGAGCGAGGTCCCGACCACGCCATAGGCGACCGAGCGCACCGCGCCGCCCGCCGTTTCCAGCGCATTGACGCCCGTCGGACCGCCGATGCGTCCCGCCGCGTGCCGCAGCGAATCCGCGATCTCCTCGCCGGTGGTCCAGAACATCGCCGCGACGACGAGCGCGAGCAGCAGCTGCAGCAGGCTGTCGGCGAGCCCACCGGCGACGCTCAGCAGGAGGGATTGCAGCCGCGCCGCATAGGGCGCGACGAGGCCGCCGAGATTGTCGCGGGATTCCGCGACATGCGTCCAGCCGGCCGCGACGCGCTCCCCCACCAGCGGCAGCTGCGCGAGCCAGTCGGGCGGCGTGCTGGGCGCGCGCAGCATCGCGTCGTGGCCCCATACGATGCCGGTGTTGAGCGCCTCCACCAGGCCAGGTGCGATGGCGAGAACCGGTACCACGACCGCGGCCAGGATCAGGAGAAGCAGGACCGTGGCGGCGAGGCTGGGGCGGAGGCCACGCCGGACGAGCGCGTCGCGCAGCGGCCAAAGGGCGATCGCCAGGATCGCGCCGAACATGATGGCGGTGGCGAAGGGCTGCAGGACGGCCAGGATGCCAAGCAGCACGGCACCCACCACCGCGATGGCGAGGCCGCGCTCGATGAGGCTGCCGACGCCCTGTCCTGGCTGCTGGTCCATCTCGATTCGCCCCCGTCGGCGGGGAAGGATAGCTCAGCCCAGCAGCTTCCTGACCACCTCGTTGACCAGCGCCGGGTTCCCCTTGCCGCCCATCGCCTTCATGGTCTGGCCCACGAAGAAGCCGAAGAGCTTGTCCTTGCCGGAGCGGTACTCGGCGACCTTGTCGGCGTTCTTCGCGAGCACGTCGGCCACCGCCGCCTCGATCGCGCCGGTGTCGGTCACCTGCTTCAGGCCGCGCTCCTCCACGATCGCGCCCGGCGCCTTGCCGGTCTCGATCATGATCTCGAACACGTCCTTGGCGATCTTGCCGCTGATCGTGCTGTCCGCGATCAGGTCGAGCAGCGCGCCGAGGTTCTCCGCCGTCACGGGCGGGTCCGTGATGTCGCGCTTCAGGCGGTTCAGCGCGGCGAAGAAGTCGCCGGTCACCCAGTTGGCGGCCTGCTTGGCGTCGCGGCCCTTCGCCACCGTCTCGAAGAACGCCGCCGTTTCCTTCTCCAGCGTCAGGACATGCGCGTCGTAGGGCGTGAGGCCCATGGCGACGTAGCGGGCGCGGCGGGCGTCGGGCAGTTCGGGCAGGCTGGCCTTCAGCTGGTCCACCCAGGACTGCTCCAGCACCAGCGGCGGCAGGTCGGGCTCGGGGAAGTAGCGGTAGTCATGCGCGTCCTCCTTGGAGCGCATCGACCGCGTGATGCCGCGCTGCGTGTCGAAGAGCCGCGTCTCCTGCTCCACCGTGCCGCCAGACTCCCAGACCTCGATCTGGCGCCGCGCCTCGGCCTCGACGGCCTGCATGACGAACTTGACGCTGTTGACGTTCTTCACCTCGCAGCGCGTGCGGTAGCCCTCGCCCGCCTTGCGGACGGAGACGTTGACGTCGGCCCGCATGGACCCCTCGTCCATGTTGCCGTCGCAGGTGCCGAGGTAGCGCAGGATCTGGCGCAGCTTGGACAGATAGGCGCCGGCTTCCTCCGGGCTTCGCATGTCGGGCTCGGAGACGATTTCCATCAGCGCGACGCCGGAGCGGTTGAGGTCGATAAAGGATTTCTGGGGGTGCTGGTCATGCAGCGACTTGCCGGCATCCTGCTCGAGATGCAGGCGCGTGATGCCGATGGTCTTCTTCGTGCCGTCGGCCAGTTCGATCTCGACCGCGCCCTGGCCCACAATCGGGTGGGCGTACTGGCTGATCTGATAGCCCTGCGGCAGGTCGGCGTAGAAGTAGTTCTTCCGGTCGAAGCGGGACCAGAGGTTGATCTCGGCATTGAGGCCGAGGCCGGTGCGCACCGCCTGCGCCACGCATTCGCGGTTGATCACCGGCAGCATGCCGGGGAAGCCGGCATCCACGAAGGAGACCTGGCTGTTCGGCTCGGCGCCGAAGGCGGTCGCGGCGCCGGAGAAGAGCTTGGACTGGCTGATGACCTGGGCGTGGACCTCGAGCCCGATCACGAGTTCCCAGGGGCCGGTGGTGCCGTCGATGGTGTAGCTCATGCGCGGATCCCCGGCAGGGCCGTGAAGTTCGCGGCGCGCTCGATCGCGGCGCCGACGGTGAAGCAGGCCTCCTCGTCGAAGGGCTTGCCGATCACCTGCAGGCCGAGCGGCAGGCCTTGCGCATCGAGGCCGGCGGGCACGGCGAGGCCGGGCAGGCCGGCCAGGTTCGCCGTCACGGTGAAGACGTCGTTGAGGTACATCGTCACCGGGTCGTCCTGCCGCTCGTCCATGCCGAAGGCGGCGGAGGGCGTCGCCGGCGTGACAATGGCGTCCACCTTGCCCCAGGCCTGCTCGAAGTCGCGGCGGATCAGCGCGCGGACCTTCTGCGCCTTGAGGTAGTAGGCATCGTAGTAGCCGGCGGACAGCACATAAGTGCCGATCATGATGCGGCGGCGGACCTCGGCGCCGAAACCCTTGGCGCGGCTGCGCTCGTAGAGGTCGCGCAGGTCGCTGTCCTTCGCCGCCTCGCGCAGGCCGAAGCGCACGCCGTCGTAGCGGGCGAGGTTAGACGACGCTTCGGCCGGGGCGACGATGTAGTAGGTCGGCAGCGCATACTTGGTGTGCGGCAGGCTGATCTCGACCGTCTCGGCGCCCTGGTCGCGCAGCCATTGCAGCCCCTGCTGCCACAGCGCCTCGATCTCCGGCGCCATGCCGTCGAGGCGGTACTCGCGCGGCACGCCGATGCGCAGGCCCTTCACCGGGCGCGCACAGGCGGCGGCGAAGTCGGGCACCGGGAGATCCGCGGAGGTCGCGTCGCGCGGGTCGAAGCCCGACATGGACTTCAGCAGAATCGCGCAATCCTCGACGGTGCGCGCCACCGGCCCCGCCTGGTCGAGCGAGGAGGCGAAGGCGACGATGCCGAAGCGCGAGCAGCGGCCATAGGTGGGCTTGATGCCGGCGATGCCGCAGAAGGCGGCCGGCTGGCGGATCGAGCCGCCGGTGTCGGTCGCCGTCGCGCCCAGCGCGAGCCGCGCCGCGACCGCCGCGGCGGATCCGCCGGACGACCCGCCCGGCACCAGCCGCGTGTCGGGGTCGTTGGCGCGCGACCAGGGGTTCTCGACCGGCCCGGACGCGCTGGTGGTGTTCGACGAGCCCATGGCGAACTCGTCGAGGTTCACCTTGCCGAGGAACACCGCGCCGTCGCGCAGCAGGTTGGCGGTGACGGTCGACTCATAGGGCGGGACGAAGCCGCCCAGGATCCGGCTGCCGGCGGTGGTCTGCACCCCCGCGGTGCAGAACAGGTCCTTGATGGCGAGCGGCGCGCCCTCCAGCGGGCCCGCCTGCCCGGCCGCGCGCCGCGCGTCGGAAGCGCGTGCGGCCTCCAGCGCCTTCTCCGCCGTGACGGTGATGTAGGCGTTGAGGCGCGGGTTCAGCCGCGCGATGCCGTCGAGGAAGGCCTCGGTCAGCGCGACGGAGGTGGTCTCGCCGGCGGCCAGCGCCTCAAGCGCGCCCTTCAGCGTGTAGTCGGTCGGGCGCATCACTCGACCACCTTCGGCACGCCGAAATAGTCGCCCTGGCGGTCGGGCGCGTTGGCGAGGACGGCGTCGGCGATGCCGCCATCGGTCACCGCATCCTCGCGCATGCGCATCGCCGGCTGGCCCGCCGGCGCGCCGCCGGCCATCGGCTCAACGCCGTCGGTGTCCACCTCGCGCAGCTGTTCGATCCAGCCGAGGATCCCGTTGATCTCGGCCTGCATGCGGCCGACCTCCTCCTCTTCCAGCCGGATGCGGGCGAGCGAGGCGATCCGCTTCACGGTGGCGGCGTCGAGCGACATGCGGGGCGCTGGTCCTTGGGTCCTGGGTCTCGCGGCAGGAACCGCCCGCGGGGACGGAAGTCAAGGGCCGGCCCTGGCGGCCGGCGGCGTCGCGCACGAGACCGGCGCGAAACCTCGCCGAAACCCGATTCCGCCCGGCGCGACATCGGCGCGACACGCAGCCGGCCGAAAAGCCTGCTCCGAAGCTCGCCTCGGGCGGGCACGGCAGGCCAGGAGCGTCGCGATGCGTGCGTTGATGGAGGGATCGGCCAGCCGGCGGCAGGGGCTCGCGCTGCTGGGCGCCGCGCTGGGCGGCGCCGCGCTCGGGGCGGGATGGCGCGCCACCACGCCGGCGGTCGCCTCTTCCGCG
>NZ_JAKJIB010000420.1 GCF_021864505.1 Falsiroseomonas oryziterrae
AGCCGGCGCCGATCCGGGTCGAGCCGGCCGCCGCGCCCGCGCCGCGGGCAGCGCGCCCGGGCTCGCAAGAGGAGATGGGACTCGACATCCCGACCTTCCTGCGGCGGCAGAGCAATTGAGGCGAAATCTGGGCAATTGTGCGCCGCGAAAAGTCAGCGAAATCAATAGGTTCTGACGTAATATAGCGAAACAACGCTTGAATGGCGCCCCAGGGCCGGGAGTGGCATCTCCCCCCTGGGGCGTCGCGTTTTTCGGCGCTCCGAACCGGGTGCCGGGCCGTTCTTCGGTGGCACGGCATGTGCAGGGGCGAGCCGCCCCGGCCGACGGTGCAACGCAGCGGAGCGATGATGGACGGCTTCTTCCAGACGGGCACGACGGGCAGGCGGACGCTGAAGACGGCGATCGGCTGCGTCGGCGTGGGCCTGCACAGCGGCCGCCGAGTCTCCCTGACGCTGCGCCCGGCCGCCGCAGGCACCGGTATCGTCTTCGTCCGCACCGACCTCGGGATCGAGATCCCGGCGCGCTTCGACCGCGTGGTCGACACCCGCCTCTGCACCGCGCTGGTCGCCGAGGACGCGCCGCATGCGCGCATCGGCACCGTGGAGCATGTGATGGCCGCGCTCGCCGGCACCGGCGTGACCGACGCCTATGTCGAGCTCGACGGGCCGGAGGTGCCGATCCTCGACGGCTCCGCCGCGCCCTTCGTCTTCCTGATCGACTGCGCCGGCACGACCGCGCTGCCTGGCGCTGCCCCGGTGCTCGAGGTCCTGAAGCGCGTGCGCGTCGAGGATGGGGAGGCCTTTGCCGAGCTCCAGCCGGGCCGCGATTCGGGCTTCGAGGCCACGCTCGCGATCGACTTCCCCGCCACCGCCATCGGGCGGCAGGCGCTCTCGCTGCGCATCACGCCGGCCAGCTTCCGCGCCCAGCTTGCGGAAGCGCGCACCTTCACCCTGGCCGAGGAGATCTCACGGCTGCGCGCCGCCGGGCTCGCCCAGGGCGGCAGCCTGGCCAATGCGATCGTGGTGGACGGCCCGCTGGTGCTGAACCCGGGCGGCCTGCGGCGCCCGGACGAGTTCGTCCGGCACAAGCTGCTCGACGTGGTCGGCGACCTGGCCCTGGCGGGGGCGGCGATCACCGGCCGTTTCAGCGGCCAGCGCTCCGGCCACGCGCTGAACAACCGCCTGCTGCGCGCGCTCTTCGCCGACCGCAACGCCTGGCGGATGGCGGATGGCGAGGTGCCGGCGGACGGCGCCACGGTGCGGCTGCCCGCCGCGGCCGCGCCGGCGATGGCCTGACCCGCCCTCCCCCACCGCGGCGGCGCCGTGGTATAGCGCGACCATGCGCCTGACCGTGCCCCTCATCCGTCATGTTCCCCTGCTGCTGCTCCTTGCCCTGCCGCTCGCCGCATGCGGGACGGCCTGGGACGGTCGCAGCACGAGCCTCGGCGCCCAGCGCGCGCAGGTCGACAACTCGCCGGAGGGTCTCTACGCGGCCGGCATGGAGGCGCTGGAGCGCCAGCAATTCGCCCGCGCCGTCGAGCTGTTCGACACGCTGGAGCGCGAGCATCCACAGTCGACCTTCGCGACCAATGCGCGGCTCATGTCCGCCTATGGCGAGTACATGCGCAACCGCTACACCGAGGCGATCGGCGCGCTGGACCGCTTCATCCAGCTGAATCCGTCGCACCGCGACATCGCCTATGCGCACTACCTGCGCGCGCTCAGCCTCTACGAGCAGATCAACGACAGCGAGCGCGACCAGCGCGCCACCGAGCAGGCCATGGCGGCGCTGCAGGAGGTCGCGAACCGCTTCCCCAACACGCCCTATGCGCGCGACGCGCGGCTGAAGATGGACCTCGCGCGCGACCATCTCGCCAGCCGCGAGATGGTGGTCGGTCGCTTCTACCAGAACCGCCGCCTCTACGGCGCCGCCATCGGCCGCTTCCGCCGCGTGGTGGAGGAGTACCAGACCACCAACCACGTGCCCGAGGCGCTGCACCGCCTGACCGAGGCCTATCTTGCGCTCGGCCTGGTGGACGAGGCGCGGCGCACCGCCTCCGTGCTCGGCCACAACTACCCGGGCAGCCCCTGGTACCAGGACAGCTACGCGCTGCTGGTCGACGGTGCACAGCCGGCTGAGGAGCACAGGCCCGGCTTCTTCAGTCGCAGCCTCAGCGCCGTCACCTTCGGCCTGTTCTGACGCGCGGCGGACCCGCCGCATGCTGACCTCGCTCGCCATCCGGGACGTGGTGCTGATCGAGCGCCTCGACCTCGGCTTCGGGCCGGGGCTGACCGTGCTCACCGGCGAGACCGGCGCCGGCAAGTCGATCCTGCTCGACAGCCTCGGGCTTGCGCTCGGCGCGCGCGCCGACAGCGGACTGGTGCGCGCCGGGCAGCAGCAGGCGAGCGTCGCCGCCGCCTTCGCCCTGCCCGACGAGCATCCGGCCCGCGCCATGCTGACCGACCAAGGCATCGACGCCGAGGACGAACTGGTGCTGCGCCGCGTCGTCACCGCCGACGGGCGCTCCCGCGCCTTCGCCAACGACCAGCCGGTCGGCCTCGCGCTCTTGAGGCGCCTTGGCGCGCTGCTGGTCGAGGTGCAGGGCCAGCACGAACAGGTGGGGCTCGCCGATCCCGCGGCCCATGCCGGGCTGCTGGACGCCGCCGGCGCGCTCGAGAAGCTGCGAGCCGAGGTCGCGGAGGCGCATCGCGCCTGGCGCGACGCGGAACGGACCCTGGCCACGGCGCGCGAGGAGATCGCCGCGGCGCAGCGCGACGAGGAGTTCCTGCGCCACGCCGTGGCCGAGCTGCAGGAGCTCGCGCCCGCCGAGGGCGAGGAGGACGAGCTGGCGGCGGAGCGGCAGAAGCTGCAGCAGGGCGAGCGGCGCGGCGAGGCGATCGCCGAGGCGATCGCCGCACTCGCCCCGCGCGACCGGCGCGCCGCCAATCCGGCCACC
>NZ_JAKJIB010000421.1 GCF_021864505.1 Falsiroseomonas oryziterrae
CCTCGGCGCGCGGCGCGCGCCGCCTTGGGGTGCCTCATGCGCCGGCGCGGCCCCCGGCCGCCTGGCATGCGCGGAGACAGAGGATGCGCCGCTCATGCGGTTTCCTCCGCGCGCAGCATCAGCGCGTGCACGCGGCCCAGCAGAAGGGCGATCGGCGGGAAGACGCAGGCGGTCAGCGCCGCCAGTTGCAGCGCGGGCCCCAGCGGGGGCAGGGCGAAGTCCAGCAGCGCCGAGAGCACATAGCCGAGCGCCGCCGCGCCGACGGCGAAGCCGCAGAAGGCCAGCCACAGCAGCAGGAAGCCCTGGCGCGCCAGGAACCGCCGCCAGCGCAGCGCGAGCCCGTGCGCCAGCAGCAGCGTGAGCAGGCCGCTGCCGAGCGGCGCGAGCGCCAGCAGGTCGAGCAGCAGCCCGAGCAGGAACACCGCCGGCGGCGACATGGCGGCCGGCCGGTAGATCGACCAGAACACCACCTGCGGGAGCGTCAGCGCGGGCGCGAGCACCGGAAGGCCGGTCGGGCCGGCCGCGGCGATCATCGTCACCACGGCCAGCAACCCTGGAAGAAGGTTGCGCGCCAGCGCCTCGACGCGTCGCAGCAGGCTGGGCGGGGGCTCGGGGACGCCGATCATTCACCGCCGTGCCCGCGGCTCCGGCCGCGCCACCGCTTCGGGCGGCAGGATGCCGCCCAGTCCGAAGTCGAACAGCCGCACCAGGTCCAGCCGGTCGAGCAGCGCGAACATCTCGACCTCGGCGGAGCCGGAGGCGCTGTAGCGCACCACGCCGATGGGAAGGCCGGCCGGGAAGGCCACGCCCTCGGCGCTGGTCACGACGCGCTCGCCCTCGGCCGGTCGCGTGCCCTCCGCCCAGAACTGAAGGCGGGGGCGGGGCCCGTTGGTGCCGACCATCATCGCCCGCGCGCGGCTGCCTTCCAGCGTCACCGGGATGCGGCTGTTCATGTCGGTGGCGAGCAGGATGCGGGCCGAACGCGTCCCCACCTCGGTCACCCGGCCGACGAAGCCGCGCTCGTCGAGCGCGATCTGCCCGCGCCGCACCGCGAGATCCGGCGGCAAGGCGATCAGCACGGCGCGGGCATAGACGCCGCCGGCGTCCGCGACGACGCGGGCGGTGCGGAAGGACGGCGCCGCTTCCGGCACGAAGTTCAGTTGCCGCCGGAGCAGGGCGTTCTCCGCCTCCAGCGCCAGCGCGGCCGACTGCCAGCGGCGGAGCCGCTCGTTCTCCTCCCGCAGCCGCGCATTCTCCTCCCGGATCGCGAGCAGTTCCGGCAGGTCGGCGATGGTCTCCCGCACGGCGCGGGCCGGCTCGGCGAAGGCGGCGTAGAATGGGGCGAGGGCATCGGCCAGCAGCACCCGCGCGCGCTCGGCCAGCAGCGCATCCGCCTTGCCGAGCAGCATCGTCCCGAAGGCGACCGCCACCAGCACGGGCAGGGTCAGCCGCGACAACGCCTGACGGAGCGGGATGCTCAGACGGAACAAGCGGCCTCGACCCCCTGGTCAGGCCGGCGCGGCCTCCCGCCCCGGACCTTCGACCCGATTGTATATCAATACATTGACGTCAGGACGCCGCGCAGGCGCTTCATCTCCTCCAGCGCCCGTCCTGTGCCCAGGGCGACACAGGACAGCGCGTCCTCCGCCACCACCACCGGCAGGCCCGTCGCGTCGCGCAGCACGGCATCCAGCCGGTGCAGCAGCGCCCCGCCGCCGGTCAGGACGATGCCCTTGTCGACGATGTCGGCCGCGAGTTCGGGCGGCGTGTTCTCGAGCGCCACCTTCACCGCCTCGACGATCGCCATCACCGGCTCGTAGAGGCTCTCGGCGATCTGGCGCTGGCTGACGATCACCTCGCGCGGGACGCCGTTCATCAGGTCGCGGCCCTTGACCTCGATCAGCGGCCCCTCGTCGCCCTCATAGGCGGGGGCGGCGGCGCCGATCTCCATCTTCACCCGTTCCGCCGTGCTCTCGCCGATCAGCAGGTTATGGTTGCGGCGGATGTAGGAGATGATGGCCTCGTCCATCTTGTCGCCGCCGACCCGCACGGACCGCGCATAGACGATGCCGCCGAGCGAGATCACCGCCACCTCTGTCGTGCCGCCGCCGATGTCGACGATCATGGAGCCGGAGGGCTCGGTCACCGGCAGCCCCGCCCCGATCGCGGCGGCCATCGGCTCCTCGATCAGCAGCACCTTCCGCGCCCCCGCGCTCTCGGCGCTTTCCTGGATCGCGCGGCGCTCCACGGCGGTGGAGCCCGAGGGCACGCAGACCACCACCATGGGAGAAGCGAAGCCGCGCCGGTTGTTCACCTTGCGGATGAAGTGCTTGATCATCTCCTCCGCCGCCTCGAAATCGGCGATGACGCCGTCGCGCAGCGGCCGGATGGCGGCGATGGAGCCCGGCGTGCGGCCGAGCATCTGCTTCGCCTCCTCGCCCACCGCCAGCACCTGCTTCTTGCCCCGGTTGTCGGAGATGGCGACGACCGACGGCTCGTTGAGCACGATGCCCCGGCCCTTCACGTAGACCAGGGTGTTCGCGGTGCCGAGGTCGATGGCCATGTCGGCGGACAGGAAGCCGAACAGGCGTGCGAACATGCGGGGGACCTTCCGGGCAAGGGGCGCCCCGCCTGGGAGCGGCGCAGCGGTGCGGCGGGGGCCGCGCACCACCGTCCCGGCGCTCACGCATTCGCGGGGTTGTGCGAGGGGCGTGCCTTAGCGGTCCCGCGCCCCCGGCTCAAGCCCCGTCGGGCGGCGCGAACCCGGGTTGCCAGAATGCGTTCCGGGTTCGTCCCAACCCTGCGGAGGAACCCCATGCGCAAGCTCTTCCTGTCCCTGGTGCTGGCGACCGCCCTCGGGGCCTGCGGCACCTCGACGAGCGACCGGGCGATCTCCGGCGGCCTGCTCGGCGCCGGCGCCGGCGCGGCGATCGGCTCGGTGACCGGCACCC
>NZ_JAKJIB010000422.1 GCF_021864505.1 Falsiroseomonas oryziterrae
CGGCGCGGCGCAGGCGTTCCGGCGCCTCCGGCCCCGCGATGACGAGGGCGGCCAGCAGCGACAGGCCGATGGCGGGGCGCAGCGCGATCGGATCGCGCTTCGCCAGCCCCGGCCGCGGCACCCCGACCTTCAGCGCCTTGACCGAGGCCAGCGCGCGGTCGCGATGCACCTCCCACACCGCCTGCGCGACCGGGTCGCTGGTCGCGGGCCGGTCGGTCAGCGCCGCCAGCGGGCGGTGCGGCAGGCCGCTCTCGCGCTCCAGGCGCCGATCGGCACTGTCCACGCCCGGCCAACGGAAACGGCGGACGCCGCGCCAGAGCGCGACGACGAAGAGCGCGCCGAAGACGACGCCGAGGACGGGACGGGACCAGCCCGGCAGCAGCAGTGGCAGGCCGAGCAGCGCGATGGTGAGATAGACGCCGAGCACCCCGAGGGCCGGCCAGACCGCCGGCCAGATCGCCTCCCAGGCCAGCGCCAGGCTGGCGAGGCTGCGGCGCCGCGCGAGGGCGGGCGGCGCCGGGGTGCCCTGCCCGCTCACCCGGCCAGCCACTCCGGCAGGCGCTGGCCGGCCAGCAGGGCCTCCTGCGTCTGGCGCGCGCGCACCACCGCGAAGCGGTCGCCGTCCACCAGGACCTCGGCCGCCAGGGGCCGTGCGTTGTAGGTGCTGCTCATCGAGGCTCCGTAGGCCCCCGCATCGAGGAACGCGACGAGGCTACCCGGTTCGAGCATCGGAAGGCCACGGTTTCGCGCGAAGGTGTCCCCCGTCTCGCAGACCGGGCCCACCACGTCGCAGGGCGAGACGGGCGAGACGAACTCCCTCGGCCCGACCGGCACGATGCCGTGCCAGGCGTCGTACATGGCCGGCCGCAGCAGGTCGTTCATCGCGGCATCCAGGATGACGAAGCGACGCGAACCCCCGGCGGAGCCGGACAACGAACCCTCGGCGGAACCGGACAACGAACCCCCGGCGGAGCCGGACAACGAAGGGGTGTGCTTCTGCAGGATCACCTGGGTCAGCAGCACGCCGGCCGGCCCGCAGATCCAGCGCCCCGGCTCCACCATCAGCTTCACGCCGAGGTTGCCGAGCGCACCGCGGATCGCCCCGGCCAGCGCCGCCGGGCTCGGCGCCGGCTCGTGCCGATAGGGAATGCCGAGGCCCCCGCCGCAATCCACCCGCTCGACGGACAGCCCCTGCTCGCGCAGCGCCCGCACGAGGTCGGCGAGCGCCGCATAGGCGGCCGCATAGGCCGAGACGCCCGAGGTGATCTGGCTGCCGATATGGACGGCGATGCCGACCGGATTGACGCCGGGCGTCGCGGCCATGCGCGCATAGAGCGCCGGCGCGTCGGCGATGGCGACGCCGAACTTGTTCTCGCTCTTGCCGGTGGTGATCTTGGCGTGGGTGCGCGCATCCACGTCGGGGTTCACGCGCAGCGCGACGTCGGCGACGACGCCCATCTCCGTCGCGACGGCGGAGATCATGCCGATCTCCTCTGCGCTCTCGGCATTGATCTGGCCGATGCGGTGCGAGAGGGCGAAGCGCAGCTCGCCCAGCGTCTTGCCGACGCCCGAGAAGACGACATGCGACGGGTCGATGCCGGCGGCGAGCGCCAGGCGGAGTTCGCCCTCGGAGACGATGTCGGCGCCGGCGCCTTCCTTCGCGAGGGTGCGGACGACGGCGAGGTTCGGATTGGCCTTGACCGCGAAGTGGAGCTCGGCCGGAACCCGCGCATCGTCCAGCGCGCCGCGCAGCGCGTGGAAGCGGCGGCGCAGCGTGCCGGCCGAGTAGACCCAGGTGGGCGTGCCGACCGCGGCCGCGATGCGCGCCAGCGGCACCTCCTCCATCGTCAGCCCGTCATGGGCGTGCACGCTCAGGTGGGGGCGCCCGGCGATGAGCTCGGCGAAGGTCGGGTCGGAGTCGTCTGGAACGAGCTGGGGGGCGGGAGCGGCCATCCGACCAATTAGGGGCGGCGCGGCGACTTAGGGAAGGGCTTGGCTGTCGCAGCGCCGCTCCTCCGCCTCCAGCACCCGGTCGAGGAAGCCGAGGAAGGCGGGGATGTCGAGGTCCCAGGGGGCCTGCGGATGGGCCGCGGCCGCCGGTGGCTGCCGGAAGGCGCGGTAGCGGTGCCCGGCGATCGCCGCGAGCTGCTGGAAGCACTGGCTGTAGAAGAACGGGGAGAAGCACTCGACGAGCAGCGCACCCGGCTCGGCGAAGCCCATGTTGGTCAGCCCGGCGCCATGCGCGCCGACGATGATGCGCGCGCCAGCTAGCGCAAGGACCTGCTCGCGATAGCGCAGGCGGCGTGCGTCGAACACAGCGAAGCCGCGCGCCGCGAGGCTGGCGGCCAGCTCCGCCTCGTTGCGCATCCACCGCGCGGCGGCGCCGAAGCGCGCGACGTAGATGCGCGGGCCGCCAGGCTCGGCCTCGGCCCCGGCCAGCGCGTTGCGGCGGATGCGCGCGAAGACCTCGGCCACCAGCGGATCGGGCGCCTTGTGATGCAGGCAGCGGTTCGGCACCAGCAATCGTGTCGCGCGGATTTCCTCCTCGCCGATGGTGCGGGCCGCGCCAAGCTCCGCGGCCAGCAGCGCCTGCGCCTCCGCATGCAGCGGGTCGCCGGCCGGCAGCAGCGTCTCGACATGCTCGCCGGGCCAGGTGCGTCGCAGCGCCTCGATCTGCAGCAGCGCGCAGAGATGCTCGGTGTGCAGGTGGTAGTGGTTGAAGCCGGCCAGGCTCCGCGGGTCCGGCGCAGCGGGATGCAGCGGCACGGCGAGGGCGACGGTTCCGGCACGGCGGAGCGCCGGCCTGGGACGCGCGCGGATCGCCGCCGCGACGGCGGCGCGCACCTCCGGGCGCTGCCCGAGCTGGCTCTCCGCGACGACGCCCCGCGGCGTCGCGATCAGCAGCCCGGGCCCGAGCAGCGCCGCATCGCACAGCTGGAAGACGGACA
>NZ_JAKJIB010000423.1 GCF_021864505.1 Falsiroseomonas oryziterrae
CTGCGCCGCCGCCTGCGCAGCCTGCGCCGCCGCGCCGGCCGCAGCCTGGCCCGCAGGCGGCGGCGGCGGCTGGCTCAGCGTGAGCTGGCGCGAGATGGCGACCAGAAGGTCACGCATCGGCGATTGCGGCGCTCCGAGGATGAAGAGGTCCTGCACCGCCTGCGGCAGCGCGCGCAGCGGCACGACGTTGAGGTCGTTCAGCAGCGCGTCCCAGTGCCGGACATAGTCGTTGACGTAGAGCGCAACGACGTCGCGCTCCAGGTTCTGCACCGCAGGGCTGCGCGGATCGATCTCCGAGCGCTGGCCGAGCACCCAGGATTCGCTCGCCACCTCGCGCGCCGCGTTGGGCAGCGAGGGGAGCAGCACGCGGTGGAAGCCTTCCACCGTGTAGAAGCCCGGGATGCCCTCGGTCAGCGGACGGCCGGAGCCGCGGATGAACAGCCGCGCGCCGGCCGCGCCGGCGGCCTGGCCCGGCGTCCATTGCGGCAGGCCGGTCGCCGCGGCGGACGGCCGGATGCGCGAATAGACCCGTTCGGCCAGCGGGATCCGGCTGAAGGCGCGCTGCGCCTCCTCGACCAGTGCGCCGTCGAGCGCCACGCGCGGCAGAGGAGCGGACAGCAGCGCGGCCAGGTGCGTCTGCAGGTTGTCGCGCAGCGGCTGGTTGGGCGCGCCCGGATAGGTCGCCGACCAGTCCAGGTTCATCCACTCCCGCACCAGGTCGCGATCGAGCGGCCCGGCGGAGCCCAGCATCAGGTAGATGCGCGTCGCCTCGTAGAGCAGGTCGGGCTGGTTGAAGCCGCCGCGCATCTGCGCCTCGAGCCGCCAGAGCAGGCGCGGCAGGAAGGCGTTCTGCAGCGCGTGACGGTAGGTGGTCGCCCCCGCCGCCTGCAGCTTGCCCGATTGCGACATGCCGAAGCCGGCATCCGCCGCCGCCGCCGCGCCGGGCAGCGCACGCGCCGCCTCGAGCACCGGCGCGATGCGGCCGAGGTCGCCGTCGTTGACGGGATCGGTCAGAACCGGACGCGCAAGCTGCTCATAGGCCGCGAGCGCATTGGCGAATTGCTGCGCGCCGGATTCCGCGCGGCTCTTCTCCATCCACATCCAGGCGCCGCCGCCCACCATGAGCAGCGCGCTCGCCGCCCAGGCGGTGATGCGGACCACGCGGTCGCGCGCCGCGCCGGCCGGGTTGGCGGAGCCGAGCATCGCCTCGCCGAAGATCACCTCCTTCAGCAGGCGCTCGAGGAAGTAGGAACGGCCGGCCTCCGGCCGCAGCGCGGGCGCGCGACGCTGGTCGATGCCGAAGCCGCGCGCAAGGACGCCGGTGAGGCGGTCGATCGGCGTTCCTTCCTGCGTGCCCGACGTCATGTAGACGCCGCGCAGCCAGGGCGCTGGGTCGAGCCGGGAGCCGCCGAAGGCCTCGGTCAGGAACTCCTGCAGCGGCTGCTGCAGGCTGGCGAGTTGCGTCGGGAAGCCGGCGATCAGGCCGCGGCGATCCGGGTTGCGCTCCGCCTGGAGCCGGTCGAGCGTGCGCGCCTCGACGCGGTCGACGAGGTCCTTGAACTCGGCGCCGAAGCCCTGCAGCGGATCGCCGGCGGCGGGGAAGGTCACGCCCCAGACCTGCGAGCGGCGCTCGCGGTCGAGGTCGTCGAAATACTCGGTGAAGCCGCGCAGCAGGTCGGCCTTGGTCAGCAGCAGGTATACCGGCACGCGCACGCCGAGACGGTCGGTCAGCTCCTTGATGCGCTTGCGGATCGCGCGCGCATGGGCGACGCGCTCCGGCTGCGGGGCGGAGGCGATCTCGGGCACGCCGATCGCCACCAGCACGCCGTTCAGCGGCTGGCGCGGGCGGTTGCGCTTGAGGAGATCGAGGAAGCCGTCCCAGCCGGCACGGTCCACATTCGCGTCGGAATCCTGGGTGGTGTAGCGGCCGGCGGTGTCGATCATCACCGCCTCGTCGGTGAACCACCAGTCGCACATGCGCGTGCCGCCGGCGCCGGCCACCGCGCCCTGGCCCATCTCGGCCGCGAGCGGGAACTTGAGCCCGGCGTTGAGCAGCGCGGTGGTCTTGCCGGCACCGGGCGGGCCGATGATGACGTACCAGGGCTGCTCGTACAGATAGCCGCGGCTGCCGCGCGCCTTGGCGAGCGTCGCGAGCGCCGTGGTCAGCTTCTCGCGCATCTTCGCCTGCTCGTCGTCGGCGGCGAGCTTCGATGGATCGGGGCCGGCGGCGGCGCCCTGGACGAGGTCCTGCTCCTTCTTCGATGCCTTGCGGCCGATCCAGAAGTTCAGGCCGCCCCAGACGAGGATCACAACCGCGACGAGGACGGCACGGATGATCCAGTCTTCCAGGAACGCCAGCAGAGGGCCGAAGACCCAGATGAGGACGGCGATGAGGGCCGCGCCGATCCCGGACAGGATCCAGCGCCAGGGCAGGCGGGACATCAGCGGGCCTCCCTGCGGAGCAGGACTTCGATGCGGCGATTCGCCTCGCGCCCCTCGGGCGTCGCGTTGTCCGCCACCGGTTCGGTGTCGGCACGGCCTTCGGAGCTGATGGCCGACGGGTTGCCGAGCGTGCGCAGCAGCGCGACGCGCGCCGCTTCCGCGCGGGCGGCGGAGAGCGCGAAGTTGGACGGGAAGGCGACGGTGCGGATCGGCTGGTTGTCGCTGTGGCCGATGACGAGCACCGAGCCCGGCCCGAGCCGCAGCTCCTCGCGCAGCGCCTCGCCGATCCGCGCCATCAGCGGCTGGAAGGCCGGGTTCAGCGTCGCACTGCCGGAGGGGAACATGCCGCGGTTGCGGATGCGCACCAGCGGCGCGGCGTCCGTGCCCTCGACCGTCACCAGGCCCTGCTGGATCTCGGGTGCAAGGAAGGCGCGCAGCTTGTCGACGGTGGAGGGCGCGGGCGGCACGGCGGGCGGCGGCGCGGGCGGCGGCGGCCGGACC
>NZ_JAKJIB010000424.1 GCF_021864505.1 Falsiroseomonas oryziterrae
CGTTGGCGCTGGCCCCGCCGCCGGCGCGGCCGCGCGAGGCGGCGCTGGTGCCGTGACGTGCGGCGGCGCGGATCAGTTCCGCGCCGCTTCCGCCATCTCGGCCGCGCGCGCCTGCAGGCGGGCGAAGACCTGCGGCGCGTCGGCATCCACCAGGCGGCCAGCCTGCTTGCGGATGCGGCCATCGACGATGACGGTCTCGATCTCGCCGGCGCCGGCCTGAAGCAGCACGGCGCCGTAGGGATCCGAGAGCGGCGCGGTCAGCGGCGCGTCCGCGCGCACCAGGATCACGTCCGCGCGCTTGCCCGGCGTCAGGCTGCCGGTGACGCGGTCGAGGCCGAGGCCGCGAGCGCCCTCGATGGTGCCGAGCTCCAGCGTGCGCTTCGCGCTGACGGCGGGCGCGGTCGGCACCTGCCGTGTCGCGGCGACGGCGGCGAGGTTGATGCGGTTCAGCTCGGCGGCGAGTGCCAGGCGCAGCTGCGGCAGCATCCCACCGCCGACCATGGAGGGGATGTCGGTGCCGAAGGAGACGCGCAAGCCTGCCTCGGCCGCGCGGAAGGCGACGGGCTGGCCATGGCCCATGCGCATCTCGACCTCGGGCGTCGCGCAGAGCATCACGCCACGTTCGCCCGCGAGACGGTACTCGTCCTCCTCATGGCCGTTGGCGTGGACGATCTGCAGGCGGTCGTTGAGCAGGCCCGCGGCGTCGAGCTGCGCGAGCAGGCGCGGCTTGCGGTTGGCGTAATGCGCGGCGCCGGTGTGGATCGCGGTCGGCACGCCGAGCTCCGCAAGCCGCCGCATGTCGGCGATGGCGGGCTCCAGCGGCACGAAATCCGGCCCCTGCAGACAGGTCCAGAGCGTGACGCGCGGCGGCAGCCGCCCGCCGATCAGCGCGCGCGCATGCGCCATCATGCGGGCGTTGATCTCGGTGGCGTTCGCGCCCTGCGGGATGGGCGGCGTGGTGTAGGCCAGGATGGCGCGGATGCCGGCGGCGTCGAGCCCTTCCAGCGCGGCATCGGCATGGTCGGGCGAGCTGGTCTCGCGCGACCAGTCCATCACCGTCGTCGTGCCGGCGGCGATCTGCTCCAGCGCGCCGGCATGGTCGGCCAGGCGCACGTCGGCCGGCGTCATGCGGTTCGAATGGCGCAGCACGATCTGCTGGAAATAGGTGACGAAGGAATGCTCGGTGGAGAGGCCGCGCTGCATCGTCTGTGCGAGGTGGATGTGGCCGTTGACCAGGCCCGGCATCGCGATGCGGCCCGCGGCCTCGATCACCTGTGCGCCATCGGGGGCGGGGATCGAGGCGGCGACGGCGCGGATCGCGCCGCGCTCGATCAGGATGTCGCCGCGCGGCAGGTCGCCGAGGGTGCGGTCCATGGTCAGCACCAGCGCGCCGCGGATCAGCAGCGGGCGGTCGGATGTCGCGGGTTGGGCCTGGGTCTGGCTTTGGGCCTGGGCGAGGGCCGCGCCGGGGAGCAGCGCCCCGGACAGCGGTGCCAGCGCGGAAGCGGCGAGCAGGCCGCGGCGGCCGGTCTCGGTGGTCATGCCGGTTCGTTCCCTCCGTGTGCGCTGCGGTTCTGGGCCGCGTCGTGCGCAGGGGTCAAGCGCGGCCGATGGACGCGCGGCAGCGGCTTCCCTATGTGCGGTGCACCATGCTGCACGCCGTCCGGGTTTTAGCCGTTCTCGTTCTGGTCGCGCTTGGCGGCCTGTGGGGCTGGGCCTGGCTCGGCCGGGGCGAGGGAGAGACGCTGGGCGACTCCTTCGCGCGGCGGGCGGCGCAGCTGCTGGGCCAGGATGCGCCGGCGCCGTCGGCCGGGGGCGTCCAGCTGCCGCAGGGCCTGGTGCTCGGCGGGCCGTTCAGCCTGACCGACCACACCGGCCGCGCGGTGACCGAGGCGGATTTCGCGGGCCGCTTCCTGCTGCTCTATTTCGGCTTCACCTATTGCCCCGATGTCTGCCCGACGGAGCTCGGCGTCATCGCCGCCGCGGTGGATGCGCTGGGCGAGCAGGGCGAGCGCGTGACGCCGGTGCTGATCACCGTGGACCCGGAGCGCGACACGCCGGAGGCGCTGGCCGACTACGTATCACGTTTTCATCCGCGGATGGTGGGCCTGACCGGGACGGCGCAGCAGGTCGCCGCCGCGGCGCGCGCGTATCGCGTGTATTACGCGCGGGTGCAGCGTCCGGACATGACGCAGTATCTGATGGACCACTCGTCGTTCATCTATCTCGTCGGGCCCGATGCGCGCGTTCGGGCGCTGTTCCGTCCCGAGACGTCGCCGGAGGCGATAGCGCAGGCGGTGCGGGCACAACTGCGCGGCGCGTGAACCGCGTCTTCATCGAGATCGCGCAATGTAAGGGTTCCGGCGGCGTTGACTTGCCGGTATGCTTCGCTCCGCTGGCGCGGCAGAGTCCGCACCGGCACGACCATGGAGACGTGCCATTCTCATGTCCGACGAGGACCGCGACCGGTTCGGGAGTGACGTCGGCCGCGCCGCATCGCCGCCGCCGCGTCACACGCGCCGACTGTCGGACAAGATCCTGATCGCCTTCCACCACGCCTGCGACCAGGGCGATTACGAGGTGGCGGAGGATCTGCTGCGGATCCTCGAAATGATGCTGACGCGGCGTCCGGTCTCGCCCGATGTGAACCGCCGCAAGAACATGGAAAGCCTCGTCGCGGCGCATGAGCGCCTGTGGCTGCTGCGGCACCCCGAGGCGAACGAGAAGTAGCCGATACGGAGCCGGCCCGTCGCCCTCACGCGGGCGCACGGTGCAGGCCGAGCGCGCCGCCGCCCCTCAGCACCGCATCCGCCGCCACGCTCGTCCCGCCCTCCTCGTGCAGCGCGAGGCCGGGAAGCAGCCGCGCCGGCGCGCGGCCGCCCAGGCGACCGCCGATCAGCGCGCGCTTCGCGTCCATCCCCGCGCGCGGCCAGAGCGGCAG
>NZ_JAKJIB010000425.1 GCF_021864505.1 Falsiroseomonas oryziterrae
GCGGAAGGCCACGAGATCGGCCGCCATGCCGGGGGCGAGCGCGCCGATGTCCTCGCGCCCCAACACGCGCGCGCCGCCGAGCGTCGCGATCTCGAGCGCCTCGCGCGCCGTCAGCGCCGCCGGGCCATGGCCCACGCGCGCCAGCAGCAGCGCCTGCCGCGCCTCGGCCAGCATGTGCCCGGCATCGTTGGAGGCCGAGCCGTCCACGCCGAGCCCGACCGGCACCCCGGCGCGCCGCATCGCCGGCACCGGCGCGATGCCGGAGGCAAGACGCATGTTGGAACAGGGACAATGCGCCACGCCCGTGCCGGTGCGGGCAAACAGCGCGATGCCGGCCGCGTCGAGCTTCACGGAGTGCGCATGCCAGACATCGGGGCCCACCCAGCCGAGTTCCTCGGCGTATTCGGCCGGCGTGCAGCGGAAGCGCTCGCGGGAGAAGACGACGTCCTTGTCGTTCTCGGCGAGGTGGGTGTGCAGGCGCAGCCCGCGCGCGCGGGCGAAGGCCGCCGCGTCACGCATCAGCTCCCGCGTCACCGAGAAGGGCGAGCAGGGCGCGATGCCGACGCGGAGCATCGAGCCCGGCGCCGGGTCGTGGAAGCGCGCCACCACACGGTCCATGTCGGCGAGGATGGCGTCCTCCCGCTCCACCACCTCGTCCGGCGGCAGCCCGCCTTGAGAGCGGCCGAGGCTCATCGCGCCGCGCGTCGGGTGGAAGCGGAGGCCGATTTCGGCGGCGGCCTCGATCGTGTCGTCGAGCCGGCAGCCATTCGGGAAGATGTAGTGGTGGTCCGCGGCGGTGGTGCAGCCGGAGAGCACCAACTCCGCCGCGGCCGTCGCAACGGCGATGCGCAGCATCTCCGGCGTCATGCGCGCCCAGACCGGATAGAGCGCGCCGAGCCAGTCGAAGAGCTCCGCATCCTGCGCCGCCGGCAGGGCGCGGGTCAGCGTCTGGTACATGTGGTGGTGGGTGTTCACCAGGCCGGGCAGCAGGACGTGGCCGGCGAGGTCGATGGTCTCGGCGGCGGGCGGGACAGGGTCGGCGGGCCCGCCCAGCGCCGCGATCCGGCCGTCCAGCACGTGCACCCAGCCGCCGCGGATCTCGCGCCGGGTCGCGTCCATGGTGACCACCACCTCGGCGTTGCGCAGCAGCAGGTCAGGCATGGCGGGCTCCGCAGGCGCGTCGTTCCGGCACATTACGCGACGAGCCCGGGCGCGGTGGGAAGTCCCGGGACGGCCGCTTGCGCCTTCGCCGGCCTGCGTGGACGCCGCGGCCGTGGCACTCTAGCGTCGCCCCCGAGCGAACGGAGCAGAGGATGCCGCGGCCGCCCGGAACGCGCGCCTTGCAGGCCTTCCGGCAGACCATGCTTGGCGGGAGCGTCACGCGCGCCGCCGCCGCGCTCGGCCGCACGCAGCCGGCCGTGAGCCGCCTGCTGAAGGAACTCGAAGAGGATGTCGGCTTCGCCCTGTTCGAGCGCGTGCGCGGCCGCCTGGTCGCGACGCCCGAGGGACGCCTCTTCTTCGACGAGGTGCAGCGCAGCTTCCGCGGCCTCGAGCGGCTCGGCGACGTGGCCGCCGAGATCCGGCAGGGCCGGCGCGGCACGCTGCGGATCGCGGCGATGCCTGCCGCCGCCGCCTCCTTCCTGCCTGGGGTCCTCCGGCACTTCGCCGACGCCACGCCCGATGTCACGCTGGACCTCACCGTGCAGTCCTCGATCGAGGTGGTGCGCCTGGTGCAGCTGCAGGAAGTCGACCTCGGCATCATCGAGGGCAGCGTGCCGGCGCCTGGCCTCGCGGTGCTGCGCCGCCACGCGCTGCCCTGCGCGCTGATCGCGCCGCGCGGCCATCGCCTGCCGCGGCGGGCGGCGACACTCGGCGACCTCGACGGGCGGGATTTCGTCGCGCTCAGCGCCGGTCCGTCATCGGTCGGCGCGCAGCTCTCCGGCCTCCTGCTTCGCGAAGGGATCGAGCCGCGCGTCAAGGTGCAGACGCAGCTTGCCGCCACGGTCTCGGCGCTGGTCCTGCAGGGCCTCGGCGTCGGTGTGGTGGATGCGCAGACGGCGCTGCTCCACCGCGCGCTCGGCGGCGCCGTGCGGCCGCTGGATGCGCCGGTGGCCATGCAGCTGCGGATCGTCGGGGTCGCCGGGATGCCGCCCTCGACGGCGCTGCGCGACCTGCTCGTCCTCTGCGACGACGCGCTGGGAACCCATAAGCTTTCCTGATGACCCCAGACGCAGAAGGCGTTTGAACGCGCGGGACGTGCCGCCGATCCTGCGGCCGATGACGACCTCCTCGGCATACGACATCGCGGTGATCGGCGGCGGCGTCGTCGGGCTCGCCCTCGCGCGCGGGCTCGCCGGCCAGGGGCGGCGCGTCGCCATCCTGGACGAGGGCGACGTGGCGCGGCGGGCCAGCCGCGGCAACTTCGCCCTGGTCTGGGTGCAGTCGAAGGGCCTCGGCATGGCGCGCTACGGCGCCTGGACCACGGGCAGCGCCGCGCTCTGGCCCGGCTTCGCCGCCTCGCTGCGGGACGAGACGGGGATCGATCTCGGGCTGTCGCAGCCCGGCGGCTATTCGCTGTGCCTCTCGGAGGCCGAGCTCGACGCGCGTCGCGCGGCCATGATGCGCATGCACAACCAGCCCGGCTGGGAGCCGGTGCCTTGGGAGGTGCACGACCACGCCCGCATCGCCCGCGCCATGCCGGCGCTCGGGGCCGAGGTGGTGGGCGGGATCTTCTGCCCGCTCGACGGCCATGTGAACTCGCTCCGGCTGTTCCGCGCGCTGCATGCCGCCGCGACGGCACGTGGCGCGGCGTACCTGCCCGACCATCCGGTGCGGGACATCGCGGCGCTGCCGGGCGGCGGCTTCCGCGTCGCGACCGCGCAGGGAACCATCGAGGCCGCGCGCGTCGCGCTCGCGGCGGGGCTCGGCAACGCG
>NZ_JAKJIB010000426.1 GCF_021864505.1 Falsiroseomonas oryziterrae
CGCGGCGCGGCGGCCGCGGGGCGCTGCGCCGTGCGGGGCGCGGCGGCGGCGGGGCGCTGCGACTGGGTGCTCCGCGTCTGGGCGGGAACCTTGGCGGGAGCCTGCCTGCTCACGGATGTCCCCTGCTCGTCTCGCCGGGCCGCTTCGGCCGGCGGCACCACGCAGGCAAGGGCAATCAGCGCGAGCACGAGCTTCCGCATGCGTCCCAGTCCCCTGTACGTGCCCCCATGACGGGCGGGCCCCCCCGGACCCATCGGCACCCCCGCGCAGCACTAGCCCCAGGCCACCGTGACCTGTCAACGCGCATTTCTGGATGTTACAGGGCCGGGTTCAGGGCAGGTGCTGCAGGGCGCGCCAGTCGCGCGACTGCATCTCGTGCAGGCGGCTCGCGGTGCGGGCGAACATCGCCGCGTTCTCGCCGCGCTCGTAGATTGCATCGGGCGCCGCCGCGGCGCTCGCCACCAGCTTCACGCGGTGCTCGTATAGCGCGTCCACCAGCGTGATGAAGCGCTTCGCCTTGTCGAAGTTCTCCGCGCCGAGGCGCGGGATGCCGTCCAGGATCAGCGTGTGGAAGTGCGTCGCGATCGCCAGGTAGTCCGCCGGTCCCAGCGGCCGGCCGCACAGCGCATCGAAGTCGCAGCGCGCCACGCCTTCCGCCGCCTGCGGCACCTCGATCTTGCGGCCCAGCAGCGTCAGGATCATCGGCTCGCCGAAGTCGCGTCCGGTCAGCTCGCGGAACGCCGCATCCAGCGCCGCTTCCGCGCGGCGATCCGCCGGCATGTGCCAGCTCGGCAGGTCCATGATGCGGGCGCGGCGGTAGTCGCGCGCGGCATCCAGCACGAGCAGTTCCAGGCGCCGCTTGATCAGCGCGATGAAGGGCAGGAAGGCGTCGCGCCCGGGCTTCCCCTTGAACAGGTCGTCCGGCGCCGTGTTGCTCGTCGCCACCACGACCGTCCCGCGCGCGAAGAGCGCCTGGAACAGCCGCCCCAGGATCATCGCATCCGCGATGTCGTGCACCTGGAACTCGTCGAAGCAGAGCAGCGCAGCCTCGGCGGCGATGGAATCGGCCAGCGGCGGGATCGGATCAGCGGTGTCGCCATGCTTCTGCTTCCACGCATGGATCCGCGCATGGACGCGGTGCTGCATGAATTCGTGGAAGTGGATGCGCTGCTTGCGCGGCACCTCGGCGGTGTCGAAGAACAGGTCCATCAGCATGGACTTGCCGCGCCCCACCTCGCCGACGAGGTAGAGGCCCATCGGCGCGCCCGCCGGCGCCTCCTCCGGCGCCACCGGCTTGCGGCGCAGGAAGCGCGCGAAGAAGCCGCCCTGCTCCGGCTCCTCCGGATGCGGGTCGTAGCCGCGGGTGCGCCGCCAGAGGTCCTGCAGCACCTCCGCCGCGCGCCCCTGCGCCTGGTCGGCATGCAGCACGCCGCGCCCGATCAGGGCGCGGTAGGCTGGCAGCGGGCCTTCGTTTGGGATCGTCGCAACCGGAAGATCCATGCGGTGGCGATACTCCCGCGACCGGACGCGGGCAACCGGGCCCGCCCGTCCGCCGCATCGCGCGCGGGAACGTCGGTTGACGGCCCCTCGTTCCCCCGCCGAGCCTGACGGCACCGATGCCCGCCCTGCTCTACGCCCCCGACGGCTTCGACACCTCGCGCCCGAAGCTGATGGGCCGCCATGCCGCCGGCGAGGCCTTCCTCGGCGCCCTGGTCCGCCATGGCGGCTTCGAGCGGCTCGTTGCCGTGACCCGCAGCGCCGCCGACGCCGAGGCGTTCCGCCGCCAGGTCGCGACGCTCGACCCCGACCTGCCCACCGAGACGATCCCGGAGGAGCAGCTGCACCGCGTCGCCGCCACCGGGGCCCTGCTGCTGCCGGGCCCCGGCCTCGGCAGCCATGCCTGGCAGCGCCGGCGGCTGGCAGAGGCGCGCGGCTTCTCCTTGATCGGGCTGACCCACACCACCGCCTCGGCCGGGGCGATGGACTCCATCCTCGAAACGCTGGTCGCGCCGGTGCAGGAATGGGACGCGATCGTCTGCACCTCCCGCGCCGTGCAGGGCGCGGTGCGGCGCCAGCTGGAGATGCAGGCCGACTGGCTGCGCGAGCGGCTCGGCGCCACGCGCATCGAAGGCCCGGCGCTGCCCGTCATCCCGCTCGGCGTCGATTGCGCCGCCTTCGCGCCCGACGCCGCCGCGCGCGCCGCCTGGCGCGCCCGGCTCGAGGTGACGGAGCGCGACGTGGTCGTGCTGCATCACGGCCGGCTGTCCTTCCACGCCAAGGCGCATCCGCTGCCGATGCTGGCCGGTCTAGGCCGCGCCGCCGCCGCGGCGCAAGCCGGCGCGCGGGTGGTGCTGGTGCTGTCGGGCTGGTTCGCCGACGACCACCAGCGCCGCGTCTTCACCGAAGGTGCCGCCGCCCTCGCGCCGGGCGTCACGCTCCGCATCCTGGACGGCCGCCTGCCGGAGGTGCGGCGCGGCATCTGGTCGGCCGCCGACATCTTCACCCTGCTGTCCGACAACATCCAGGAGACCTTCGGCATCGCGCCGCTGGAGGCGATGGCGGCGGGCCTGCCCGTGGTCGGCACGGAGTGGGACGGGCTGCGCGACACGATCGTGCATGGGGAGACCGGCTTCCTGGTGCCGACCACCCTCGCCGGGCCGATGGCCGACCTGGCGGAGCGGCACGAGGCCGGGCTCGACACCTACGACGCCTACCTCGCGGGCGTCGCGCAGTTCACCGCCGTCGACGTGCCCGCCGCGGCGGAGGCGTTCTCCGCCCTGGTCGCCGACCCGGCGCTGCGCGCGCGGATGGGCGCGGCCGGGCGCCGCCGTGCAGAGGCGCGGTTCGACTGGGCGCAGGTCATCGCCGCCTGGCGCGCGCTGTGGGACGATCTGGCCCGGCTGCGCCGCTCCGCGCGTACCG
>NZ_JAKJIB010000427.1 GCF_021864505.1 Falsiroseomonas oryziterrae
GGCGCGGGCCGAGGCGGTGGTGCCGGCCAGCCGCGTGGCGCGGGCGCGGGCATCGGCCGCCTGCTGCGCGGCGAGTTGCGCGGCGCGCGACTCCGCGTCGGCCTGCGCGTTGGCGACCTGCACCTGCTGCTGCGCCTTCTGCACCTTGGACTGGCGCGCCACGCCGTAGAGCGTGGCGCCGGTGCCGACCAGTGCGGCGATGGGGACGAGTTGGGCCATCACGTGGTCATCCTGGTGTCGGTGGTGACGGAAAGCAGCGTGAGCGGCAGCGGCAGGTTGCCCTCGACGCGCCAGAGCGGCGTCATCGCGTCGCGCCGCCAGCCGAGGGCGCGCAGCGTGACGTCGCCGGTGAAGGGCGGCGGCGCGGCATCCAGCAGCGTCGTATCGAGGCGCCGGAACGGCACCGGCTGCAGCCCACGCCCGAGATCGACCGACAGCGCCGGCGTCTCCAGCACACGGAAGGTGGCGGAGACGAGCCGCAGCGGCGCCGCGCCGGCGCCGAGGCCGAGCGAGAGCTGCGGCGGCAAAGGCTCGATCACATGCGTGAACGGCAGCCCGGCCTGCACCGACGTTGCCGGCGGATCCAGCGTCACGCGGCCCGCGGCCACCGTCGCCTCGGCGCGCGGCGCGCCATCCGCCAGGATGCCGGCCTGCCGCCCCTCGAGGTGTTCGAGGCCGGACCATTCGTCCTGCGGCTCGGCCGCCGTGCCGGTCAGCGCGGCGTCGAGGCCGAGCGCGGCGTCGAAGCGTTCGAGCCGATGCGTGCCGCCACGCTCGACCACCGTGTAGATCCGGCCATCGGCCTCGGCGACGGCGCGGAAGGCGCCCTGCGTCTCCTGTCGGGTCCAGGCGATCACCTGCTCGGCGCGGTAGAGCGTCAGCGTGCCGAGGCTGCCGTCGGCCATGACGAGGTGCAGCAGCCGCTCCGCCCCGTCATAGGCCATGGAGACGGGGTCGCGGACGATGTGGCGCGCGACGAGCGCGAGGTCGTTGGCCTGGTAGGCGTCGGCGACGTCTGTGTAGGCGAACTCCGTGACGCTGCGGCCGGACCGCGCGGCGAAGACGGTGGAACCGTCCACGTCCACCGGCGGCACCATGCGGTCCACGCGGCTGCCGATGCGGGTCTGGCGGTTGAGCTGGATCGAGGAGGGGGTCAGCGGATCGCCGCTGACCATCCACTCCGCGCCGGAGGTGAAGACCTGCAGGTGGCGGCCAGAGAAGACGCCGCGGATCGCGTTCACCTGGTCCGACATCAGCGCGAACTCGATCGCCTCGTCGTCGAGCCCGGTGCCGGGGTCGAAATTCGCGAGGTCGCCGGTGCGCGAGAGCCAAAGCCGGTTCGGCAGGTCGCGCGAGCCACCGAGCACAAGGCGCGACTGGTGGAAGCCGCCGCAGACCGGCCAGCCGCGCGCCCAGCTGAAGGCCGCCTCGTCCCAGGCCTGCGTCTGCGCGGTGGAGAGCAGCGGCTGGCTGAGCACCTCGGCGAGCAGCTGCTGCGCGCCGAGCACGGCGGTGACGCGCACGGCGCGGCCCTCGATCCGCAGCTCGGCCCCCGCATGGCCGGGCTGGAAGACCGGGGCGCTGGCGGCGATGGAGATGTCGCCCGTCGGGCCGCTCGGGATCAGCGCGACGCCGGGGACGAAGAGGTGGAAGGGCGGCCGGGCGAAGCCGAAGTCGGTGAGCGACCAGGCGACATGGCTGCTGCGCGTCAGGCGCTGCGGCGCATGGTCCGGATGGAAGACGAGCAGCGTGTCGGCGTTCTGGGTGAAGGCGAGCTGCGGCAGCATCGCCGTGGTCCAGGGCGTGGCGAAGGACGCGACTTCGGCATCGTCCTTGAACACCTGCAGCCGGTTGTGCGTCAGCGCGAGCAGGTAGGCCTGCTCGGTGTTGAACTCGAAGGGGATCAGGCGTGCCGGGCCGGGCAGCGTGGCGATGTGCCGGAGCCCCGGGCGGCGCGTCACGCCGCCAGTCGGCTGGATGACGACGTTGCGCAGGCGCCGCGCGCCGTTCTCGAAGGCGCGGAGATCCGTGCGGCCGTAGAGCTCGGGCGCGAGCTCGCCGGCGGCGAAGCTCGACTTGATGCGTCGGGTCGCGGACATGCGGGTCAGCCGCGGATGTCGACGAGGGGGAAGCCCTCGATGGCGCGGATGGTGGCCTGCTGGCTGTCGGCCTGGCGCGCGGCGCGCAGCTCCTGCTCGGCGAGGCGGAACAGGGCCTCGGCGCGCGAGACGCTCTCGGTCAGCGGCAGGCAGAACTCGGCGGCGAGCCGCGCGACGAGGGCGGCGGCGAAGAAGGCCGGGAAGGCGCTCTCGTCCGGGCGGAAGACATAGGTGAGCGTGATCGCCTCGGCATCCGCATGCAGCCGGTCCTCGTGGATGCGGTAGGTCGCGCCGCGGCCGCGGCCGCCGCTACCGGCCGATAGCGCGCGCAGGAAATCGGGCGGCAGCTGGAAGCAGCGCGTGAAGTCGGCGAAGGGCGTGTCGGCGAGGCGCGGGAGATCCGCCTGGCCGCTGGCGAAGGACCAAGGATGCGCGGAGAGCAGCGCGTCGCGGATGCCGGGATAGAGATTGGCGGCGATCTCGGCCTCGGCCGTGCCCTCGGTGAAGGAGGCGATCGGCTGGGCGCCGAGGCGCAGCAGCGCGCGCGAGCAGAGCGCGAGGGCAGAGATGGGCATCGGAGATTCCTGGCCCTCCCCCGCAAGCGGTGGCTTCGACGCCGAAGGCGCCGAAGGCCGCAGCGGAGCGTAGGCTGGTTGGGTGGGGGTGGAGGATAAGGGTGCGCTTGAGTCACGAACCCCCACCCCGACCCTCCCCCGCAAACGGGGGAGGGAGTGAGGGACGCTATTCGGCCGCGCGCATGCGCAGGACTATTCCGCCGCGCGCATCCGCACGACGCCGGCGT
>NZ_JAKJIB010000428.1 GCF_021864505.1 Falsiroseomonas oryziterrae
GGCAGCCGGCATCGACCCGGCGGAGCTGGCCTCCGCGCTGCCCCTGCTGCGCCGGTTGCGCGCCGCGCTCGACGCCGCCCGCGACGGCGACGAGCCGGCAGTCGATGCGTGATCCGCAGCGCGCTTGACCGCCGCGCGCGGGCGGGCGACGCATCGTGCCGGAACCGCCGCCGGAGAGACCCAGCATGACTCGCGAGGCTCACATCGCCCGCTTCACCGCGCAGGAAGCGCTGGTCTGCGCCATGGTGCTCATGTCGGTCGCGGACGGCCCGATGTCGGATGCCGAGCTCGGCATGATGAGCCGCATGGTGCAGGAACTGCCCGTCTTCGCCGACTTCCACAGCAACGAGATCGAGACGGTGACCGATGCCGTCGCCAAGCTGCTCAACCGCAACGACGGCCTCGACGATGCGATGACGATGCTGCGCGACGCGCTGCCGATGCGCCTGCGCGAGACCGCCTATCTGCTGGCCTGCGAGGTCTGCGCGGCGGATGGCGACGCGACGCAGGAGGAGCTGCGCTTCCTGCAGGACCTGCGCATCGGGCTCGACCTCGACCGGCTGATCGCCGGCGCGATCGAGCGCGCGGCCAAGGCGCGCTTCCAGGTGCTCTGACGCGCCGCGTCAGTCCACGATGAAGAGCGTCGCGCCGGTCGCCGTGGAGGACCGGTGCGCCGCGTCGCCGAAATCCGAGACCTGGTAGCTCATGCCGGCCGTGAGCTTGAAGTGGCGGCCGTCGCGCAGCTCGGTGTCGAGCTCGCCGGACACCACGAACAGCACATGGCCGCGGTCGCACCAATGGTCGGCGAGATAGCCCGGCGAGTACTCCACCATCCGCACGCGCAGATCGCCGATGTTCAGCGTGCGCCACAGCGCCTGACCGGTTTCGCCGGGATGCACCGTCGGCTCGACGCGCCTCCAATCCGTGACGGTGAAGGGCAGGGCGGGGATCTTCACGGCTTCGGCGTCTTCGCCGGCAGCGGCTCCGTCGCGCCGCCGGCGGCGCGCCAGGCGCCGTAGCCGCCCTTGAGGTGCGAGACGGGCTTCAGGCCCATCTCCTGCGCGGCCCGCGCCGCGAGCGCGGAGCGCAGCCCGCCGGCGCAGAAGAAGACGAAGTGCTTGTCCTGCTGGAATTGCGGCTTGGCGTAGGGGCTCGCCGGGTCGATCCAGAATTCCAGCATGCCGCGCGGGCAATGGAAGGCGCCGGGCACACGGCCCTCGCGCTCCAGCTCGCGGATGTCGCGGATGTCCACGAACTGCACGTCGTCGCGGCCGTAGAGGGTCTTGGCCTGCTCGACGTCGATCTCCTCGACGACCGCATTGGCCTCGTCCACCAGCTGCCGGTAGCCCTTCACGATCTGCTGCGGCATCGCGGTCCTCCTCGCCGCGACGGTAGCGCAGCGCCCGGGCGATGCGGAGGGGCGATGCGGAGCTCCGGAGGCCAGACCCCGGGGGCTACTTGCCGGGATAGCTGACCGCGACCGAGGCGCCGGGGCGCGGCTCCGTGCGGGGGGTGTTCGAACTCACCGCCATGGCGACCGCGGCGGCGAGGAGCAGCAAGGGGATCAGCGGCATGGCGGTCCGGCTCCGCTTGTCCCCGGCAGCCGACCATGCCGCGGGGCCGGATGTCCTTGCGCCAGCGCAAACGGCGGTCAGGCGCCCAGCACCCAGCTCCGGAACAGGGCGAGGTCGATGTTGCCGCCGCAGAGGATCACCGCGACCCGCTGGCCCGCCATCCGGTCTCGCTCCTGGAGCAGCGCGGCAAGCGGCGCGGCGCCGGCGCCTTCGGCCAAGTTGTGCGTGTCCTCCCAATAGGCGCGGATGGCGACGGCGACCTCCGCGTCGGTGACGGTGACGATGCGCGACGCCCCGCGGCGGATCATCTCGAAGGCGGCGGGATCGGGGATGCGCGTCGCCATCCCGTCGGCGCGCGTGTTGGCGCTCGGCACCGTCACGACGCGCCCGGCGGCGACGCTGCGCGCATAGGCGTCGGCCTCGGTGCTCTGCACGCCGATGATCTCGGTCGGAAGGCCGAGCAGGTCGCGCGCCATGATGCAGCCGCAGATGCCCGATCCCAGCCCGATCGGGACGTAGAGCGCATCGAGCGGCGGCCCAAGGGACTCGACATGGCGGAACAGTTCCAGCGCGTAGGTCGCGACGCCGCGCACCAGGTCGGGCGCGAAGGAGGGCGCGAATTCCAGCCCCTCCGCCTCCGCCAGCCGCATCGCCTCGACCCGCGCGGCGTCGAAATCCTCGCCATGTTCGACGAGGCGCGCGCCGAAGGCGCGCATCGCGGCGTTCTTCTCCACGCTGTTGCCGCGCGGGACGACGATGGTCACCGGCACCCCGGCGCGCGCCCCGGCATAGGCGAGGCTCTGGCCGTGATTGCCACGGGTGGCGGAGACGATGCCGCACACCTGCGGCCGCTCGCGCTTCAGCCGGTCGAAGTAGGTCAGCCCGCCGCGCACCTTGAAGGCGCCGGTCGGCGTGTGGTTCTCGTGCTTGACCCAGACCTCGGCGCCGGTGCGCGCGGCCAGCAGCGGCCAGGCGTATTGCGGGGTCGGCGGGAAGACCGCGTGGACGAGGCGGGCGGCGGCCTTCAGGCCATCCAGGTCGAACACGCATCCCTCCGGAAACAAGCGCGCGCGGCGGCGTTCTGCGCGGGACAGGTTAGGCGGAGGGCGACGCGATGGCCATCGTGGTGGACAGCGGCCAGTGGACCGGCGAGCGCGACGACACGCCGCTCGCGATGCCGATCGTCTGGGGCGAGTTCGAGACCGAGGCGGCGCGCGATAGCGCGATGGCGCGGTTGCGCGCGGCGGGCGCTCGCAGTTCGGACGAGCCCGCGACGGACGAGGCCGGGCGCGCGGGCGGGACCGCGATGCCGCCAGGCCCG
>NZ_JAKJIB010000429.1 GCF_021864505.1 Falsiroseomonas oryziterrae
CCGCCGTCAGGCTGCAGCGCCGCCGCGCCGCCCGCCGGCTCGCTCTCGCCCGCGGGCGGCGAAGGCCGCGGCGTGCCCGGGACCTTCCACCCGACGGGTCATTTCCCTAAGGCCAGCGTCCGACCGATCCGGTCGAGCCGATCGGGCTAGCAGTCGATGTCCGGCGCGCCCCCCTCGCCGGCTGACACTTCCCACGACTCCGCCGGTCTTGGTTGTTTCCCCCGCACCCCCTGGCTATGTTGGCCGGGAGGACGAGAACACAGCATGAACGATCTGTTCGGACGCGGCCGCGCGAAGCCGGGCGCGCCCCATCTCAGCGCGGGCGAGACCTACTCCGCCAAGGACATCGAGGTGCTGGAGGGGCTGGAGCCCGTCCGCCGCCGCCCTGGCATGTATATCGGGGGCACCGACGAGAACGCGCTGCACCACCTGGCCGCCGAGATCCTCGACAACGCCATGGACGAGGCGGTGGCCGGCCACGCCGACTTCATCGAGGTCACGCTGGAAGCGGGCAACTGGCTGACCGTGCGCGACAACGGGCGCGGCATCCCGGTGGACCCGCATCCGAAGTTTCCGAAGCTCTCGGCGCTGGAGGTGATCCTCACCACCCTCCACTCGGGCGGCAAGTTCTCCGGCAAGGCCTACGCCACCTCGGGCGGCCTGCACGGCGTCGGCAGCAGCGTCGTGAACGCCCTGTCCGAGCGGATGGAGATCGAGGTCGCGCGCGACCGCACCCTCTTCGCCCACGCCTTCGAGCGCGGGAAGCCGGTCCAGAAGCTCAAGAACCTCGGCGCGATCCACAACCGCCGCGGCACCACGGTGCGGTTCCGGCCGGACCCCGAGATCTTCGGCAAGCAGGCCTTCTCGCCCGCGCGGCTTTACCGGCTCTGCCGCTCCAAGGCGTACCTCTTCAAGGGCGTCGAGATCCGCTGGCGCTGCGACGCGAAGCTTGTCGAGGGCACCGACACCCCCGCCGATGCGGTGCTGCATTTCGAGCGCGGGCTGGTGGACTTCCTCGCCGCCTCGATCGAGGGCCGCACCGCGGTCGTGCCGGCCCCCTTCGCCGGCGAACTGGCCTTCCCGGACGGCGCCGGCCGGGTCGAATTCGCGCTCACTTGGCTCGAGCAGGGCGACGGCTTCCTCAACACCTACGCCAACACCATCCCGACGCCGCAGGGCGGCACGCATGAGGCCGGTCTGCGCGCCGCGCTGGTGAAGGGGCTGCGCGCCTATGGCGAGCTCAAGCGCGACAAGCGCGCCGCCAACGTCACCGCGGAGGACGTCTTCGGCGGCCTTGCGGGCATGCTGTCGGTCTTCGTGCGCGACCCGCAGTTCCAGGGCCAGACCAAGGACAAGCTGACCAGCCCGGAGGCCGCGCGGCTGGTCGAGGCGGCGCTGCGCGACCATTTCGACCATTGGCTCGCCGGCGATCCGACCACCGCGAGCAACCTCCTCGCCTGGGCGGTGGAGCGCGCCGAGGAGCGCATCCGGCGCCGCGAGCAGAAGGACACGCCGCGCAAGACCGCGACCCGCAAGCTCCGCCTGCCCGGCAAGCTCGCCGACTGCGCGCGCGAGAGCGCGGAGGGCACCGAGCTCTTCCTGGTCGAGGGCGACAGCGCCGGCGGATCGGCGAAGCAGGCGCGCGACCGCGAGACCCAGGCGGTGCTGCCGCTGCGCGGCAAGATCCTGAACGTCGCCTCCGCCTCGGCCGACAAGCTTCGCGCCAACCAGGAGCTGAAGGACCTGATCGAGGCGCTGGGCTGCGGCGTGGGCGAGAAGTTCGACCTCGCGCGGCTGCGCTACGGCCGTGTCGTCATCATGACGGATGCCGATGTGGACGGCGCGCATATCGCGGCCCTGCTGATGACCTTCTTCTACAAGGAGCTGCCGGAGCTGGTGCGGCAGGAGCGCATCTTCCTGGCGCAGCCGCCGCTCTACCGCCTGCAGGCCGGCGGCAAGACCGTCTATGCGAAGGACGACGCCGACAAGGAACGGCTCGTCAAGCGCGAGTTCAAGGCGAACCAGAAGGTCGAGGTCAGCCGCTTCAAGGGCCTCGGCGAGATGCCGCCGGCCTCGCTGAAGGAGACCACGATGGACCCGAAGCGGCGCACGCTGCTCAAGGTCGTCCTGCCGCCGGAGGAACGCGCGCGCACCTCCGAGCTGATCGAGGCGCTGATGGGCCGCAAGCCCGAGCTCCGCTTCCGCTTCATCCAGGACAACGCCGCGAAGCTCGACGAGGAGGCGGTGGACGCCTAGCGACTGCTTGGTTGTCGCGGCGCCATGCAGTCCCTGACACCTCGCCGCCCCCGGTGGCCCTGCCACGGCTTCGCCGTGGCAGGATGAGCCATCCGGCGGGGCGACGCACCAATCCGGGGCCCCCGCGGCGTTGCGCAGCAACGTCGTGGGGAAAATCAGCCCCGCGCCGCGCGCGTGACCTCAGCCACGAAGGGCAGCGGGTCCACCGGCCGCACCTGGCGCGCCGGGCTCGTCACCTGCACCTTGATGAAGCGGCCCGCCGCGGCGCCGAGGCAGACGAGCGTGCGCAGTTCCTGCCGGCCATAGGTGCCTTCCAGACGTGCGCAGGACATCGGAGCGCCCCCCGGCACCGGCACGGTGAAGCGGTCGCGCTCGGCAAGCTGCTGGCTGGTGCGCGTGCCGGCCTGCGCGACCACCTCGCCCACCGCGGCGGAGAACTCCGTCGCGAGCCGCGCATCGGTCTGCGTCACGCCGGGCTGGCCGCGATCATACAGGCTCACGGTCGCCACCGCGGCGCGCGCCGGCCCCGCATAGTCCACGGTCGCGCCGAGTCCCGGGCGCTCGCGCTCGAGCCAGGTCGTCCCGCCGCGGGTGAAGTCCGCCACCTGCGCCGGC
>NZ_JAKJIB010000043.1 GCF_021864505.1 Falsiroseomonas oryziterrae
CGCTCGGCGTGCTCGACGCCGCCGCGCGCGATGCGGCCGCCGCGCCGCATCGCACGTCTCGCGCGCGCTGGCTGCGCGGCCGCGCTTTCGTCGATGCGCTGTACCGGCCCGCCGACGGCTTCCGCATCGCCGCCGACACGGCGATCGCGTGCCGTTGCGAGGAAGTGACGGGCGCGGCGCTGCGCGCGGCGGCGCGCCAGGGCGCCACGGGACCGAACCAGGCCAAGGCCTTCCTGCGCTGCGGCATGGGTCCGTGCCAGGGGCGGCTCTGCATGCTGACGGTGGTGGAGACGATCGCGGCGGAGCGCGGCGTGGATCCCGGCACCATCGCGCCGCTGCGAGTCCGCCCGCCCGTGAAGCCCGTGACCCTCGCGGAGATCGCCGCGATGGACAGCACCGACGAGGAGAGCGCGGCCGTCGAGCGCCGCTGACCCGACCGGCGGCCAACACCCCGGCACCGACAGAAGGAGGCAAGGACGATGACGATCAGCAGGCGTGGACTGGCGGGCTCGACGCTCGCGATGGCAGCCATTCTGGGCTCCTGGCGCTCCGCCGCGGCGCAGGCCGCGGCATGGCCGGACCGCCCGGTGCGCGTGATCCTGCCGTTTCCGCCCGGCGGCGGCACGGATGTCAGCGCGCGGCTGATCGCGCAGCATCTGCAGACGCGCTTCGGCCAGCCCTTCACCGTCGAGAACCGCAGCGGCGGCGCCGGCGTGATGGGCACCGAGCAGCTCGCCCGCTCGGCACCGGACGGCTACACGCTGGCGATGACGGCCTCCGGCCCGATGTCGATCCTGCCGCAGCTGCAGAGCGTGCCCTACGATCCCATCCGCAGCTTCGCGCATGTCGCCCTGCCCTCGATCACGCCGCTGCTGCTGGTGACGCCCGCGAATTCGCCAACGCGCACCCTGCCCGAGCTGTTGGCGCGGCTGCGGCGCGAGCCCGGCCGGCTGACCGCCTGCAACATCGGCGTGGGCTCGCCGTCCCATCTTGCGGCCGAGATGTTCGCCCGCGCCTTCAACGTCCAGTACGAGCAGCTGCCCCATCGTGGCAGCGCGCCGGCGCTGACGGACACGGTGGCGGGCACCTGCGACTTCCTGTTCGACAGCACCGCCTCCTCGATCCCGCTGGTGCGGCAGGGGCAGTTGCGCGCGCTCGGCGTCACGGCGCTCGAGCAGGTGCCGGCCATGCCGGAGATTCCGATCATCGCGGGCCAGGGGGCGCCCGGGTTCCTGGCGACGACCTGGTCCTGCCTGCTCGCCCCGGCCGGCACGCCGGCGCCAATCGTCGAGCGGATCAACGCCGAGGTGCGGGCCTTCACCGCCACCCCCGCCATGCAGGAACGTCTGCGCGACCAGGGCAGCATCCCGCTCGACCTCGCACCGGAAGGCTTCCGCGCCTATCTGGAGCGCGAGATCGCGACCTGGGGGGCGGTGATCCGGGCCGCCAACATACGGCTCACCTGAGCCAGTCACGGTCCGCCGCAGCCGTCGCGTCGGAGGGGCGCAGTCGGGTGTCGGAAAACCTCTGGCAGGAACGGCGGAATGGGTGCCGAGGCGGCGTACCCTTACGGGAGCGAAGCACCGATCTGCGAACTGGCGGAGAGGGTGGGATTCGAACCCACGGTCCGCTTGCACGGACTTCGGTTTTCGAGACCGACGCGATCGACCACTCTGCCACCTCTCCGCAGGGTGGGTGGCGCGATATAGAAGGCCACGCCAGGGCTGGCAACCGCGCCGCCTCCCCCAATGCCGTTGACTCACGCCAGCCCCGGCCGCTATACGCCCGCCTCTCCGGCAGGCCCCGCGGCCGCCGGCGGTTACGTTTGGCCCGCCGCCAGCCCCTTGGGCAGCACGAGCCAGACCGCCGCAGGACCACCCGGGCCTAGCCTGCCGACCAAGCTGGCCCACAGATCGAAGCACCGGACCCCGAAAGCCCGAGCGCGACCATGACCTACGCAGTGATCCGCACCGGCGGCAAGCAGTACCGCGTCACGCCCGACGCCGTGCTCACCGTCGAGAAGCTCGAGGCCGAGCCCGGCGCCACCATCACCTTCCACGACGTCCTCGCCCTCGGCACCGACGCTGGCCTGACGGTCGGCGCGCCGACCGTTCCGGGCGCCAAGGTGACCGCCACTGTGGTCGAGCAGACCCGCGCCGACACCATCATCATCTTCAAGAAGCGCCGCCGGCAGAACAGCCGCCGCAAGAACGGCCACCGCCAGCACCAGACCGTGCTGAAGATCGCCGAGATCTCGGCGGCCTGACGCAGCAGATCTAGAGAGAGCACCCCACCATGGCACACAAGAAGGCAGGCGGCTCTTCGCGCAACGGGCGCGACTCCGCTGGCAAGCGCCTCGGCGTCAAGCGCTCGGGCGGCCAGGTCGTGAAGGCCGGCAACATCATTGTCACCCAGCGCGGCACCAAGATGCGCCCGGGCGACAACGTGCTCGTCGGCCGCACCCACTCCATCCACGCCGCGGTGGACGGGCAGGTCGTGTTCGAGCGCAAGGCCGAAGGCCGCGTGCACATCTCGGTCCGTCCCCTCCCGGCCGCGGCCGAGTAATCCTTCCGCGGTAACCCTTCCGCTTCGGGCGGAGGCTGGACGGGGGCCCCAGGGCCCCCGTTCGTGTTTTCAGGCCAGCAGATGAAATTCCTCGACGAGGCCAAGGTCCATCTCAAGGCCGGCGACGGCGGCGACGGCGTCGTCGCCTTCCGGCGCGAGAAGTACATCGAGTTCGGCGGGCCCGACGGCGGCAACGGCGGCAAGGGCGGCGACGTGATCGTTGAGGCGGTGGACGGCCTCAACACGCTGATCGACTACCGCTACGCGCAGCATTTCAAGGCCCGCAAGGGCGGCAACGGCGCGGGCAGCGACCGCACCGGCGCCGCGTCGGACGACGTGGTGCTGAAGGTCCCCGTCGGCACGCAGATCCTTGCCGAAGACAAGGAAACGCTGCTCGCCGACCTGACGCAGCCCGGGCAGCGCGTCGTGCTCTGCAAGGGCGGCGACGGCGGGCGCGGCAACGCGCACTACAAGACCTCGACCAACCGCGCGCCGCGCCGTGCCGACAAGGGCTGGCCGGGCGAGGAGCGCAGCGTGTGGCTGCGCCTCAAGCTGATCGCCGATGCCGGGCTCGTCGGGCTCCCGAATGCCGGCAAGTCCACCTTCCTCGCCGCGGTGACGGCCGCGAAGCCGAAGATCGCCGACTATCCCTTCACCACGCTGCATCCGCAGCTCGGCGTCGTGCGGCCCGATGCCAGCACCGAATTCGTCCTGGCCGACATCCCCGGCCTGATCGAGGGCGCGCATGAGGGTGCTGGACTCGGCGATCGTTTCCTCGGGCACATCGAACGCTGCGCGGTCCTGCTGCACCTGGTGGATGGCAGCCAGGCCGATCCCGCCGGGGCTTACGCGACGGTGCGCGCCGAGCTCGAAGGCTACGGCCACGGCCTGTCGGAGAAGCCGGAGATCGTCGCGCTCAACAAGGCGGATGCGATGACACCGCAGGCACGCACGTCGCGGCTGAAGGCGCTCTCGCGTGCCGCCGGCAAACCCGCGCTGCTGATCTCCGGCGCGACCGGGGAAGGTGTGCAGGAGGTGCTGCGCGCACTCGCCGCCGTCATCGCGGAGGCGCGGCGCGGCTGAGGCGCAGCCCGCGTCGGCAGACGCCGGCGGGTGCGAGCGGCAAGTCGGGCGCGGGGCGACAGCGCGCGAACTCGCCGAAGTCGGGCTGGTCCTGGTCAGATCAACTCCGATCTGGCTTTCCTGGCCCTGCGGTTCACGCCCTAGCGCAGTGCGTGCACCTGCGTGAGCTCGAAGACCACCTTGCCTCTGACCGCCGCCAGGAAGTCGGCCGGGTCGTTCGCGACGCGCACGAAGCCGGTGGCCACATTCGCCCGCAGCCACTCCTCGGTCTCGCTCAGGGTGTCGAACAACCCAGGCCTCGCCCTGTCGAGCCCATCGAAGCTGTCGAGGGCGATGGCGTTGATCACCACACCATCTGCCGCGGCCGCATCGCGCGCCTGCCACGCTGGCGGATGACGATCCGTCTCGAAGCCGTCGGTTGAAACATCGATGATACGCAGCTCCGGCAAACAGGGCACCGCCGCCAGGGCGGCATGGCCGTGAGCGATGGCGCGGCCGATGGCGGTCAGGCCGGTGCGGTTCCGCCGCTCCAGCGCCCGCATCTGCGCCGCGAAGCGGCGGGCCGCCCCGCCGTCGCGGAGCACCGTCCAATCGAGCCTTGTATCCGCCACGCCATCGAAGAGCGCCACCAGGACCGCGACACCCTCCGCCGCCTCGATCACGCGGAGCAGGTCGGGATCCTCGAAGGCAGCCGCGGCGCCGTCGCGCTGGGCAGCGAACACCTCGTCTTGCACTGAGCCGGAAACGTCGATCAGCAGCGCAAGAGCGACGAGACAGGCCGGGATCATCATGACACGCCTCCCCAACGGGTGGCGCGGGGCCGACCGGAACTGGGCGGCCGGAGCCACCTCACAAACAGTCTTCGTGGAAAAGCCTTGCTGAAGCCGGTCCCGTCCCGGTCAGGACAAGCAGCGACGGTTGCGCTGTAGCCGCCCTGGGATCAAGCAGAGAATTCGCACGTTCGGTTGACGGAGCAGGCTGAGTTTGCCCTGCTCGCTTGACGGCGCCGGCTCGGCGGCCACCCGAAGCGGAACGGGATCGCCACGCACGCCGGGATCGCCTGTACTCCGCAACAGCCTATGGCGCGCGCGGTCACGCAAGCTGGTGTTCCCGGCGGGATTCGAACCCACGGCCCCCAGATTAGGAATAAGCGGGGAACCCCAGACTTAGCGGACCTTGAACCGCCACAAGCCGCCAAATCCCTTGCATAGGGCGGGGTCCGCGAATATGGTGGCCGCCAGAAGCCGCCATGCGGACCCATTGCGGACCTCGCCGCCGGGTCCGCACGGGGTCCGCAAGCGGGGTCCGCACCGTGCCGAAACTCACCGAGAAATTCGCCGCAGGCTTCGCGCCGGAACCAGGCGCGAAGGACCGGCTCGCGTTCGATACCGAGACGAAGGGGCTCGGGCTGCGCGCGACCGCCAGCGGCAACAAGGTGTTTCTCGTCCAATGGACCGACCCGGCGACAAAGCGGAAGGTCCGCGAACCGCTCGGCGCGTGGGGGTCCATTTCGGTTGAGCAGGCCCGCGCCGCCGCGAAGGCCCGGCTCGGGCGCGTCGCCGCCGGCTTCGATCCGAAGGCCGAGCGCGAGGCCCGCAAGGCCGAGGAAGCGCGCCGCCGCGCCGAGGCCGCGCGGGCGAAGGCCGAAGCCGCCTTCACGCTGGAAACCCTCATTGCCGATTGGGAGCGGCTGCATCTGGCCGCCCGCCGCCCGCGCTATGCCGCCGAGGCCACGCGCGCGCTGCGGCTGGCCTTCAAGCCGCATCTGGACGGCGCCGCGTCGGCCCTGACGCATGAGGCGGTGGTGGGCGTCCTGGACGACCTCGCGCGGCAGGGAAAGGCCGCGACGGCTCGCCTGACGCTCGCCTATGGCCGTGCCTGCTACGGGTGGGCGGTGAAACGCCGCCGGCTTGCCGTCAATCCCTTCGCCGGGCTGCCGGCAATGGAGGGCAGGACCACCGCGCGCGACCGCGTGCTGACGGATGCCGAGTTGGGCGAAGTCTGGCGCGCGTCGGGCAAGGTGCCGTCGCCGCACGGCCCCATGATCCGGCTGGCGCTGCTGACGCTGGCGCGGCGGGATGAGGTCGCTGGCATGACGTGGGGCGAGGTCGCGCCGGACCTCTCGACATGGACGCAACCCGCCAGCCGCACCAAGAACGGCAAGCCGCATGTCGTCCATCTGAGCCACGCTGCGCGGACCTTGCTGCGCGACATTCTCGGGGCTGAGGACGGGAAGAAAACCCCGCCCCTACCGGCTGCGGACCGGCTGGTGTTTGGCGTGGGCGACAACAACGCGATCACGGCGCATTCCTGGGCGAAGCGCAAGCTGGACGCCGCGATTGCCGCCGAGCGCAAGGAAGCGGCTTGCGACGGCGAGGCCGCGCCGATGGCGCCCTGGGTGCTGCATGATTTTCGCCGCAGCGGCGTGACGTGGCTGGCCGGTGCCGGCTTCGCCCCGCATGTGTGCGACCGGCTGCTGAACCATATCAGCGGCACGATTAGCGGCGTGGCTGCCGTCTATCAGCGGAACGAATTTCTGCCCGAGCGCAAAGCCGCGCTGGATGCGTGGGCCGAACACGTTCGGCAGTCGGCCGAAAGCTCTACCGAGTCGCTGCCGAGGAAGGTTACGCGGCTGGCCGACCGGCGGCGACGGTGACGCCGAAGGCGTGACGTAAGTATCTGATAAGGCGCGGTGAGCACGCCAGCAGAGTATCGGGGCCTATTGCGCCCACACAGCCCGTCTTGACACCGGGACCGAAGCCGGGTTGACTTCCATAGCTGCCACATTTGCGTCTAGCGCCAAGGTTCTGCCTTGGCGCTTTTGCATTTCTGGCAGTGGTGACAGACGCATGTCTGGCAGTGGTGACAAAGACGCATGTCACCACCCCTCGGGCGCCCCAAAGCGTTCGGACGTCTGCCTCCCCCGCTTCGTGCGGGGCTTTTCGTAACCGGAGGAACCGGACCCGCGCCAGTCGGCAACTGGCACCCTTGGACGCTGCCCCGTCCAGGGGACACGCGCGTCCGAACTCAGGAAAATCTGCGATGAAGGAACCCGATGCCATCCTGGCACCGGCCGATGCCGCGCGCCTGCTCGGCGTCCACGTCCGCTCTCTGGAGCGCTGGCGCGTGACCGGCGACGGCCCGGCATTCGTCAGGATCGGCCTGCGCCGCGTGGGTTATCGCGTTAGCGACATTGAGGCATGGCTCGATGCACGAGCGTTCCCGCATCGCGCCGCCGAACTGGCAGGCAAGGTGGCCGCGTGATGCGCACCGCCCTGCTGCTGCCATTGGCCGGCGCGCTGGTCGCGCTCGCGCTGCTGCGCGTCCAGGCCACCTAAGAGAAACCCCGCACGACCCGGAAGGGGCCGGCGGGGCTTGGAAGGCGTAGTGACTGCGGCATCGGTCACATACCGCATTCCGGCTGGCGGTTCCACGGGCGCGCGCATTCGAAAGCCGCTCCCCATGACGACCTCAACGCGCAAGCTGCGCGATCTTCTGGAAGCTGCCGCCGAGGCCCGGCGACGTGGCGACCTTGCCGCCGCCGATGCATCGGAAACGGCGGCGCTCCTGGTGCTGCGCGCCATCACGCTGCCGGCGCCGGCCGGCGAGGCGGTGCGGCCATGACGGACCGCCCGGACCTCGCCACCGTCAACGCGCGGCTGACCGAGCGCATGGACGACCTCGCGCAACATCTTGCCGGCGAGCCTAGCAGCCGCAGCCGCGACGAGTTGCGGTTTCGCGGCAAGGGCAGTCTGTCGGTGATGATCGCCGGCCCGAAGCGCGGGATCTGGCACGACTACGAAGCCAGCTGCGGCGGTGATCCGCTCGGGCTGGTCGCGCATCTTCGCCGGACACCCATGCGGGACGCCTACGCATGGGCGCTGGCGTGGCTGGGCGAATTTCCGCACCACCGACACCCCGCGACGCGCCGCGCGCCTGTCGCGCCACCAGAAGCGCCGCACGGGGCATCCCAGGATGTGGGCGACCTCCGCAAGCAATGGAGCGTCGCCAAGGCCGGCGCGCTCTGGCGGGACGCGGTGCCCGGCCATGACATGCTGCGCGCCTACCTCGCCGCGCGCGGCCTGACGCTGCCCGAGGATGCGCCGCTGCGGTTCCATCCTCGCGCGTGGCGGAATGCAGAGTATGGGCCGCACGGGCCGGCGATGGTGGCGTTGATGACGCTGCCCGAGACCGGCGAGCCGTGCGGCGCCCATGTGACCTATCTGCGCGCGGACGGCGCCGGGAAGGCCGAAGGCCAGCGTCAGAAGGTAATGCTCGGCGCCGCCGGGGTTATTCGCCTGGTGCCGGACGCGGACGTGTCCACCGGGCTCGGGCTGGCCGAGGGTATTGAGACGGCGCTTGCGGTGATGCAGCGTGCGGGCTGGTCGCCGGTTTGGGCTGCCACCAGCGCGGGCGCGATGGACCGCTTCCCGGTGCTGCCGGGTATCGAGGCCCTGACGATCTTCGCGGACGCGGACGGCGCCGGCATCAAGGCCGCGCGCGCGTGCGGCCGGAGATGGGCTGCCGCGGGGCGCGAGGCACGGCTTCTGGCGCCGCCGGCCGGCGATTGGAACGACGCTCTGCCGCGTGTCGGGGAGGCCGCTTGATGGACGGCGCGCACAACCCCGAACACGCTTTCCGCGAGGCTGGCGCGCGCGAGGAACGCTTCGCCCCGGCGACCGAACCGCGCGGCAAGCCCTATGGCCGGCTGCGCGTGCTGACGCTGGCCGATGCAGAGTCGGCGCCGCCGCGCCACTACCTGCTGCGCGGCTTGATCGCGCCGGGTGAGCTGTCCCTTTGGTGGGGGGCGCCCAAGTGCGGCAAGTCGTTCTTGCTGCTGCGGCTGGCCTATGGCCTCGCACTCGGACGCGGCATGTGGGGGCGCAAGGCCAAGCCCTGCCGCGTGCTGTATGTCGCCGCCGAGGGCGAGGGCGGCTTCGCGGCGAGGCTTCTGGTGCTGCGCAAGGATATGGGCGATGCCGGCGAGGCGTTCCGCTACATCGCGCAACGCGCCACGGTCGGGCCGCCGGCTGACGACCTAGAGGACGTGATCGCCGCAGCGCGCGACATGGGCGCGAACGTGATCGTGCTGGACACGCTCGCCCGGACCTTTGGTGAGGGCGACGAGAATGCAGCGCGCGACATGGGCGGGTTTGTCGCCAGCGTAGACCGGCTGCGGACCGAGACAGGCGCGCATGTGGCGGTCATTCACCACGGCACCAAGGAAGGCGGATCTTCCCGAGGCTCGGGCGCGCTCGTCGGCGCAGCGGATTTGATCGTGAAGGTCGCCAAGGGCGCGCAAGGCGAGCCCAACACGGCGACGGTTGAAGCTGCGAAGGACGACGCAGACGGCGCGGCGCTGGCTTTCCGGCTGCGGCTGGTGGACCTGCCGCCGGGCGTGGATCGCGAGCCGCGTCAGACATGCATTGCGGAGGAAGCGGAGGGCGAAGGCCAGCGCCGCAAGCCGCCATCTGGCGTGCCGCGTCAGGCGCTGCGGACGCTGGCAGACTTGATCGTGACGGAAGGCCAGCCGATCCCGACCGGGGCACTCATGCCGGACGACATGAAGGGCGTCAGGGAAGAACGCTGGCGTGAGGAGTGCGACGCGCGTCGGCTGTCCGTGGCCGGCAATTCAAAGGACCGCGACCGCGTATTCCGCCGCGCGGCGAAAGACCTCCGGGACGCGGGCGAGATCGCGATGCGCGACGGGTGGGTTTGGATGCTGCGCGACGGGGAGGACGCTGGCGGTGCCAGAGTATCCCTCTAATCCCGATGGCTCTTGGCTGGACAATCGCTGCTGTTCGCACGGCGGCGCTGCCAATGCTGCTGCGGGAGGTTGTCACGCGCACCGCGCTGGAAGCCGCCAAGGCCGGTCCCGAGGCCCGCGAAGTGCTTGCGCGTGACCGGCCTAATGGGCGCGCCGCCACCTACGACCGACGCTCGATTGTCGCGCCAATTGCATTTGCGCGCGCGCGGCGTGAATTGCCGGCTTGAATGGTCACAACACCCGCCGCGTGGGACGTCAGCCAGCCGGCGATCCAGCCCGGTCGTTCCCGTTTGACATCCAACTTCCGCGCCAGCAAACTAGCCGCAATCAGGACCATTTGGTTAAAAATGGCACCGGGAGATCTTGCGCCGCATGCGTGCTGGACAAGCTGTCTGCGTACTTGCCCCTATGCTACTCGCCCTAGCTGCCTGCCAGGATCCTGATTGGGCAAACCGAGCGGCGTTACAGATCGGGGCACCACCTGCGAACGCCGCCGAAATTCGCGAGCGCCAGACCGCACGCTTCCAGGTAAACTCGGAAGAGAGGCTTCTCGTCGAAGCAACTCAGGTTTTGCAGGATCTTGGCTTTACGGTTGAAGAAAGTGCGCCACGCTTTGGGGTTCTTGCAGGCACTAAGGACCGGGACGCGGTCGAAGTACCGCAGGTTGTCGGGCAGATAGCTCTGGCCATTGGCTTTGCCCTACTCGGCGCGCAGTACAACCCGGTCTGGGATACGGACCAAGTCATCCGAGCAACCCTTTCCACCCGCCCTCTTGGTCCTGGAGAGGTATCGCTCCGGGTTTCCTTCGAGCGGATCGTTACGAACAATCAGGGTGCGTCGCGCGTCGAGCAACTGACGGCCCCGGAGTTTTCCACCGGCTTCTTTGAGCAGGTGCGGTCCGGTCTAGTGAGGCGGACCTAATCGATGCGCAAGATCCTGCTGCCTTTCGCGCTCGCTACCAGCCTCTCGGCGTGCGCCACGGTCCCTCAGACCCAGTTCATCCCCAGCACCCGGAGCGCCGTCGAGCTTCGAGCCGTTCAGGTGCGGTCTGTGCCTGCCGATGCAGACACAACGATGCGCGGCGTAATCGCAGCGCTGCATGACATGGGCTATCGCATCACCCGAGTCGAACCGGATGCCCGCACCGTGTCCGCGACCCGGCAGACCACCCTGCGGATGGCCGTAGTAGTGCAGCCCCGGGGACCGAACGAGAGCACGGTCCGGGCTAACGCGACCCTCATTGCGCCGATGCGCGAGGCGCAGGTCGACAGCGCCGAGTTCTACCAGCGCAACTTTTTCGAGCCCCTCGGTGCGACGCTCGGCCGAACGCCGGTGGCGTTGGCCGCCACGGAAGCGGCGCCGGACGCGCCGCGTCCAGTCGCCGAACTCAACACTGCTCGCGAGCGCGAGGCGGCTTCGCGGCCGCAGGGCCTGCCGAGCACTCCGGCAACGGGAACTCTTCAGCGATGAAGTACGCCGCCTTTCTCTGCACAGCTGCCCTCGTCTCCGTCCTGGGGGCCTGCGCCCCCGCAAGCGAACATGCGCGCGAGGTTGCTGCTGGCCAGGAGAACCGCCTCACGGTTGGCACGGTGCAGCGCGAGATCCGGCAGGGCATGAGCGGTGCGGAAGTCGCGGCAGCTCTTGGATCGCCGAACATCGTCACCAGCGACGAGCGGCGTCGCGAAACCTGGGTCTATGACCGGATTTCGACCGAGCGCGTTTATTCCGCCTCGGCTGGGGGGGTTAACGCTCTGTTCCTGGCGGGTGTCGGTGCGCAGGCTGGGGCGGCTCGCACATCGCAGCGTACGCTGACAGTGATCATCCGCTTCGACGAGAACGCACGCGTCCGCGACTTCAGCTACCGCTCGTCTTCGTTCTGATGAGGCGGCGGTCCTTCCTGCTGCTCCCGGCGCTTAGCCTTTCCGGCTGCATCACGCCGACGGCCGATCAGCAGGCAGCTGCACTGTCCCCGACAGCTTCCGCTGTGGCTGTCCGGGCGCGACAGTCCCGAAGGTTCGACACTGCTGATCAGGCGCTGATGATGCAGGCTGCCCTCGGCGCGTTGCAGGACCTTGGCTACACGATCGAGGAGAGCCAAGCCGCGACGGGCGTCATCGTGGGGTCACGCATCTCTGGTGCGCGCATCCGGGCGCAGGTGACGGTTAGGCCGGTTCCCGGTCAGCCCGCGACAGTGATGCGGGCGACATTCCAGCGGATCATCCCGCGCCCAGGGGCGATGCTGGCCGTAGGGGAGACGTTGGAGGAGCCTGCCCTCTACCAGGGCTTCTTCGAGCGTGTCGCCCAATCTGCCTTCCTGACGGCCCACGAGATCTAAGGCCATGACAAGAAGAGCCGTTGTCTTCGGGATGCTGCTCACACCCTTGCTTGCTGCCTGCCAGATGGACAGCCGTCAGCAGGTATTGGCGACGACGAATACGCAGGCGGCGCAGCGCGCGATCTCAACGCGATCGTTTGACACTGCTGATCGGACAGCAGTTTTCCAGGGCGTCCTGTCCGCCCTGCAGGACCTTGGGTTCGTTGTGGATCGAGCGGATCCGGTACTGGGCACGGTCTCGGCGACCCGCTTCGGAAGCGGCTTTGTCCGCTTTACGGTCACCGTCAGGCCCGCCGAGGGACGCCGGACGATCGTGAGAGCTTCGGGCCAGCTGAACCAGTCGGAGCTCTCCGATCCAGCGCCGTTTCAGCGCTTCTTCGAGGCACTCTCCCAGGCACTTTTTCTACAGGCTAACCAGGTGGATTGACTGCTTAGCAGTCGTCGACGCGGCGCGAGGTTGTCACACTCGCGCCGCCTTTCGATGGCCGAGGATCGGAAGGACCGCGACGCGTATTCCGCCGCGCAGCCGCCGACCTCCGGGACGCGGGCGAGATCGCGATGCGCGACGGGTGGGTTTGGATACTGCGCGAACGGGAGCACGCTGGCGACGCTAGACCATCCCTCTAGCCGGGAAGGCTCTTGGCTGGGCAATCGCTGCTGTTCGCACGGCGGCGCTTGACCTGGCTCAGAGCGGCGCATGATGGTTTCGCATGCGGGCGGGATGGTTAATTGGCGCGGCAATCGCGATCGCCATCGGGCAGCATGCCCCGGTGGCGGCCCAACTTGAGCGCGCCACCAACGGAGGCGCGTTCGAAGGGTGGCCCGCCGACTTGGCCGAGCGCGCCCGAGCCATCCACCGCAGCTTTTGTATAGACCTCAGCCGCATCCTGCCGTTCCAGGGCGGGACAGACGCATGTGAGCGGTTTCAAGAAGTGTTTTTGTCCAGCATCTGCACTTCTGACGGGCGCTCGCTAGCCAATCCGGCAGCGCCGAACTGCCTGTTCGAAATCGAACAGGACGCGCGGGCAGAGTTGGAAGAAGTGCGCTGGGACCTTGGGATATATCGACTGCCGCCCCGACCAATGCCGCCGCAGGCTTCGCGGTCGCCGCAACAATCGCCGCAAGCGCACTCCGCACCAGCCACGGCGATACCGGCGCGCCCAATCGACCCGCAGGCGCGGCTGGACCCGATGCCGAGGGCGCACCTGTCGGAAGATCGCTCGCCCCGCGACATCTTCGCGGAGGTCCGAGGCGCGATTTGGGTCCTGATTGCGGTCGCACCGGGCAGGCCGGACCGAGTCAGCCAGGGTTCCGCCGTAGCAGTCTCACCACGGCACCTTCTAACAACGTGCCACGTGATTGAGGGCATGACCGTCCTTGCGGTCGCACAGGGCAACGTTACCCATCCCGTTTCGGTCTCGCTTTCGGACATGCTCTCGGACCGATGCGTGCTTCAGACGGACACGCCCTTGCTGCGACCCATCCGCGCCGTCCGTGCGCTCTCGACCGTCGAGGTCGGTGAGCGGGTCTATTCAATCGCTGCCCCGGCAGGGCTGGAACTGACGCTGGGCGAAGGGCTGGTGTCAGCGCACCGCTTGCTCGACGGCGTGCCCACAATTCAGACAACCGCGCTGGTTTCGCCCGGCTCTAGCGGCGGCGCCCTGGTGGATGCCAGGGGCAGCCTGATCGGGATAATTGGGTCTCGGCTCAGGAGCGCACCCGCAATCGGATTTGCGATTGGTGCTGATAGCTTCTGGAACATAGCGCGCTGAGCATCGCGGCCCGGAGGGCGCGCGGACACGGCGCGGACAAAGGACTTTCTAGCGCGGACAGGCGCGGACAGGCTGCGGACATGTCCGGGGCGGTGGGTGCGGACTGAGTATTTGCCCCTTGGGGGCAATCTCTGTCCGCGTCCGCCAGCCCGATGGCGGGTCACAGGGTGGATGTTACCGCTTAGGCAGCCCGCACCTAGGCCGATGCCATGCGCAAGCCGCCCGCAGAGCAGACCGCGAGGCGTGACCCCCCCCCCCACTTACTCAAGATTCCCTGACGCGCTGTCCGCAGCGCCGCGGGATCCTTGGCGTCGTATTCGATGCAGCTGAGCGCATACAGCGATGCTTGGTCCAGCGGCCCTAAGCGAGCCGGGTGGCCTCGAACCCAGATTCAGTTCGGCTTAAACGCTCGCCACTACACCGGGCCCTGCAAGATGCACCTTATCCGGAGCAAAATGCTGTGCTGACGCTTGGCATGCCGAACCTCGATTTTCTCGCTTTGCACCCGCCAATTACGTCCCAAGCGCTGGAAACATTGGCGATCGGAGCGGTCGGCGCGGTTGCCGGTCTGTACATCCGGGAACTGACCAGTGCTGCGCGCGGCGTGCTTCTTCGTGGTCACCTGAGTACCGATCGCCCTGACCACAGCGACGTAAAGCGCTTTCGCTATTGGAGGCGCGAGAAGCGCTCGGCGGTGCGCTGGGTTCGGTCGGAGCGCGAGTATCGGAGGGCGGCAGCTAACCGGACGGCGTGACTGCTCCGAGCGGCTGGCTCCTGACGCTTGCGTCAGCCAAGCCATTGCAGCCGTCTAGCTGCTATCGCGAGCGCTCGGAGACAGACGCGGAGCAAGACGGCGCCAGCACCGGCTCGTCGCTGCGGCAACCATGTGGACGTGGGAGAGTTCTAGCACCGCTGTCCCGCGCGCTCGTCTGAGCGGCTTGGCCCGGCGCGTATTGGTCCCGAAAGTCGGACCCGCGCCGTTGTGAGGTAGTTACCGTAGGGGCACGACGCGCCTAGCGAGGTCGCGCGCGCAAGCCGCCCGCATATGCCGGGCGCCGGGAGGGACCCGCGGTCACCGGGGCCAAGCCTCGCGGGAGATGCCGTCGTCGTCTGGCGCTCAAGCCAAAGCGGGAGTCGTCTTCTACCCTGGGTTGCTGTCGACTCGCGTGATGCGCGAATTAACGCTTGTGGCGGCGAAACTCTCCCTATCTTCCACGCACCCGGCGGAACGGAGGGCCAGGTGTCGGAGATCGAGAACGCGGAGCGGCGCGCCTTCCGAGCCGCGCTTCTTCAAGCGATGCGAGAAACCGTCGCGGACGAGCCCGATCCAGCGCGGGCGCTGAACGTCCTTGAAACCGAACTCGGCGAACTCTTGGAGGGGCCGCCTCTCGCGGACGGGCAGGTGGTCGAGGAGATGCGCGTGCGTGCGACGCTCGCTGCTGACCTACATGCTGCGCTCGACGCCCTGCGCTCTCCGGTTGCGCGCCGATAAGCGTTGCGACGGCAGGGTCGCGGCAGCGCTCGCGGGGCTGCTGGTGTCGGCGTTGCTCGCCACGGCTAGTTTGGCGCGTGCTCATGCCGATGAGCGTCCGCAAGCGCCAGCAAGCGCCACGCACCCATGCGGTCTGCCCGGCCTCGCGGCGGACTTCCCGGCCGATCCCAACGGCATCCCGACGCGTTCGCTTGCAGACAGAGAGCTGTGGCAACTCCTCCTGGCGCACTCGGCGGTTAATGCCGCCGTGGTCGAACTCCTGACGCGCTGCCATGTCACCGGGCGTCCCTTCGGGCACCCCGACTGGCGTACCTGCGTGCTCTCGCGCGCCGGCGACTGAACGGGAGCATCGGCGCAGCGGACGTATCGTGAAGCGGACGTGAAAAGCGGCGCCGTTAAGGCTCTCTTTGCTGAAATGAACAATACGAAACCCCAGGTTGGGCTGGGGCCAAGCTGGGGAGTCAGGCTCCAAACCTCTTGCTGGGGGCAAGCAACGTGTCCGGACAGAACTGCGTCTCTCTCAAGGCGGCTGAGCCGCAACTCTCCTACGCGGAACAGATCGCGCGGCTGGCGGAGCAAGCCGCCGCGAGCGGTCAGATCTACGCGTCGGCCGTGCTCCAACGCACTGCGGAGCTTCTTGAGGCTGCGCTGCGCCGGGCGCACTGACGTCGCCGCTCGCGGCCCCGCTGACCCTGCCGAGGTACTAGCGGGGCCGCGCGCCAATCCGGCGGTGCGGTGATTGCTGTCAGTCGCCAATGCAGTTGCATCGCGACGCAGCTTTGCCGCTAAGCTGTGGCGATGCGCCGCCCCTCCGCTACAACGCGTCTTTCCGACGCGATCGACTGGTGGATGGAGTTAAACTGCGACTGTGGGCATTCGCTCATGCTGCCCTGCCGGGCTCTCGCTGGCGACTTGAAGCAAGACCGCACGCTCCGGGACATCGCCGCCAAGCTGCGCTGCGTTTTGTGCGGCGAGCCGCCCACGAACATGCGCCTGCTCAGCAAGCCGCCGTCCGGCAAGGATGGACGAGCGATGGAACCTGGCACTGAATTCGTGCAACTCACCGGGAAGTCGACGGGCGCAAGCCGACTGCACTAGACGCCACTTCTCTTGGCGCCGCACCTACAGGCAAGCGACTGAGTAGCAGGCCAGGCCGAGCCAGCGCCGAGCGATCGGGCGGAAGCATGGCTCCTGCCGGCCGCACGTTAGAGAATTGCCCGGCACTGATCGTGGCGGCGCGGACGGGCTTCGTCGCTGCCTGTGCCATGCACCCCGCCGCGCGCGGAGTCGCCGCTCGGTTTCTGCGGCGGTCGCCCTGAGCGAGCCTGTACGTCGCGGGCGCGTCCTCTAAGCGTCCAGCCGCAATTTACGCGCGCGGCGTGCCGGCAGGAGCGTGCCGGTGTAAGACCTTTCGCATGTCCACATGGCTGCCGCAGCGGCGGACAGGTGCTGGCGCCGTCCTGCTCCGCGACTTCCCCGGGCTGGTCGCGCGCATTGGATGCGAAGCCTGTGGCCGGGCTGGCCGCTACCGTTTGGCGGTTCTGATTGCGCGATACGGTCCGGCGGCAGCGCTGCCTGACGTGCTGGCGATGCTGGCGGCTGACTGCCCCCGGCGAGGTGCGGGGCGGTTCTCCGACCCCTGCGGCGCGTGCTTTGCGGACCTCGGCCGATAGCTGGCGGACCCACCGCGACAGTGCGGCAGGGTCGCGCGCGCGCCATCAAAATCCGAATCGCCGAGGGTTGGATTTTTCGCCAGCGGGTCCGCACCGGGTCCGCAATGCGCGGGTCCGCAAAATAAGCGGACCTCTCAGTGCCCCAAATGATTGGAAGGATTGGTGTTCCCGGCGGGATTCGAACCCACGGCCCCCAGATTAGGAATCTGGTGCTCTATCCAGCTGAGCTACGGGAACCCGTTAGGGAACTTAGCATATCCGCCGCAAACGGCGCGAGGGGTGGAACCGGCGGAGCGCCCCACCGTTCCAAGCCCCTGCATCCAGCGGGGAGACGCGCGCCCATGGCCACCAGCATCCGCGACATCTACGTCACCGGCCTGCAGAACGCCCACGCGCTGGAGGCACAGGCCATCCAGCTCTGCCAGCGCCAGGTCGAGCGGCTCGAGAACTACCCCGAGATGCGCGAGCGCCTGCGCGAGCACCTCGAGGAAAGCCGCCGCCAGCAGGAGCGGATCGAGCAGATCCTGCAGAGCCTCGGCACCTCGCACTCCACGCTGAAGGACATCGGCACCTCCATCATGGGCAACATGGCGGCGGTGGGTCACGCCGTGATGCAGGACGAGGTGATCAAGAACACCTTCGCCAACTACTCATTCGAGCATTTCGAGATCGCCAGCTACCGCGCGCTGATGGAGATGGCGAAGGCGGCCGGCGACACCTCCGCCCCGCGGCTGCTCGAGCAGAGCCTCAACGAGGAGATCCGCATGGCGCAGTGGATCGAGCAGAACCTCGGCCCGACGATCCGCCGCTACATGCAGCTCGAATCCGCCGGGATGAAGTCGGGAGTCTGAACTTCCCCACGGCGCCGCCGCGGGGGCCCAGGCTTGGTGCCGATCCAGCGATGACAGCACATCCTCCCGCGGCGCAGCCGCGGGAGGGCGTCGCCGGGGGCCAGTGGGTGGCTTCGGCGGCTTCTAGACGGGCCGTCGCGCGCGTAGCGCCGCGGCCAGCGTGCCCTCGTCCAGCACGTCGAGCGCACCACCCACCGGCACGCCCTGCGCCAGCCGCGTGACGGCGACGCCGGTGGGCTTCAGCCGGTCGGTCAGGTAGTGCGCCGTCGCGCTGCCATCGACAGTGGCGGGCAGCGCCAGGATCACCTCCTCCACGCCGCCCTCCGCGATGCGCCGGGCGAGCGGCTGGATCGCGAGATCCTCCGGCCCGACGCCGCCAAGCGGCGACAGCAGGCCGCCCAGCACGTGATAGAGGCCGCGATGCGCATGCGCGCGCTCCAGCGCCCAGAGGTCGGCGACACCCTCCACCACGCAGACCAGGTGGCGGTCGCGCTGCGGGTCGCGGCAGATGCCGCAGGGGCTGCGCGCATCGAGGTTGCCGCAGGTCTCGCAGGGCTTCACCGCACGCGCCGCTTCGGTCAGCGCCTCGGCCAGCGGCAGCATCGTCTCCTGCGGCCGCATCAGCATCTTCAGCACCGCCCGCCGCGCGCTGCGCCGCCCCATGCCGGGCGTCTTGGCCAGCAGCGCGATCAGATGCTCGATCGGATCGTTGGAAAGGTCACGCATGTCTGCAACGGGATGTGGCCCTGCATGGTCCAGCAGTCCATGCCGGCTGGTGGCCCCCCACGGCCCTGTCGCGGCTTTGCCGCGACAGGATGAGCCAAGCTGCGAAGGACGACGCCAAAGGCGGGGCCCCCGCGGCGTTGCGCAGCAACGTCGTGGGGATCGTCAGAAGGGAAGTTTCAGGCCGCCCAGCCCGCCCGGGATGTTCAGGCCGGCCGTGGCCTTCTGCATCTCCTCGGCCATGGTCGCCTCGACCTTCTGCTTCGCGTCGGCATGCGCCGCGACCAGCAGGTCCTCCAGCACCTCCTTCTCCTCGGCCGAGAGCAGCGAGGGGTCGATCGTCACGCGCCGCAGGTCGCCCTTGCCCGACAGCGTCACCTTGACCATGCCCGCGCCCGAGCCGCCCTCGACCTCCATGGCCTCGAGCTTCGCCTGCATCTCCTGCATGCGCGCCTGCATCTGCTGCGCCTGCTTGAGCATGTTGCCCAGGTTCTTCATGCGGCTCAGTCCTCCTCGGTGATGTCGTCGTCGAGCCCGGCGGGCAGCGCCTCGGGTGGCGCGAAGTCGCGCCCGTCATCCTCCGCCGTGGCGGGCGGTGGCAAGCCGTAGGCATCGAGCGTGCCGTCGCGCACCGTCTGGATCGTGGCGCCCGGGAAGGCCTGCAGCACCGCCTGCACGAGCGGGTGGCTTTCCGCGAGCGCACGCCGGTCCTGCTCCGCCGCGCGGCCCTGCTCGGCCAGCGTCGGCTCGCCGCCGGCATTCACCAGCGAGACCGTCCAGCGCGTGCCGGTGACCTGCTGCAGCAGGGAGACGAGCTGCTGCGCCAGGTCGCGCGGCGCCTCCGGCCGCGGGCGCAGCTCGATGCGCCCCGGCGCGACATGCACGGGATGGACGCTGTGCACGAGATGCGCATGCAGCAGCGGCGCGCGGCCGGAGGCGAGCGCCACCACCTCGCGCCAGCTGCCGGGTTGCGGCGCGGCCTGCGGCATCGCGACGGGCTCGGCCGCTGGCTG
>NZ_JAKJIB010000430.1 GCF_021864505.1 Falsiroseomonas oryziterrae
CCTCCGCGCGCTGGCGCCGCGGAATCCGGCGTGGCGCGAGGACCCGCTGTTCCGCGCCGCGATCGCGGGCGACCTGCACGGCGCGGCGGCCGGCGGCGTCGAGGGGCTGCTCCGCCTCGCCGGCGCCGCGCAGGCCGGCATGTCGCCCGAGGCCTTCCAGGCGCAGGTTGCCGATTGGTTGGCGGTTGCGCGCGACCGGCGCTGGAACCGCCCCTACACGCGGCTGGTGTACCAGCCGATGCTCGAGCTGCTGGCGTTGCTGCGCGCGCGCGGCTTCACGAGCTTCATCGTCTCCGGCGGCGGCGCCGAGTTCGTCCGCGCCTTCTCGGAGTCCGCCTACGGAATTCCGCCGCACCAGGTCGTCGGTTCCACCTTCGCGCTGACGCCTGGCGAGGCGGAGGGACGCATTGTGCTGACCCGCGAGCCGCGCGTGGATTTCGTGGATGACGGGCCGGGCAAGCCGGTCGGCATCGCGAAGCAGATCGGCCGCCGGCCGATCGCCTGCTTCGGCAATTCCGACGGCGACTGGCACATGCTGCGCTACGTCACCGAGGGTCCTGGCCGCCGCCTCGGCATGATCGTCCGTCACGACGACGCCGAGCGCGAATACGCCTATGACCGCGAGAGCCATGTCGGACGGTTGGCCCGCGCGCTGGACGAGGCGCCCGTGCACGGCTGGCAGGTGGTCTCGATGCGCGCCGACTGGTCGCGCATCTTTCCCGACTGACCGCCGCGGCGCCTCAGCCGCGCGGCATCACCGCCAGTTGGCGCGCTGCATGATGCGGAGCGCCTCCGGCGACAGCGCCGCCATGCGCGATGCGTTCAGCGGGTCCTGTCTGAACTCGCCGAGGCCGCGCAGGAAGGCATGCGGCTGCGCATCGGCCACCACCGGGTATTCCATGTTGCCCTCGGCGAAGATCGTCTGCGCCGGCGCGCTGCTGAGATACTCGAGGAAGGCCGCCGCCGCCTCGCGGTTCGGCGCGGTGCGCACCACGCCGGCGCCCGAGATGTTCACATGCGTGCCGCGGTCGCCCTGGTTCGGGAACAGCACCGCCATCCGCTGCGCGATCTCGCGGTCCTCGGCGCGCGCCGAGCGATGCAGCAGGCCGAGATAGTAGGTGTTGGAGATCGCGAGCCGCCCCTGGCCCGCGGCGACCGCGCGGATCTGGTCGGTGTCGCCGCCCTGCGGCGGGCGCGACAGGTTGGCCGCGATGCCGCGCGCCCAGCCTTCCGTCGCCTCCGGCCCGTTCGCGGCCAGCATGCTCGCCGTCCAGCCGATCGAGTAGATGTTCGACGACGACCGCGTGGAGACCATCCCGCGCATCTCGGGCCGCGCGAGATCCTCGTAGCGCGCGAGCCCGGCCGGCAGGCCGAGGTTGCGGTCGTACATCACGACGCGCGCGCGCATCGAGAAGCCGTACCAATGCCCGTCGGGGTCGCGCAGATGCGCCGGGATGCGCCCGTCCAGCACCGCGGAGCGCACGGGGACCAGCACGCCGGCCTCCTGCGCGCGGGCGAGGCGCCCGGCATCCACGGTGATCAGCACGTCGGCAGGGCTGTTCGCGCCCTCGGCGCGGATGCGCTCGAGCAGCTGGTCCACCTGCGCCTCGATCAGCCGGATGCGCACGCCGCTCTGCCGCGTGAAGCCGTCATACAGCTCGCGGTCGGTGTCGTAGTGGCGCGAGGAATAGATCGACAGCGTGCGGTCCTGCGCACGGCCGAGCGATGGCAGGGCGAGCAGCGCGGGGGTGGCGAGCAGAAGGCGGCGCGTGACGGCCATGGCGGTGTCTCCGTGTTGCCGCGCTGCGGGGCTCCCGGCGCCCACGTTTCCCGGCGGCTTGCGGGTCATCTATCGCAACTGCGAAGCATTCGCAACTACCGAACTGCAGGGGCCGGCCGCCGCCTGGCGCAGCGTCTAGACGGGCCTGCCCTTGTCACGGCGTGACCGGGGCGCCTCGCCGCCCTGGGCCGAGACGGCCCCCGCCCCCGGCAGCGGCCGCGTCGCCACCTCCGCCGCATCCGCGACGCCGAGCGACAGCAGCACCATCCGCGCGACCGCCTCCGCGTGCCCCGGATCCGCATCTCCCTTCAGCACGGCCCGCATGCCCATGATCCCGGCCCCCAGCACCAGGTCCTGCGCGGCCTGCATGGACGGCACGACGAAGCGGCCGGCGGCGATCCCGTCGGCCAGGTCCTTCTCCAGGTTCGCCCGCATCGCCGGCCCGAGCGGCGCCGCCACCAGCGCGATGCGCACGATCACCCAGCCCCAGGCCGGATCCGCGGCGGCCTGCCGGATGTAGCTGCGCAGCGCGCAGGCCATCCGCTCCGCCGGATCCGCCAGCCCCTGCGAGCGCATCCGCTCGGCTTCCATCCGCTCCGCCGCGAGCGTCGCGACGGCGACCAGCAGGTCCTCGCGCCCGTCGAAGTAGTTGTAGAAGGTCCCGCGCGCGACGCCGGCCTCCGCGGTGAAGTCGTCCACGTTCGGCGCATCCGGCCCCATCCGCGCGAAGACGCGCAGCGCCGCCTCCACCAGCAGGCCGCGCGTGCGGTCGCGCCGCGCGCGGCCGAGCTCGGCCCTTCTCGCGTCCATCCCGGCCTCCCCGCGCTGCGGTGCCGACGCAGGGGAACGGCACCGCCGTGAGATTCGAATTGACGAAAATGTCAAATTGACAGATGTGTCATTATACAACGGGTCACCAGGGGGAAGGAAGCCGATGGACGGCATCATGCAGGGCGCGTCCGCCTCGCGGCGCGCGTTGCTCGCCGCGGCGCTGGCCGGCATGGCGACAACCGGCGGCACCCAAGGCGCGGCGCGCGCGCAGGC
>NZ_JAKJIB010000431.1 GCF_021864505.1 Falsiroseomonas oryziterrae
GAGCCCTGCCAGCGACGCCGCCGCGCACGCCACCATGACGCCACGCCAGCCGATCAGCGGCTCCGCCGCCGCCGCCAGCGCCCCGCCCGCCACCGCCCCGGTCAGCCCCGCGACCAGCAGCCGCGACAGCGCGACCTGCCGGCGCTCCAGCGGCACGCGGTCGCCGATGATCGCAATGGCCAGCGGGAAGACGCCCCCCGCCGCGCCGCCCGCGATCACGCGCAGCACGGCGAGCGTCACGAGGTCCGGTGCGAAGGCCGAGGCCAGCAGCGCCAGCGCCAGCACCACCAGGCAGGCGCGGATCACGCGTTCCTTGCCGATCGCGTCCCCGATCGGCCCGAGCACCGGCTGCACCAGCGCATAGGGCAGGGCGAAGGCGGTGGAGAGCAGCGCGACCGTCGCCGCCGCCGTCCCGAACTCGCCGCCCACCACGCCGACCAGCGGGTCGAGGGCGCGCCCCGCCAGCGAGGACGCGCCCGCCCCGAGCCCGAGCACCAGGATCAGCTTCGTCGTCGGGTCGAGGCGCATGCCGCGCCGATGTGCGCCCACCCCGCCGGACGCGCAATGCACGGGCCCGGGCCGCGGCCCGAGCCCGTTCGGTTCAGGGACGGATCAGCCGACGCGGTTGTCGATCAGCTCCTGCACCACCGCCGGATCTGCCAGCGTCGAGGTGTCGCCGAGGCCGTCGGTCTCGTTCGCGGCGATCTTGCGCAGGATGCGGCGCATGATCTTGCCCGAGCGCGTCTTGGGCAGGCCCGGCGCCCACTGGATCGCATCAGGCGCCGCGATCGGCCCGATCTCCTTCCGCACCCAGGCGACCAGCTCCTTCCGCAGCGCGTCGGTCGGCTCCTCGCCGGCCTTCAGCGTCACGTAGCAGTAGATGCCCTGGCCCTTCAGGTCGTGCGGCATGCCGACCACGGCGGCCTCCGCGACCTTCGGATGCGCGACCAGCGCGCTCTCGATCTCGGCGGTGCCCATGCGGTGGCCGGAGACGTTGATCACGTCGTCCACGCGCCCGGTGATCCAATAGTAGCCGTCCGCATCGCGCCGCGCGCCGTCGCCGGTGAAGTACATGCCCTTGAAGGTGGAGAAGTAGGTCTGCCCGAAGCGCGGATGGTCGCCGTAGATCGTGCGCATCTGCCCCGGCCAGCTGTCGAGCAGCACGAGGTTGCCCTCCGCCGCGCCCTCGATGATCTTCCCTTCGCCATCCACCAGCGCCGGCTTCACGCCCGGCAGCGGCAGCGTGGCGGAGCCCGGCTTCTGCGCGATGGCGCCCGGCAGCGGCGAGATCAGGATGCCGCCCGTCTCGGTCTGCCACCAGGTGTCCACGATCGGGCAGCGCTCGTCGCCCACGTTGCGGTAGTACCAGAGCCAGGCTTCCGGATTGATCGGCTCGCCCACGCTGCCGAGGATGCGCAGCGACTTGCGGCTGGTCTTCTTCACCGGCGCCTCGCCGTCGCGCATCAGCGCGCGGATCGCGGTGGGCGCGGTGTAGAAGATGTTGACCTGGTGCTTGTCGATGACTTCCCAGAAGCGGGAGACGGACGGGTAGTTCGGAACGCCCTCGAACATCAGCGTCGTCGCGCCGTTCGCGAGCGGGCCGTAGACGATGTAGGTGTGCCCCGTGACCCAGCCGACATCGGCCGTGCACCAGTAGATCTCGCCGTCGCGGTAGTCGAAGACGTTCTGGTGCGTGAAGGACGCCCAGACCATGTAGCCGCCGGTCGTGTGCAGCACGCCCTTCGGCTTGCCCGTCGAACCGCTGGTGTAGAGGATGAAGAGCGGATCCTCGGCCCCCATCGGCTCGGGCTCCGCCGTGTCGGGCAGGCCGGCGCAGGCCTCGTCCCACATCAGGTCGCGCCCCGCCTGCATCGGCACGGCGCCGCCGGTGTTCTTCGCCACGATCACGTGGCGGATCGACGGGCAGTGCTTCAGCGCCTCGTCCGCATTGGTCTTGAGCGGCACCTTGCGCCCGCCGCGCCGGCCCTCGTCGGCGGTGATCAGGATCGAGCATTCGGAATCCTGGATGCGCGACGCCAGGCTGTCCGGCGAGAAGCCGCCGAAGACGATGGAGTGGATGGCGCCGACGCGCGCGCAGGCGAGCATCGCGACCGCCGCCTCGACGATCATCGGCAGGTAGATGCAGACGCGGTCGCCCTTCTTCACGCCGAGCTTGCGCAGCGCATTCGCCATCCGGCAGACGCGCGCATGCAGCTCCTTGTAGGTGACCTTGGCGTCGCTGTTCGGGTCGTCGCCTTCCCAGATGATCGCCACCTGGTCGCCGCGCGTCGCGAGATGCCGGTCGAGGCAGGAGACGGAGGCGTTCAGCACCCCGTCCTCGAACCACTTGATGCTGATGTCGCCGGTGAAGTCGACGTTCTTGATCTTCGTCGGCTCCTTCATCCAGGCGATGCGCTTCATCTCGCTGCGCCAGAAGCCGTCGGGATCCTTCTCCGCCTGCTCGTACATCGCCTTGTAGCGGGCCGCGTCGATGCGGGCCTTGGCCGCGATCTCGGGCTTCACGGCGATCAGCGTGTCGGACATGCGAGTTCCCCAACCTGGGCGACCGGCCTCTCAGCGGGCCTGGATCTCCTATCGCGGGCTATGGGGCACGGGGCCTTGATATGCGTCAACCGGGCCGTGAGGGGTCTCACGGCCCGGTGCGCGGCGGCGTGCCGGGGGCACCGCGCCCCCGGCGATCCGTCGTCTCAGTTGGTGGCGCGCGGCGCCTGGCTGGGCGCGGCCGGGGTGGCCGGCGTCGCGGGCGTCGCACGGTTGGCCTGGCCCTGCACGGCCTGGCCCTG
>NZ_JAKJIB010000432.1 GCF_021864505.1 Falsiroseomonas oryziterrae
CTCGGCGTCGCCCGGGCCGCTTGTCTCGGCGAGCTCGGGCCGGACGCCGTGCGCGAGCAGCGCGGCGACGGCGCGCGACAGGCTGCGGCGCCGTCCGGCGCCGGCCGCCGGGTTGAAGACGATGAGCACCGCGGCCGCGTAGCGCGCGGCGATGACGATTCGGTCTCGTTGTCCTGACGGCCGCGTGACATGCGCACGCCGCATCGCGGAACAGCGCGCCGCGTGTTCGATGTCACTCAGGATTCACGTCGAATCGGCACGTCGCCGGGTACAGCGCGGCAACGCAACGGACGTCCCCGCGTTGGCCCGCGGGGGCCAGGCGGCTGGAGCCGAGGCATGCACACGACCGAGCCGACGCGTCGCTACCGCACGGTGTTCCTCTCGGACGTGCATCTCGGCACGCGGGGCTGCCGCAGCGATTTCCTCGCCGATTTCCTGCGGCGGGTGGAATGCGACCGGCTCTACCTGGTGGGCGACATCGTCGATGGCTGGCGGCTCAGGAAGTCCTGGTACTGGGACCCGACGCATGACGAGGTCATCCGCCTGATCCTGCGCGCGGCGCGGAACGGCACCGAGGTGACCTACATCCCCGGCAACCACGACGAGATGCTGCGCGACTGGCTGGGGATGGAGATCGCCGGCGTCAGGCTGGTGGACGAGGCGGTGCACACCGCCGCCGACGGGCGCCGCTACCTGGTGCTGCATGGCGACCAGTTCGACGGGGTGATCCGCTACGCCAAGTTCATCGCCCATCTCGGCGACTGGGCCTACGACACGGCGCTGACGCTGAACCGCTGGTTCAACGCGGCGCGGCGGCGGCTCGGCTATCCGTACTGGTCGCTCTCGCAATGGCTGAAGCACCGGGTCAAGGAAGCGGTGAAGGCGATCGACCGCTTCGAGGTCGCGCTGGCCGGCGAGGCGCGGCGGCGCGGCCTCGATGGCGTGGTGTGCGGCCACATCCACCACGCGGAGATGCGCGAGGTGCAGGGCGTGCTCTACATGAACGACGGCGACTGGGTGGAAAGCTGCACCGCGCTGGTGGAGCACGCGGACGGTCGTTTCGAATTGATTGACTGGGCGCGCGAGAACCGCTTGACCTTCTTCCGCGCGGCCGTGGGGGAGGTCCCCGCCGCGGCCTGAGGCGGGGGATGGATTGGACGGCTCGATAGGCGTCTGGGGCATGGGCGCCCTTCCCCCCGGCCTGGCGCATGGCGGCCCCGCGCCGCGGCGCATCCTGATCGTGAGCGACGCCTGGCACCCGCAGGTGAACGGCGTGGTCCGCACCATGCAGACGGTGGTGGACGAACTGCGCGCGCGCGGCGACGTGGTGGAGGTGATCGGGCCCGACCGCTTCCCGACCCTGCCGACGCCCGGCTACCCGGAGATCCGGCTGGCCGTGGCGCCCGGGCGCAAGCTTGCGCGGCTGGCCGACGACTTCGCGCCGGAGGCGGTGCATGTCTGCACCGAGGGTCCGCTCGGCTGGGCGATGCGCGCGATCTGCCGCCGCCGCGGCTGGCGCTTCACCACCGCCTACCACACCAAGTTCCCGGAATACCTGCATGCGCGGACACGCATCCCGACGGCGTGGAGCTTCGCCGCGATGCGGCGCTTCCACGCGGCCGGATCGGGCACGCTCTGCGCGACGCCGTCGCTGGCGCGGGAGCTCGAATCGCGCGGCTTCGCGAATGTGGTGCCCTGGTCGCGCGGCGTGGACCTCGACCGCTTCCATCCCGCTGCGGCAGAGCATGGCGAGGCGGATGCGTGGGAGAGGCTGCCGCGGCCGATCTTCCTCTATGCCGGGCGGATCGCGGTGGAGAAGAACATCGCCGCCTTCCTCTCGCTCGACCTGCCGGGCAGCAAGGTGGTGGTGGGCGACGGGCCGCAGCGCGCAGCGCTGATGCAGCGGTTCCCGCAGGCGCATTTCACCGGCTGGCGCGACAACGGCGCGCTGGCGCGCGCCTATGCGCGGGCCGATGTCTTCGTCTTCCCGTCGCTGACCGACACCTTCGGGCTGGTGCTGCTGGAATCGCTCGCCGCCGGCACGCCGGTCGCGGCCTATCCGGTGACCGGGCCACTCGACGTTCTTGGTTCAGCCCCGGTCGGCGCGATGGACCAGGATCTGCGCACCGCCTGCCTGCGCGCGCTGGAGGTGGATCGCGCCACCTGCCGCGCCCATGCGGAGCGCTTCTCCTGGGCGGCCTGCGCCAGGCGGTTCCGCGACGCGCTGGTGCCGGCGCTGGCCGCCTGACATTTCCTGTCGCGCCGGGAGCGTGCTAGGGCGGCGCCGATGGCCCACCACCCTGCCCGGGGCTGATGCGCAAGATCATCCGCCATCCCGTCGTGCAGGCGGGGCTCGCGCGCAGCCTCGGCGCCTATATCGCCTTCGTCGCCCGCACCACGCGCTGGCGCCTGGTCGGCGCCGGCCCGGCGCTGGCCGAGGTCGCGGCCGGCCGGCCGCTGGTGATCGCCTTCTGGCATGAGCGCCTGCCGGTCATCCCGCCGCTGTTCCGGCTCGCCGTCGCGGCGGAGCCGCAGGTGGCGCGGCTCTCCCCGCATGTGCTGGTCAGCCGGCATCGCGACGGGCGCTTCATCGGCGACGCGGTCGCGCGCTTCGGGGTGCGGATGATCTACGGCTCGACGACGCGGGGCGGCGCGCAGGCGTTGGTCGAGATGCTGCGCGTGCTGCGCGCCGGCGACCCGGTGCTGATCACGCCGGACGGGCCGCGGGGGCCGCGGCGCGTGGCGGCACCGGGCGTCGCGCAGCTCGCCGCGGTGTCGGGCGCCAAGGTCGTCCCGG
>NZ_JAKJIB010000433.1 GCF_021864505.1 Falsiroseomonas oryziterrae
GCGCGCGCGCTCTCCGCGCTCGGCCGCGGCGACGTGCTGGCGGTCGCCGGCAAGGGGCACGAGAGCGGGCAGACGATCGGCACGGTGACGCATCCCTTCGACGACGTCGCGGTGGTGCGGTCGCTGGTGTCGCCGGCCGGGGCGGCGGCATGAGCGCGTCGCTCTGGACCTCGGCCGAGCTGCGCGCGGCGACGGGCGGGACGCTCGGCGCGGAGGTCGCCGTGACCGGCATCTCCATCGACACGCGGACGATACGGCCGGGCGACCTGTTCGTTGCGCTGCGCGACGCGCGCGACGGCCACGACTTCGTCGCCGATGCGCTGGCCAAGGGCGCGGCGGCGGCGCTGGTGGACCGCGATCCGCCCGGTGTCGCGGCGGATGCGCCGCTGCTCCTCGTGCCGGAGACGCTGGCGGGTCTCCAGGCGCTCGGCCGCGCGGCGCGCGACCGCAGCGCGGCGCGGGTAGTCGGCGTCACGGGCAGCGTCGGCAAGACGACGACCAAGGAGATGCTGCGCGTCGCCCTCGGCGCGCTCGGGCCCACCCACGCCTCGGTCGCGAGCTACAACAACCATTGGGGCGTGCCCGTGACCCTCGCCCGCACGCCGCACGAGGCGCGCTTCGCCGCGGTCGAGATGGGCATGAACAACCGCCACGAGATCGAACCGCTGGCCCGGATGGCGCGGCCGCATGTGGCGGTGATCACGGCGATCGGCACGGCCCATATCGGCAACCTCGGCAGCCAGGCCGCGATCGCCGAGGAGAAGGCCGACATCCTGCTCGGGCTGGAGAAGGGTGGAGCCGCCGTGCTGCCGGCCGACACGCCCTTCCTGCCGCGCCTCATCGAGCGCGCCGAGGCGGTCGGCGCGCGCATCCTCACCTTCGGCGAGAGCGCCCGCGCCGACGTCCAGCTGACGGACTACGTCGCCGGCCCGGACCGCGGCACGGCGCGGCTGCTGATGGACGGGCTGCCGCTGTCGGTTCATCTCGGCGCGCCGGGGCATCACCTGGCGCTGAATGCCTGCGCGGTGCTGGCGGCGGTGCATGCGCTCGGCCTCGACACGGTCGTCGCGGCCGAGGCGCTCGGCGCCTTCGGCGCGCCGGCCGGGCGCGGGCAGCAGGTGCGGCTTGCGCTGCCGGGCGGGACGGCGCTGCTGCTCGACGACAGCTACAACGCCTCCCCCGCCTCGATCCGCGCCGGGCTGGCGGTGCTGGTCGCGCAGCAGGCCACCCGGAAGCTCGTGGTGCTCGGGGACATGCTGGAGCTCGGCGAGGGCGGGCCTGCCATGCATGCGGAGCTTGCGCCGGATGTCGCGGCGGCGGCCGACCTCGTCTATTGCTGCGGCCCGCTGATGCGCGGCCTGTTCGATGCGCTGCCGGAAGCGCGTCGCGGGGCGCATGCGGCGGACAGCGCGGCGCTGGCGCCGGTCGTGGCGGCCGCGCTGCGCGCGGGCGACGCGGTGCTGGTGAAGGGCTCGCTCGGCAGCCGGATGGCCGCCGTGGTGACCGCGCTCAAGGCTCTCGACAAGACCGGAACGGCTGGGGTGGCGACGTGATCTTCAACTTCCTCGCCCCTCTCGCGGACGACTTCATCCTGTTCAACCTCGTCCGCTACCTGACCTTCCGCGCGGGCGCGGCCTGCATGACCGCGCTGTTCCTGTCGCTGATGATCGGGCCGGCGCTGATCCGCTACCTGCGGGCGACGCAGAACGGTGGCCAGCCGATCCGCGAGGACGGGCCGGAGAGCCATCTGGTCAGCAAGAAGGGCACGCCGACCATGGGCGGGCTGCTGATCCTGATCGCGCTGGCGGTCTCTACCCTGCTCTGGGCGGATCTCCGCAACGGCTATGTCTGGGCGGTGCTGCTGGTCACGCTCGGCTTCGGCGCGCTCGGCTTCGCGGACGACTGGCTGAAGGTGACCAAGCGCAACACGAAGGGCGTGTCGGGCCGTCACAAGCTGATCGTGCAATGGGCCTTCGGCCTGGGCGCGGCGGTCTGGATCATGCTGCTGCTGCCGCCGGCGCTGAACGACAACCTCGCGCTGCCGGTCTTCAAGGAAGTGCTGGTCCCCCTCGGCATCCTGTTCCCGGTCTTCGGCGCGCTGGTGATGGTCGGCGCGTCGAACGCTGTGAACCTGACGGACGGGCTGGACGGGCTGGCCATCGTGCCGGTGATGATCGCCGCCGGCGTCTTCGCGCTGATCGCCTACCTGGTCGGCAACCGCGTCTTCGCCGACTACCTGCAGCTGCACTTCGTGCCGGGCACGGGCGAGCTGGCGGTCTTCCTCTCGGCGCTGATCGGCGCGGGGCTCGGCTTCCTCTGGTTCAACGCCCCGCCGGCCAAGGTCTTCATGGGCGACACCGGCAGCCTCTCGATCGGCGGCGCGCTCGGCGCGGTGGCCGTCGCGACCAAGCACGAGATCGTACTCGCGATCGTAGGCGGGCTCTTCGTGATCGAGACGCTGTCCGTGATGATCCAGGTCTTCTGGTTCAAGCGGACCGGCCGCCGCGTCTTCCTGATGGCGCCGCTGCACCACCATTTCGAGAAGAAGGGCTGGGCGGAGCCCACCATCGTCATCCGGTTCTGGATCATCGCCATGGTGCTGGCGCTGGTCGGCCTCAGCACGCTGAAGATCCGATGACCCCGTCCGCGATCTTCGCGCCCTTCTCCGGCCAGCGCATCGCCGTCGTCGGCCTCGGCCGCGCCGGGCTGCCGGCGGCGCTGCGCCTGCGCGACTGGGGCGCGGAGATCGTGGCCTGGGACGACGGCGCCGCGCAGCGCGAGGCGGCGGAGCGCGC
>NZ_JAKJIB010000434.1 GCF_021864505.1 Falsiroseomonas oryziterrae
CGGCGGCGAAGCCGTCGCGCCAAGCCGAGGGCGTGGCGCGCAGCACGTCGCGCACATGGTCGAAGCTGCCGGCCGCGCGGGGCTGGCGGCCGCCGAGCCACCAGGGACGCATGGCGCTGCGGTAGCGGCCATAGCCGCCGAAGATCTCGTCGCCCCCTTCGCCCGACAGCACGACCTTCACCTCCTCACGCGCGCGGCGGGCGAGGAACCAGGAGGGGATGATGGCGTAGTCCGCCGCCGGGTCGTCCATCGCGGCGACGATCTCCGGCAGGTGCTGCCAGACCATCGCCTCGGTGACGGTGACGGTCGCGTGGTCGGCGCCGGTCGCCTGGGCCGCGGCCTCGGCGCCTTGCTGCTCGTCGGCCGCGCCCGCCACGTCGAAGCGCGCGGTGAAGGCCTTCACCGGACGGTCGTTGAGGCGCGCCATCATCGCGAGCACCGCGCCGGAATCGATGCCGCCCGAGAGGAACAGGCCATAGGGCACGTCGCTGCGCTGGTGCAGCCGCACGCTCTCCTCGAAGGCGGCGTCGAAGCGGGCGAGGGCGTCCTCCGCGGTGATCGGCTGCGGCCCACCCTCCGGCAGCGCGGCTCGGCGCCGGCGCTCGACGATCGCGCCGTCGGAGACGACGACGCTCTCGCCGGGCAGCACGCGCGTGATGCCCTCGAAGATGGTCTCCGCGCCGGTGGTGAATTGCAGCTGCAGCAGCTCGTCGCGCGCCTCGCGCCGGATGCGGGGCTGCACCAGGCCGGCCTCGAGCAGCGCGCGCGGCTGGCTGGCGAAGGCGATGCCGCCCGCGATCTCGGCGAAGTAGAGCGGCTTGATGCCGAAGGGATCGCGGGTGAGGACGAGGCGCCGTGCCTGGCGGTCATGCAGCGCGATGGCGTACATGCCGCGCATCGCGGCCGCGTAGCCGGCGAGGCCGTCGCGCCGGTAGAGATGCAGCGGCGGTTCGCAATCGCTGTTGGTGGCGGTGTTGAAGCCGTTCTCGCTGCGCAGCTCGAGGTAGTTGTAGACCTCGCCATTCGCGACGAGCGCGGCGGGGCCTGCGAAGAGCGGCTGGTCGCCGCCGGCGAGGTCGATGATGGCGAGCCGCGTGTGCGCCAGCCCGACATTGTCGGCGAGATGCAGTCCCGACCCGTCGGGGCCGCGATGCGCGAGCGCGCGGGTCATGGCGCGCAGCACGCCCTCGTCCGGCGTCATGCCCTGCCTGAGTTCGACGCCTGCTATGCCACACATGAGCACGCCTCCGGCGTGACGCCGCACATCGAGAGCATGCTTCCGGCATGACACATGTCAGCCTCGGATCCTGGCAGCGGCCTGCAGGAAAAGCGACCAGGCGGCGAGCACCGGCGCCTCGGCGTAGCGTGTCTCGAACTCGGCGCGCGCGGCGGCGGCGACGGCCTGCGCGCGCGCCGGATCGGCGAGCAGCGCGGCGATGGCGGCGGCCATGGCCGCGTGATCGGCGATGGGAACGAGCATGCCGGTGCGGCCGTCCTCGATCACCTCGCGCGGGCCGTCGGCGGCGGCGGCGACCACGGGGCGCGATGCGGAGAAACCCTCCAGCACGACGTTGCCCAGCGGCTCGATGCGGGAGGGCACGACGAGCATGTCGCTGGCCGCGAGCAGCGCGCCGATGTCGGAGCGCCAGCCGAGGAAGGCGACGCGCGGCGCGACGCCAAGTTCGCGCGCGAGGGCGTCGAGCGCGGTGCGTTCGGGACCTTCGCCGGCGAGTGCCAGATGCACGTCGGGTGGCAGCTGCGCGAGCGCGCGCAGCAGCGTCGCGAAATCCTTGTTGGGATGCAGCCTGCCGAGGGCGAGAAGGACGCGTGCGCCGGCCGGCACGGGCAAGTCGGCGGGTGCAACTGACGAAAAATCGTCGGCGAAGTTCGGCAGGTGCTTCAGGCGCTCGCGCGGCCAGCCCTGCGCGGCGATCCAGTCGCAGAGGCCGCGCGTGTTGGCGGCGAGGATGTCGCAGCCGCGGTAGTAGCGCAGGTCGTATTGCCCGCCGAGCCGGCCGACCAGCGTCCAGGGCGCGCCGCGCGAGGCGCCGCGGCAGAAGGTGGCCGCCCGGTTCATCCAGGCGACGACGACCTGCGGGCGGAAGGCTTCCAGCGTCGCGCGCAGCCGGCGGCCTGTGGTGAGGTCGAGCGCGCCGCCGAAGGGAAGCTCGACCGGCGCGAGGCCGCCGGCGGAGAGGCGTGCTGCGCGATCGGCGTTGCGGCGGATCACGGCGAGCACGGGCAGGCCTGCGCGGTGTTGCGCGAGGGTGAGGCGCTCGAAGAAGGCCTCGGCGCCGCCGTGGACGGCGCCGGCCATGACGTGGGCGACTCGTATTGTGCCCTCAAGCGCCGGGCGCGCGCTCCGCGCGCTTGGCTCGCGCGCCTCAGACATGGTGCGTCCGGCAGCGCGGTCGCTCGGTGCGCGGGCCCGCATTCGCGGGCCTGAGTTGGGGGGCAGGGGTCACGCCGGCACCTGTTGCGCCAACAAGCTCGCCGCCGCCACGACCACGCGCTCGACGGGGAGCGCGGTCATGGTCGTCCGGAACGGCTCGCCATCGGCGGAGACGGCGACGGCGCGTGGGCCGGTCGGGCCGTATTCGCGCGCATCTGACTGCCCGAACAACCCGACCACGGGGGCGCCAGCCGCGGCGGCGAGCTGCATCAGGCCGCTGTCGTTGCCGAGATAGAGCGCGGCGCGGCGCAGCACCGCTGCGACCTCCGGCAGCGTCAGCGTGCCGACGAGGTCCACCGCGCCGGGCAGCGCCGCCAGCACCG
>NZ_JAKJIB010000435.1 GCF_021864505.1 Falsiroseomonas oryziterrae
GGCGGCGGCGAAGGCGGTGCGCCGGCCATCGGTCGCCTGCCAGACGCCGGGCAGCGCGGCCGGCATTTCCACCACCGAACGGCCGCCGCGCGCCTCCGGCCGCGCGCGGATCACGCGACCGTCCGGCGCGGTCACCGCGATCTCCGGCGGCGGGTCGGCGTCGAGGCTGCGGCGCACCACGGTCAGCTGGCCGTGCTCGATGCGCGCCGTCAGGTCCTCCTCCTCCAGTTCGGGCTCCTTCATCGTCCAGTGGGCGATGCGCCGCAGCAGCTCGGCCTGCGGCCCGCCGCCCTCGTGGTTGCGGGACCAGAGCCAGATGTGGTCCGACAACACGAGCGCGACGCGCCCTTCGCCGACGCGGTCGAGCACCATGAGCGGCGTGCCGCCCGGGCCTTCCATCAGCGTGGAGCCGGCGCGCGCCTCGGCGCGGATCGCGCGATACCAGCGGCCCCAGGTCGCCTCACCTGGGCCCTCCACCGGATTGGCGCCGGGCAGGTTCTCCGTCACCGGATGGCGCGCGCCGGTCGGCGTGACGCGCGGGCGGTAGGCCTGCTCCAGCAGTCCCGCCTGTGCGGCACCCGGGCCGGAGGGTGGCCGCGCCGGCAGCACCTGGCCGAGCGGCGTCGAGGCGAGGCTCGTCGGCCCGACAAATTCCGGCCCGACCGAGAGCAGCAGCGCACCGCCGCCGCGCACGTAGTCCGCGATGTTGCGCAGATAGACCGGCGGCAGGAGGCCGCGATTGGCGAAGCGGTCGAAGACGATCAGGTCGAACTCGCGCAGCTTCACCTGGAACAGCTCGCGCACCGGGAAGGCGATCAGCGAGAGCTCATGCAGCGGCGTCAGGTCGTCCTTCTCGGGCGGCCGCAGGATCGTGAAGTGCACCAGGTCCACGTTCGGGTCGGCCTTGAGCAGCCGCCGCCAGGTGCGCTGGCCGGCATGCGGCTCCCCGCTGACGAGCAGCACGCGCAGCCGGTCGCGCACGCCGTTGATGGCGACGACGGCGCGGTTGTTGAGGTCGCTGACCTCGCCCGGCCGCGTCTCCGCCGTCATCTCGATCACCGTCTGGCCGCCGCGCTCGATGGTGAGCGCGATGCGGTGCTCGCGGCCGACGGGCACCGATTCCACCCGCGGCACGCCGCCGTCGCGGCGGATGGTCAGGCGCGCGGCGCCGCCGGGCTGTGCGCCCCCCCCGCCGGCGGAGCCGGCAACACCCAGATCCTCGACGACGACGCGCAGCTCCACCTGGCGCCCGACGATGCCGTAGCCCGGCGCCTCCACCACGCGGATGCGGCGATCCACCTCGCCGGCGCGGCCCGGGAGCAAGAGATGGAAGGGGGCTTCCAGCGCCGGCGCGGGTGGCAGGTCGTGCACCTGGCCGTCGGTCAGAGCGATGACGCCCGAGAGGCGCGCGCGCGGGATGTCGGCCAGCGCGCGCTCCATCGCCGCCCAGAGCCGCGTGCCCTGGCTGCCGGCCTCCTCGACCTCGACCGTACGGAGCTCGAGTTCGGGCAGGCGGCGCGCGCGGGATTCGATCGCCTCGCGCGTCGCCGCGATCTGCGCGGCGCGCGGGCCGAGGGTGGCGCTGTCGCTGCGGTCCACGACTAGCAACGCGATGTCGGGCCGCGTCTCGCGCGTCTCCTGCACGAGGCGCGGATTGGCCAACGCGAGGATCAGCGCGGCGAAGGCCGCAAGCCGCAGCAGCGCGCCCGAGGCCGGCGAGAGGCGCCGCCTGCCGTCCGCGCCGGTCGCGACGCGCAGCAGCGCCGGCGCGAGGGCGGCGAGCACGACAATCGCGAGCGCCGCGAGCAGCCAGAGCGGGATGACGGGCGCGAAGTCGATGCCGGCAAGCACTTGGTTCATGTGCCTGCCTCAAGCGCCGGCGCCCGCTTCGCGGGCTTGGCTTTCGCGCAGGCCACCGGTGCGCCCGGCGGCGCTGCCTCATGGTGCGCGGCGCGCATTCGCGCGCTCGGCCTGCTGTGCAGGCCGCCTGCGCCTTTCGTCGTCCGCACCGCGCTCAATTGCCCAGCCTTTCCAGGATCGCCGGCACGTGGACCTGGTCGCCCTTGTAGTTGCCGGTCAGGGCGTACATCACGAGGTTGGTGCCGAAGCGATAGGCCAGCGTGCGCTGCCGCGCGCCGCCGGGCACCACCGCATAGGGGTTGTTGCCGCGCGCATCGATCGCCCAGGCTGCGGCCCAATCATGCCCGCCGATGATCACCGGACTCACGCTGTCATTCGCGCGGTCCTGCTCGCGCGCCACCCACACGGTGCCGCCCGTGAAGCGCCCGGGCAGGTCGTTCAGCAGGTAGAAGGCGCGGCGCAGCACGTGCTCCTCCGGCACCGGAGCGAGCGGCGGCACGGAGAGATCGCGCGTGAGCCGCCGCAGCGCGGCGCGCGAGCCCGGCGAGAAGCCCTCGCCCGAACCCTCGTCGCGGGTGTCGAACAGGATGATGCCGCCGCCGCGCATGAAGGCGTTGAGCGCGGCGGCGGTCGCCGCGTCCGGCTGCGGCGCGTCGCCCAGCACCGGCCAGTAGATCAGCGGGAAGAAGGACAGGTCGTCGCGTCCCGGCGTGATCGCCACCGGCTCGGCCAGCGTCGCGGCCGTCCGCCGGTTCACGAAGTCCGAGAGCCCGGCGAGGCCCTGCCGCGAGATCTCGTCCACCTCCGCATTGCCGGTCTGCACGAAGGCGAGGCGCGTCGCGAGCGCGGCGCTGCCGTCCTGCGATTGCGCCTGCCCTGGGGCAGGCGCGGCCAGCAGCAGCGCGAGC
>NZ_JAKJIB010000436.1 GCF_021864505.1 Falsiroseomonas oryziterrae
GAGGCGGCTCGCCGCGGCGCGCACGTCGGGATGGTTGCTGCCGAGCACGGCGGAGAGGCGGTCGAGCTCCCGCCGCGCATCGTCGCGGGCGGCGCGCTGCGTGACGAGGTTGGCCGCGCCGAGCGCCGTGAGGTCGGCGCTCCCGGCACCACCGCTGCCGCGCGCGGCCTGCAGCCTCGCCTCGGCGCCCGCAAGCGTGTTGCGCGCCTCGATCAGGTCCTGGTTGAGACGGCTGATCTGTTCGGTCTGCAGCCCCGCCGCGACACCCCGCGTCAGGCCGGATTGTGCCCGCAGCTCGGCGATCTGCGCCTCGTTGCGGGACACCTCCTCGCGCAGATTGGCGATGCGCCCGTCGAGCCAGTCGTTGGCGCGCCGCACCGCGTCGAACTTCGCGTCGAGCTGGTCCGAGATGTAGAGCTCGGCCGCGAGGTTCGCGACCGCCGCCGCCAGCTGGGGGTCCTCCGTGGTGAAGCGGATCGCCAGCACCCGGCTGTTGCGCACCACCTGGACCACGAGGCGCCCGAGCACCGCCTCGGCCGCCTGGATCTCGGCGATCGGGTCCGGCGGGCGGTTGGCGATCGGCCGCGGCCGCACCAGGTCGGCCAATTCGAAGGACCAGCGCTCCAGCCAATCGGCGATCCGCTCGCGCGTCGCGAAGGCCCAGCCGCCGGCGCGCTCCGCGTCCTGCAGCCACCAGGCGAATTCCGGCCGCTCGGAGAGGTGGAACCGTCCCACGATCCGCCGTGCGATGGAGAGCGAGCGGATGATCTCGACCTGGGACGCCAGCACCGCATCCGTCGTCCCCTCGTCGCGCAGGATGCTCTGCAACTCGCGCGCGGCGTATTCCTGCGGCTCGAACATCACGGTGGTGCTGGCGGTGTAGCGGGGGGTCATGTTCTTCGCCGCGACCAGCGCGATGATCGGGAAGAGCAGCACGCAGGCGACCAGCACCATCCGCCGCCGCCGGAGGGCACCGATCAGCGCGGCCAGATTGAACCCTTCCGGTTCGATCACCGTTGTGGCGCCCATGGTGGCTGCCGCGCCGCGCTGGGCCATCCGGCGGTCAGCCGGCTGGCGGGGCTCGGCGACGGGTCGGTCGAGCATCGTGCAACTCCCCCCGGGCGCGGGTGTTCGCGATCCAGATGGCGGATCGCGGCGCCCGCTGTTCAACCGTTCCGGTCGCCGTCGGTTCCGCCGCGCCGCAAACAAGACCGTGATGTGTTGGGGTCGAAAGGAAACGCGAGCGCGTCAGATGCGTCGCCTCCAGCACGAATGGGCCACCCCGTTCGCAACCGTTGGAGAGAGGACCGCTCGCCATGGCGACCCGCCGCCTTGCCCTGTTCCTGCCCCTTGCCGCGCTCGCGGCCTGCACCAGCCCGACCGCCGGCCTGCCGCCGCTGCCTGAGACCGAGACCGGCTTCCGCCTCGGGCCCGAGGACCAGGTGCGGGTGCAGGTGTTCAATGACCCGCGGCTGACCGGGGAGTTCCGGATCACGGACGAGGGAACCCTGCCGCTGCCCCTGGTCGGCTCCGTGCCGGCTGCCGGCCGCACCACCACCGAGGTGGAGCGTGCGGTGGAACGCGTGATGACCCAACGCAACCTGTTCCGCGAGCCACAGGTCTCGATCCAGGTGCTGGAGTACCGCCCGGTCTTCGTGACCGGCATGGTGGAGCGCGGCGGGCGCTTTCCCTACACGCCCGGCATGACTGCGCTGTCGGCGGTGGCCGTCGCCGGCGGCTTCAACTACCGGGCACTGCGCGACAGCATGACGGTGACGCGCATCGGGCCGGACGGCCGCGCCCAGGAGTTCCGTGCCACCCGCGAGGCCCGGATCCTGCCGGGCGACGTTGTCACGGTGCACGAAAGACGGTTCTGATCCGGCCGCCCGGCCCCGCAGGGGCCGGGCACCGGGCACACGACAGGGTGAGGCCGACCGCGCTAGGGTCCGCGCGTGCTGCTGCTTCTCCTTGCCTTGCTGATCCCACCCGCCCAGGCCGCCGAGGGACCGCTGGCGCGCGCGGCCGACTGGGCGGCACAGTCCCGCCCCGCCGCCGGCCCGCCACGCGCCATCGGCGGCACCTCGCTCGGCTGCCTGCAGGGTGGCGTGCAGCTGCTGCCCGACGGGCCCGGCTGGCAGGCGATCCGCGTCTCGCGCAACCGCCATTGGGGCCACCCGGCTGCCATCGCGCTCGTCGAGCATGTCGCCGGCCGGGCGCGGGCCGCCGGCCTGCCAGACCTCTGGATCGGCGACATCGCCCAGCCGCGCGGCGGCCCGATGCCCTGGGGCCATGCCAGCCACCAGACCGGGATCGACGTCGACATCTGGCTCGACCTACGCCCCAAGCCGCGCGTGCCGGTCGCCCAGCGCGAGGAGCTATCGATCCCCTCCCTCGTCCTGCCGGACGAGACCACGACCGATCCCGCGCGCTGGACGCCCCGCCACGCCCAGCTGATCCGGATCGCCGCGGAGGCGCCCGGCGTGGACCGCGTTCTCGTCAACCACGCGATCAAGCGGCGGCTCTGCCAGGATCACCGCGGCGAGCCCTGGCTGCGGAACGTCCGTCCGTGGCGCGGCCACGACAGCCACATGCACATCCGGCTGCGCTGCCCGGCCGACAGCCCGGATTGCCGCGACATCGCCCCGCCCCCGCCCGGTGACGGGTGCGACTCGTCGCTCGACTGGTGGCTGACGCCGGAGGCGCGCCGCCCCCCTGCCCCGCCCACGAGGCCGGCCCCGCCGCCGCGCCTGCCGGCCGCCTGC
>NZ_JAKJIB010000437.1 GCF_021864505.1 Falsiroseomonas oryziterrae
TCTCCGGCGTGGCGCCCGGGGCGACGCTGGGCGGGATCCTGCGCGCGCAGGGACGCGAGCCGGGCACGCCCGGCGGTCGCGTGACGCCCGGCACCCGCGTGACGCTCGGCCGCGCAGCGGCGACGACCGTCGGCAACGCGGCGGAAACCGCGGCCTGGGCACGGCTGCACGGCATGCGAACGCTGCGCGTGGTCACTGCCGGCTACCACATGCCGCGTGCGCTCGTGGAACTGCGTCGCGCGCTGCCCGAGGTGGAGCTGCTGGCGCAACCGGTGGGCCCCTCGCAGCTCGAGGCCGGCGAGGTGCCACGGCCGCGCGTGGCGCGGTTGCTGATCGGCGAATATCTGAAGCTCGGGCTGGCGCTGACCGGATTGTCGGCGCTGGTGCCCGCGAGGGACTCCGCGAGACGATGACCGTGCTGCGCTCGGCGCTGTTCAACGCCGGCTTCTTCTCCCTGACCGCGGTCATGGCGATCCTGTGCCTGCCGCTGCTCGCGCTGCCGCGCCGCTTCGCGGTGGCGGCGATGCGGCTCTGGGCGCGGTTGGTGCTCGGCTGGCTGCGCGCGACCTGCGGCGTGCGCGTCGTGCTGCTGGGCGCGGAGCGGATCCCGCGCGGCGCGGCGGTGATCGCTTCCAAGCACCAGTCGGCCTTCGACACGATCGTCTGGCTGACCCTCGTCGAGGACGCCGCCTATGTTCTCAAGAAGGAACTGCTGGCCATCCCGCTCTATGGCTGGTTCGCGCGCAGGGTCGGCATGATCCCGGTGGACCGCTCGGGCGGCGGCGCGGCGCTGCGGGGGATGCTGCGCGCGGCGGCGACGGCGCTCGAGGCGGGCCGACAGGTGGTGATCTTCCCCGAGGGCACGCGAAGCGCGCCCGGTGAGCGCGTGCCCTACCAGCCGGGCGTGGTGGCGATCGCCGGCATCGGCTCTGCGCCCGTGATCCCGGTGGCGACCGACAGCGGGCGCATCTGGGGCCGCCGCGCCTTCCGCAAGCGGCCGGGCATCATCCACGTGTCGGTGCTCGAGCCGCTGCACCCGGGGCTGCCGCGGGCGAAGCTGCTTCCCGCGCTTGAGGCGGCCATCGAGGGCGAGACGGCCAGGCTGCTCGCGGGCGCTGGGCCCGCTGTGGATAAGCGTGTGGATTGACGCTTCGCACGAGTCCGCAGCCGCATCTCGCAAGCAGTTGACGTGACACGCTATTCTGCGGTGCACACGCCCCTGTGGGCCATTCCCGTCAGGGATCGGACCAGCGCAAGTGATTGATCGTGCTAAGAACAGCATAGCGGCCAGGGGCCGCGCGGCGCCTTGATCCAGCGCAAACCGGAACGGTGACGCCGGCCGCCGATACGCGCGGCGCCCCCTGTGGACGATGGGCGGATCAGGCGTCCAGGCCCGCCGGCAGGAGGGCGGCGATCCGTTCCAGCCCGGCGTCCCGCACGCCGAGCTCCTGCAGGTGGCTGAGCGTGTTGAGCAGGTAGTCGCGGTTGGCGCCCATCTGGCCCACGCCTGCCGCGATCACGGAGGCCGCGCGCTCCGCCGGCAGGCGCGGCACGTAGTTCCGGCTGGCGCGGTTCACGACGTAGGTCACCGCGGGCACGACGAGGCCGGGGGTGTCGAGGATCCGCGCGGGGACGAGGCGCCGATGGTACACCACCTCCGCCCCATCCGGCAGTTCGCGGTCGTCGAGATAGCGCAGCACCTCGGCCGCGTGGTCGCCCGGCACGCGGAACGCGACGCCATGGCACGCGCCGCCCCGATCGAGGCCGAGCACGAGCCCGGGCACGTCCGGCGTGCCGCGGTAGCGGTGCGACCAGAGGCAGAAGCTGCGGTGCCAGCCTCGCAGGAGCGCACGGTGCCGCCCGGCATGGGCGAAGCCGGGACGCCAGATCAGCGAGCCATAGGCGAAGACCCACATGTGCCCGCAGGGCGCAAGCGGCGGGTCGCCGGGCTTCGGATGGTGGTGGCGGGCTGGCGGGTGCACGGGCGGGGGCGCGGCGGCTATAGGCTTCCCTCCGATGGACCGGAAGCCCCCTCGCCGCCTGCGCCGCAACCTGCTGCTGGCCGGGCTGGCGACCCTCCTCGCCCTGGGAGGCGGCCACACGCTCCTGTGGCGCACCATGGCTGCGGAGCTGGAGGCAGGCTGGCGCGACTGGGCCGCGCTCCGCCGCAGCCAGGGCTGGCGGGTCGACACCGCGCCGCCGGTGCGCGGCGGATGGCCGCTGGCGGCGACGCTGACGCTGGATCGCGTCCGGCTGGAGGGCGCGACGGCGACGCTGCCCGGCGGCATGACCTTCTCGACCGACCGGCTGGTGCTGCGCGTGGCGCTGCCGCGTCTCGATCGCCTGGTCGTGGAGCTGCCGGGCCAGCAGCGCCTCCGGCTGGGCGCCGCGGAGCTGCCCTTCACGGCGGATGCGCTCCAGGCGGTGCTGCCGCTGCAGCGCGGCACGCCGCCCAGCTCGCTCGAGGCAAGCGCGGAGCGGCTGCGGATCGGCTCGCCGCTGGGCGGCTTCGAGCTGCGCAGCGCGCGGCTGTCCCTGGCGGGCAGCGCCTCCGCCACCGAGGAGGAGGCGGCGCTGGCGTTCAGCTTCGGCGCGGAAGGGGTCGAGTTGCCGTCCGCCCCCGCCGGCGCCGCGGGCGCCTTCGGACGGCGTGTCGAATCCGTCGCGGCGGAGCTGATGTTCAGCGGGCCGGTGCCGCCCGGCCGGGTCCCGGCGCAGCGCGCCGAGGCGTGGCGGGACGGGGGCGGGACGG
>NZ_JAKJIB010000438.1 GCF_021864505.1 Falsiroseomonas oryziterrae
AGTGTGTTCTTCGGATCTGCCGCGGGTCAGCGCGGCGATCGCGGCGGCCGTCGCACGGCCTTCCGCGCTGTCATAGGTCAAGCCGAACCCGGCCAGCAGCCCGGCGAGGTCGGCGAAGCCGAGCGACAGGCGCTGCGCCTTGGCGCCGGTCCAGATGTCGAGGGTACGGACCCCGAGCGCCACGGCTTCGGCATAAGCCGGCGCATCGAAGCCGCCTTCGTGGTCGAGGAAGGCGGGAAGGTTCAGCACGAAGCGCGCCGGCGCCTTCGCATCGCCCCGCCAGACCGACAGGCCCGGGGCGCCACGGCGGGCGAGCAGAAGGGCGCGCAGCCCGTCGGCGAAGGCCGCGGCCTCCCCGGCGTCGGCCAGGACGCCGAGCTTGCGCCCGCGCTCGGCCAGCGGGGCGATCCAGGCCTCGGCGAGGCGGGGCAGGGCGACCGGCTTCGCGCCGGGAGCGATGGCGGCGATCGCAGCCGCCTCCTCCTCGTCCCAGGCGACGGGGAGGGCGATGGCGCGGGGCTCGGAGTCCGGATCCGGCGCGGCGCGCAGGCGCCACAGAGCCACACCGTCCCAGAGGGTTCCGCGCAGACTGGACATGGCAGGCATCCTGGCCGCGACTCGGGCGGTCGGCAAGCCGGATGTTGCGGTGTTCCGGGGTCGGAACCACAATATCCTGTGGATGGCATGTGGAAAACCGCGGGCGCCGCCCCGCTTTTGCGCCCATGCCGCGCTTGTGCGACAACACCGCAGACCGCAGATGCGAAGAGCGCCAGGCGGCGCGCCGAGGATCCCATGTTCGAGCGACTGCTCGCCCGTTTTGCCGGCCAGGAGGTCGGCACCGACCGCTTCGGGAACGCCTACTACGAATCCCGCGCCGATTTCGGCAACTACGGCCGCAAGCGGCGCTGGGTGATCTATGCCGGCACGGCGGAGGCCACGAAGGTGCCGCCCGAGTGGCATGCCTGGCTGCACCACACCACGGATGCGCCGCTGCCCGAGACGAAGCGCCACGCCTGGCAGGTTGAGCACCGGCCGAACCCGACCGGGACGGCCCAGGCCTATCGTCCCTCCGGCCACGACTACGCGGGCGGCAAGCGCCGCGAGACGGCCGGCGACTACGAGGCCTGGAGCCCCGGCTCCTGAGCGCGTCCGCCTCCGTGAAGTCCCGTTCCTTCGCAGAGATCGCCGCCGGCGCGGTCGTGCTGGCCGTCGCCGCGGTGTTCCTCGTCTTCGCCGTGACCAATTCCGGGCGCGGCGGCGTGTCCGGCCCGGGCCAGACGCTGACCGCGCGCTTCGACAGCATCGCCGGCCTCGCGCCGGGCGCCGATGTGCGGATCGCCGGCGTGAAGGTCGGCTCGGTCGTGGACCAGCGCATCGACCCGCAGACCTTCCTCGCCGTGCTGACGCTGCGCCTCGACGGCAATCTGCGCCTGCCCTCCGACAGCTCGGCCGAGATCGCGAGCGAGGGGCTGCTCGGCGGCCGCTTCGTCGCCATCGTGCCGGGCGGGTCGGACCGCATCCTGGCGAATGGCGGCCAGATCACCATCACGCAGTCGGCCGTGAGCCTCGAGAGCCTGCTCGGCCGCTTCATCTTCTCGATGACCGAAGGCCAGGGCAGCGGCGGCAACCGCAACGAGGGCGGCAACGCCGGGTCGCCCAGCCCCGGCGGGCGATGAGCGCGCTCGACCCGCCTCCGGTATGGCCGGGCGCCGACGGCGCGCCGGTGTCGTGCCGAGAGAAGCTGAAGGTGCTCGCCGAGAACCACCGCGAGGCGGCGCAGCTGCTGCGCGACGCCTTCGAGGATGCGGTGCTCATGGGCGTGGACGAGGCGGAGATGCGGAAGATCCTGACCGACCTCGTCGCTGCGCTGCCGAGCCCGAAGAAGCCGTGATCCGGCGTCTCGCGATGGTGGTGGTGCTCGCGACGGCGGGCGGTGCCGCGGCGCAACAGGGCTGGGTGCCGCAGCGCGTGGCGGAGTTGCAGGCGCTCGATAAGGTCACGGCGCGGGTCAGCACGTTGCGCGTACCGGTCGGCCAGCCGCAGGCCTTCGGGACGCTGACCATCACGGTTCGCGCCTGCCACGCCCGCCCGCCGGACGAGGTGCCGGACAGCGCGGCCTGGATGGAGATCACCGACAGCCGCGCCCCGGCCAACGGCGCCTCGGTGTTCCGGGGCTGGATGTTCGCCAATGCGCCGGGCGTGAACATGCTCCAGCACCCGGTCTACGACCTGCGCGTGATGGAGTGCCGGGCGCAGTAGCGCCCCCGGAAAGCGCCCCGGATTCTGTCTGGCGCGACGGCGCGCCGCGTCGCATCCTCGTCCCGCCTTGGGGAGAGCGGCGATGAACTTCCAGGACGCGGTTCGGACCTGCCTGCAGAACTACGTCACCTTCTCCGGCCGCGCGCGCCGGTCGGAGTTCTGGTTCTTCATCCTCTTCAACCTGCTCGTCCAGGTCGTGGCCGCCATCCTGGACTCGTTCCTGGGCGACACCGGCATCATGGGTGCCATCGCCTCGCTGGCGCTGTTCCTGCCCGGGCTCGCCGTGTCGGTCCGGCGGCTGCACGACACCGGGCGCAGCGGCTGGTGGGTCCTGCTCGGCCTCGTGCCGCTGGTCGGCATCATCGTGCTGATCGTGTGGTATGCGAACCGCGGCGAGGATGGCCCGAACCGCTTCGGCCCGGACCCGCGCGGCGGCGTCGTGCCCGGCCCGCAGGGCTTCGC
>NZ_JAKJIB010000439.1 GCF_021864505.1 Falsiroseomonas oryziterrae
ACCTCCAGCTCCTGGCGGAGCTGGAGGATCTGGTTCTGCAGCGCGATGCCCTCGCGCGTCTCGACCTGCGCCTGCACCCCCCCGGACGCGACGAGCAGGACGAGCCCCGCGAGAAGACCGAGCCGCCGCATCGCGCGCCTCAGCGCACCACCGTCACGGCGCGACGGTTCTGCGACCAGGCCTGCTCGTCGGAGCCGAGCGCGGCCGGGCGGTCCTTGCCGTAGGAGATGGTCTGGATGCGCGACGGCGCGACGCCGCCGGCCACCAGCACGTCGCGCGCCGCATTGGCACGGCGCTGGCCGAGGGCGAGGTTGTATTCGCGCGTGCCGCGCTCGTCGGCATGGCCTTCGACCATCACCTGCACCTGCGGATACTGCTGCATCCAGGCGGCCTGGCGCTGCAGCACCGGGCGCTGGTCGGCGCGGATGTTGCTGCGGTCGGTGTCGAAGAAGACGCGATCGCCGACATTGGCGACGAGATCCTCCTGGCTGCCCGGGCGCGGCCCCCCGGCGCCGCCCGCGCCGCCGGCATTCGCGTCGGTCTGCGAGGTGTTCGAGCAGGCGCCGAGAACCGCCATGCCGGCCAGCAGGCCGAAGATCTTCATGTTCATTCCGGTATGGTCCCTATCCGGTTATCCGCGGTGACCCGGGCGTTACCGGTGCACCCTCGCAAGGTCAAGAATTCGTGGCCCGCACGCGCCAACCATCTCGCGGCCGCACAGCGGCCGCCGCGCCGCGACCGCCCGCGCCGCCCGGCGCAACATGTCTGCGGCGCGCAAGCCAAGCGGCCGGAGGCCGCGCCGGCGCCTGAGGCATCATCTACGACAACAACGGCGACCAGGACGGATCGGACCCGTCCGTCGGCGTCACCATCTGCCGCTCGTTGAAGCCGGCGATGTCGATCTGCGCGAGGCGCGAGGAGAAGCCGCTGCCGCGCGCATCGCGCGCCCGCGTCTCGCGGTGGAAGGCCAGCACGCGGCCGTTCGGCGCGAAGGTCGGGCCTTCCATCTGCCAGCCCTCCGACAGGATGCGCTCGCCGCTGCCGTCGGGGCGCATCACGCCGATCGCGAACTGCCCGCCGCTCATCCGCGTGAAGGCGATCAGGTCGCCGCGCGGCGACCAGACCGGCGTCGCGTAGCGCCCGTTGCCGAAGGAGATGCGCCGCACATTCGCCCCGTCCGCCGTCATGACGTAGAGCTGCTGGTCGCCGCCGCGGTCGGAGTTGAAGACGATCTGCTGCCCGTCGGGCGAGAAGCAGGGCGAGACGTCGAGCGATCCGCCAGAGGTCAGCTGCCGCTCGCGCCGCGTCGCGAGGTCCACGACGTAGATGTTCGCATCGCCGCCGCGCGCGGCCGAGAGGATCACGCTGCGCCCGTCCGGCGAGAAGCGCGGGCTGAGCGTCATGCCGCCGAAATTCCCGAGCACCTGCTGCTGGCCGGTGTCGAGGTTGAACAGATAGACCCGCGGCTCGTTGCGCTGATAGCTCATGAAGGCGATCTGCCGCGCCGAGGGGTGGAAGCGCGGCGTCAGCGCCTGGAAGGAGCCGTCGGTCAGGAAGCGATGGTTCTCGCCGTCCTGGTCCATGATGGCGAGGCGGCGCGTGCGCCGGTCGCGCGGGCCGCTTTCGGCGATGTAGACGATCTGGGTGTCGAAATAGCCCTTCTCGCCCAGCATGCGCTCGTAGATCACGTCCGAGATCAGGTGCGCGATGCGGCGCCACTGTGCCGCCGGCGCGGTGAAGGCGGTGCCCTGCAGCTGCTGGTCGGCGAGCACATCCCAGAGGCGGAACTCGACCCGCAGCCGGTCGCCCTGCGCGTCCACGCGGCCCGTAGTCAGCGCCTGCGCCCCGATCACGCGCCAGTCCTGCGCGCGCGGCCGCTCGGCGGCTGCTTCCGGCGACTGGATGAAGGCCTGGCGTTCCACCGGGCGGAACAGGCCGGAGTTGCGGAGGTTCTGCTGGATCACGCCCGCGATGTCGCGGCCGAAGCGCTGCGCGTCGGGCGTCGCGCCGGCCATGCTCGGCACGGCGATCGGGATCGGGTCGGTGCGCGCGCGGGTGATGTCGATCACCGCGCCCTGCGCCATCGCCGATCGCGGCATCAGCGGCCAGGACAGGATCCCCGGCGCGACCATGACGGCCCCGGCGCCGAACAGCGCGTGGCGGCGGGTGAGGAGGGAGGGGGAACGGAGGCTCATCGGACCAATCCTCTCGGATTGAAGCGGAAGGTGGAGGCCATGACGGTGGCGTGCTTGTCGGCGGGCACGCGCAGCGGGTTGCAGGCCGGGTTCAGCAGCGCGCGCCGCGCGGAGTCGAACACCGCCCGCGCCCGCGGTTCCGTCGGCATGCCGCGATCGCCCGGCACGACCTGGCGGACAATGCCCTGGCCGTCGAGCTGCACGCGCAGCTCGACCACGATGTCGGCCAGGCCGAGCATGCCGGCATCCACCGTCCAGCATTCCGTGATCTGCTCGGCGAGGCCCCGGATCTCGCCCTGGGTGAGCGGGGCCGTACCAGTCGGCGCGCCGCCACCCGCGGCCGGCCTGCCTGCCTGCGGGTTGGGCCGCGCGGTCGGCGGCTGCTGCTGAGCCGCCTGCTGGCGCAGCCGCTCGAGCGTGTTCTCGACGCTCCGGCTGTTCTCCTGCGGGCGCGCCACGGGCGGCGTCTGGCCGGTGCCGGCGGTCTGCGCCGGCTGGGGCGGCGGCG
>NZ_JAKJIB010000044.1 GCF_021864505.1 Falsiroseomonas oryziterrae
CCCCGCGCGAGCCGCGCCGGCTGCTGCGCCGCGATCCGCCGATCGGCCGCGCGCGGTCCTATACGGTCGGCGCGCCGCTGCCGGAGACGCGCGAGCTGGCGCGGGCGGGCCAAGCCCCGAAGGGCGGCGGGGCCTGACCGACGCGCTGGGCCGATTGACGCCTGCCGCCCCGCGGCGGGACGATGGGCCGCATGGATGTCCAGAGTTTCGACGTGATCGTGGTCGGCGCCGGCATGGCCGGGGCGACCGCGGCGGCCCACCTCGCCGCCACGCATAAGGTGGCGCTGCTCGAGGCGGAGGAGAGCGCGGGCTACCACACCACCGGCCGCTCCGCGGCGATCTGGATCCAGAACTACGGGCCGCGCGACGTGCGGCTGCTCTCGGCCGCCTCGCGCGCCTTCTTCGAGGCGCCGCCCGAGGGCTTCGCACCCGGGCCGATCTTCGCACAGCGGCCGGTCGTGACGCTCGCGCCGGAGGACCAGCGCGCGAAGCTCGACGAGATGATCGCGACCGGCGAGGGGATCGAGCCGATCGCGGTCGAGGCCGTCGCCGCGATGGGGCCGCCGCTGAAGCCCGGCTACGCCGCCGCTGCGGCGATCGAGCGCGACGCCTTCGACATGGACGTCGCGGGGCTGCACCAGGGGTTTCTGCAGATGCTGCGGCGCGCGGGCGGCGTGCTGGCGCTGCGCCACCGCGCGGGTCGCATCGCGCGGCGCGGCGGGATGTGGGAGGCGGAGACGAGCGCGGGCGCTGTCTTCGCCGCGCCGGTGATCGTGGACGCGGCGGGCGCCTGGGGCGACGAGGTGGCGCGGATCGCCGGCGCCGCGCCGCTCGGCCTGCAGCCGAAGCGCCGCACGGCGCTGATCGTCGATCCCGGCGCGCATGACTGCGCCGGCTGGCCGCTGCTCGGCGATGCGGGGCACAGCTGGTACGTACGGCCGGAGGCGCGGCGGAAGCTGATGGTCTCGCCGGCCGACGAGACGGACATGGACCCGCACGACGTGCAGCCCGACGAGCTCGACGTGGCGATCGCGGTGGACCGGATGCAGCAGGCGCTGGATATCCCCGTGCACCGCGTCGAGCACCGCTGGGCGGGGCTGCGCAGCTTCACGCCGGACCGGAGCCTCGCGATCGGCGAGGATCGCGACGTGCCGGGCTTCTTCTGGTTCATCGGCCAGGGCGGCTACGGCATCCAGACCGCGCCGGCCGCCGGCGCGCTGCTGGCCGCGCTGGTCAGGCGCGAGGATCCCGGCGCGCTGGCGCCGGTGGTGCCGTTGGTGGATCCCAACCGCTTCCGGAAGGCTGCCGCATGAGCGGAACTCTGCCCACCCAAGGTCTTCTTGGCGTGCCTTCGCACGACGACGTCCGCGCCGCCGCCGCGCGCATCGCGCCGCATGTCGTGCGCACGCCGATGCTGCGCCACCGGCTGCTGGACGAGATCACCGGCGGCACCATCCTGGTGAAGCCGGAGCCGCTGCAGCGCACCGGCAGCTTCAAGCTGCGCGGCGCGACCAATGCGGCGCTGAAGCTGGATGCGGCACAGCGCGCGGCGGGCGTGGTGACGCATTCCTCCGGCAACCATGGCCAGGCAACGGCCTGCGCGGCGGCGATGCTCGGCATGCCGGCGCTGATCGCGATGCCGTCCGACGCGCCGGCGATCAAGGTCGAGAGCACGAAGCGCTGGGGCGCCGAGGTCACCTTCTTCGACCGCAAGACGACGGACCGGGAGACGCTGGCGGATCGCCTCGCGGCCGAGCGCGGCGGGACGGTGCTGCCGCCCTTCGACCATCCCGATGTCATCGCCGGGCAGGGCACGCTGGCGCTCGAGCTGTTCGAGGATGCGGCGGCGGCGGGGCTGAGCCTCGATGCTCTGGCGGTCTGCACCGGTGGCGGCGGGCTGATCGCGGGCTGCGCCCTGGCGGCGGAGGGCGCCTCGCCCGGCACGCAGGTCTGGGCGGTGGAGCCGGAAGGGTGGGACGACACGAAGCGCAGCCTGGAGGCCGGTGCGCGCATCGCCAATGACGGCGCGGGCGAGACGCTGTGCGACGCACTGCTGTCGATGCGGCCGGGCGCCATCACCTTCGCGGTGAACCAGCCGCGGCTGGCCGGCGGCGTGGTGGTGACACGCGCCGAGGTGTTCCGCGCGATGCGCTTCGCCTTCGAGCATCTGAAGGTGGTGGCGGAGCCGGGCGGCGCGGTGGCGCTGGCCGCCGTGCTGGCCGGCAAGGTGGATGCGAAGGGAAAGACGGTCGGCGTGGTGATCAGCGGCGGCAACGTGGACCCCGCAGTCTTCGCGGAGGCGCTGCGCGCCTGAGCGGCCCGCACCGGTTCCGCCTGCGGCGACGCTGCTCTCGGAGTCACAATTCTAGAGCAGCTTATGCCCGATCGGCGGAACCGCGGAGCGGTTCCACTCGATCGGGCGCTGCTCTAGGATCCTCACGGAATCGTGAGGGGATGGCGATGCGGGGTCTGGTGCTGGGAGCCCTGTTGCTTGGGATGGCGACGCCGGCGACCGCGCAGCAGATTCGTGACCGCACCTGGCATGGCACCGCCTATGTCGCCTACTGGACCACCAATCGCCTGGCCGACATCCCGGGGCGTATCATCAACGGCGACCTCGAGACGGAGGATTCCTACTTCGCCTCGGCGATCGCGAACCGTGTCCTGGTGCGCGGCATCCGCACCGGCTGGCCGGTGATCGGGCGCATCCTGGACGGCAGCTCGATCGAGGTGGAAGGCCAGTTCGGGGTGCATTTCGGCATCCAGCGCAATCCGGAGGCGACGCTGTCCCTGGTCTGGCGCTCGCCGGAGTTGGCGCTGGGCGCGACCGGGCCGCGGGTGAACTTCGCGGCGGTGCAGGGCCTGTCCTACGCCTTCGGGACGCCGCGGCTCGAGGAGCAGATCAACGACCCGGATCCGCAGCGGCTGCTGAACTACCTAGCCTTCGAGCTTGAGTTCTCGCACCCCGACCTGCCGGGCGTGTCGCTGGTGCCGCGCATCCACCACCGCTCCGGCGCCTTCGGCACCTTCGCGCCCGAGGGCAGCGGCTCGAACATGGTGGGCCTGGGGCTGCGCTTCACCCTGCGCTGACGTCGCCTCGGGACGGTGGGGCGGGGAGCATGCTGTCGAGGATGGCCTCCGCCGCGAGCAGCGAGACGCGTTCGGCCTCCTCCTCGCCGAGCTGGCAGACGTCGCGGAGCGCCAGGTAGGCCTCCAGCCCGGTCGCACCGGCAAGGGCGTTGACCAGCGCGTCGAAGGCCTCGGCCGACATCCGGTCGCGCACCGGTTCCAGCGCCAGCTCGTACATCGGCAGGCGCCGGCCGCCGCGAAGCATCGGCGCGCCCCCCTGCGCCGACGCCTCGAGCGCCTTGGCGAGGAAGATGCGGAAGCTACGCTCATTGCGGCGCACCGCCTCGGCCAGATGGCGATGGACGCGCCGCACCCTGTCCCGCACGTCCCGCGCGTCGCCCACCACCTCGGCCGGGCTGGCGACGCTGGCGTCGAGCGCAGCCTCCATCGCGAGCGCATCCGGCGCCGTGAAGTAGCGATAGGCGGTCGCCTTGGAGATGCCCGCCTCGGCGGCCGCGGCGATGACCGTGACCGGCTCTCCGCGCGCCATCAGGCGCCGCGCCGCGGCCAGCAAGGCCTGGCGGGTGCGCAGCTTCTGCCCTGCCCGGCCGGTGTCGAGACGCAACGGACCCCCTTCACGATACACTTGTCTCATGACGAGACATGCGTCTTATATACGGCCTGAGAGCGCCGTCCGGAAGTGGGCCGGCGACAGCCGGAGGAGCACACCCATGCCTGACCCGAACCCGAGCTACGCACTGTTCGGCAACGTCCTCACCTTCCTGGCGCGCCCTTCGGCGGGCGCACCCTTCCTGGTGTCGGAATGCCGCTCGGCCCCGGGCGCCGGCGCCCCGCCGAACCGTCATGCCGGGGACGACGAGGCCTTCTACGTCCTCTCGGGCCGCTACGAGTTCAGCGTGGATGGGGAGACCCGGCTCGTCGGCCCCGGCGACTGCGTCGCGATCCCGAACGGCGCTGCGCACGCCTTCCGCAATCCGGGCCCGGAGCCGGCCTCGATGCTGATCGTGAACGGCCCTGGCCGGCAGCACGAAGACTTCTTTTCGACGCTTGGCCAGGCTGTGGCGCCCGGCACTGTCGTGGACGCGCCGCCGGGCCCGCCGCCCGAGGACGTGCTTGCCGGGCTGCGTCGCCTTTCGGCGGCGTGCGGGGTTGAGTTGCTGGTCTGACGGCGATTCGAGACGGCGCTTCCCTGTTCCGAATGACGAAGCGGCGCCGGGGATGACCCCGGCGCCGCGATGCGCCATCCCTTGGCTGCCCGGGCTCAGCCGTGGAAGCGGCGCGAGCTGTGCTGGCTGGCCCAGTCATGCGTGTGGACCAGGCCGTCGTCGTGGCCGTCATCCTGCGGCACCGACATCGCGTCGGCGATCTCCGGCGCGTGGACGCGGCGGTTCTCGTTCGCCGGACGCAGCAGCATGCCCACGGAGGGCGGCGGCTCGGTGGCCCAGCCATGCGAGTGGACAAGGCCGTCGTCATGCATGTCGTCGTTCATGTTCGTGCTTCCCGGTCGTTCCTGCGGTTTCGGGGACCGGCGCGCCAGGCGGCGCGCCGGGTGGTCTGCGGGGCCGTGCGCCTAGTGCGCGTGCGCCGGCGCCTTCTCGTGCTGCTCGCCGCGCGCCTCCGGCGCGACGAACTGCGCGGCTTCCGTGGAGGTCGCGAGCGCGGTGGTGGAGGCGTTGCCGCCTGACGCAGCCGTTGCAACGGCGTCGAAGTAGCCGACGCCGACCTCGCGCTGGTGGCGCACGGCGGTGAAGCCGTTGGCCTCCTCGGCGAATTCCGCCTGCTGAAGCTCCGAATACGCGCCCATGCCACGCTCGGCGTAGCCGCGCGCCAGCCTGAACATCGAGAGGTTCAGGCTGTGGAAGCCGGCCAGTGTGACGAACTGGAACTTGTAGCCCATCGCGCCGATCTCGCGCTGGAACCTCGCCGCCGCCTCGACGCCCATCTTGCGCTGCCAGTTGAAGGACGGGCTGCAGTTGTAGGCGAGCATCTTGCCGGGGAACTCGCGGTGGATGGCTTCCGCGAAGTCGCGCGCATCCTGCAGGTCGGGATCCGACGTCTCCCACCACAGCAGGTCGGCATAGGGCGCATAGGCCAGGCTGCGCGCGATCGCGTATTGCTTGCCCATGCCGGGCTTGATGCGGAAGAAGCCTTCGGGCGTACGCTCGCCGGTCAGGAAGGGGCGGTCGCGCTCGTCGATGTCGGCGGTCAGCAGCTGCGCGGATTCCGCGTCGGTGCGGCAGAGCAGCACGGTCGGCACGCCCTCCACGTCGGCGGCGAGCCGCGCGGCGTTCAGGGTGCGGATGTGCTGCTGGATCGGCACCAGCACCTTGCCGCCGAGATGGCCGCACTTCTTCTCGGAACTCAGCTGGTCCTCGAAATGCACGCCGGCGGCGCCGGCCTCGATCATGTGGCGCATCAGCTCGTAGGCGTTGAGCGCGCCGCCGAAGCCGGCCTCCGCGTCGGCGATGATCGGCGCCATGTAGTGGGTGGCGTCGCCCTTCCCTTCCTGCACGGCGATCTGGTCGCAGCGGCGCAGCGCGTTGTTGATGCGGCGCACGACGTTGGGGACGCTGTCCACGGGATAGAGCGACTGGTCGGGATACATCTCGCCGCCGGTGTTGGCGTCGGCGGCCACCTGCCAGCCGGAGAGGTAGATCGCCTTCAGCCCGGCCTTCACCTGCTGCACCGCCTGCATGCCGGTCAGCGCGCCGAGCGTATTCACGAAGGGCTCGGTCTTGAGCAGCTGCCACAGGCGCCGCGCGCCCATGTCGGCCAGCGTGTGCTGGATGCGGAACGATCCGGCGAGCTTCGCGACGTCGGCGGGGGTGTAGTCGCGGCGGATGCCGTCGAAGCGGCCCGGCATGGGCTGGCCGCCAAACCCGGCGCCGCCGTCGGGCGCGAAGACCGGGGACGTGATGCTGCGTGTCATCTGGGCTCCTTGCCGCGCCCTTGCTGCGCGGTGCCCGTCAATAATTCACATTGCGCTGCCGAAGTTCAGCGGGAATCCTAGGTGGCCGCGGCAAGCCTGTGACGATGTTCACAGACACAGGGCCCGGTTTTGTAAAGGACACCACATGGCCCGTCCGCTGATCGGCCGCACCGTCCGCCGCCTCCGCATGGAGCGCGGGCTCACCCAGCAGGCGCTGGCGGCGCGGCTCGGCATCTCGGCCAGCTACCTGAACCTGATCGAGCACGACCAGCGCGCCGTCACGGCGAGCCTGCTGATCAAGCTCGGCGAGCATCTCTCGGTGGATCTCGCCTCGCTGTCCGGCAATCGGGAACGCCAGATGGAGGCCGGGCTGCGCGAGGTCCTGTCAGACCCGCTGCTCGGCCTCGACGAGGTGCCGGAGCAGGAGGTGGCGACGCTTGCCGCCTCCGCCCCCAATGCGGCGCGGGCGATGCTGGCGCTGTATCGCGCCTGGCGCGTCGCGAAGGAGGACGCGTCCGGCATCGCGCTGCCGACCGGCCGGCGCATCCTGCTGCCGACGGAGGAATCGCGCGACTTCTTCCACGAGCACGCGAACCACTTCCCGGCGCTGGAGGCGGTGGCGGAGCGGATCGGCGCGGAGCTGCGCGCAAGCCCGGCGGAGATGAACCACGCGATCGCCGAGCGGCTGCGCCGCACGCATGGCGTGACCGTCGCGGTCGGCGCGCTGCCGGGTGCACTGCGGCGCTACGACCCGCAGCTGAAGCGGCTCGACCTGTCGGAATCGCTGCCGCGCGAATCCCGCGGCTTCCAGATGGCGTTCCAATTGATGCTGCTCGAGGCGCGGGAGGCGGTGGAGGCGGTGGTCGCGCCGGCCGCGCCCTCGACGCCCGAGGCGGCGGCGATCATCCGGCTCGGCCTGCTGAACTACGCCGCCGCGGCGCTGCTGATGCCCTATGTCGCCTTCCTGAACGCCGCGCGGGAGTTGCGGCACGAGGTGGAGGCGCTGGCGGCGCGCTTCGGCGTCAGCTTCGAGCAGGCGGCGCACCGGCTTTCGACGCTGCAGCGTGACGGGGCGCGCGGCGTGCCGTTCTTCTTCCTGCGCGTCGATCCGGCCGGCAACGTGGACAAGCGCTTCTCGGCCGCCGGCTTCCCATTCGCGCGCTTCGGCGGGTCCTGCCCGAAATGGATCGTGCACCGCGCCTTCTCGCACCCCGGCGAGACGCAGGTGCAGGTGGCGCAGCTGCCCGACGGCGCCACCTTCCTGACCTTCGCCCGCGCCCTCGCCGCGCCCACCACGCGCTGGGGGGAGCCGGCGCCGGTGCAGGTCGTGGCGATGGGCTGCGACATCGCGCGCGCCGACGAGGTCGTCTATGCGGACGGGCTCGAGCTCGGTCGCGCGGCGGTCGGCATCGGCCTGTCCTGCCGGCTCTGCGACAGGCCGGATTGCCGCAGCCGCGCCTTCCCGCCGCTCGAGCACCGGCTGAAGCTCGACCCGAACGAGGACAGCGCCGCACCCTGGCGGTTCGAGGTCGCGAAGCCGCGCGCGTAAGGCCGCCTTAACCGGCGCCGCGGCATCACGCGGCGCGGAGAGCGGGCAGGATGGCGCGGCGGAACGGCGCGACGATCGTCGTGCGGAAGATCGAGGAAGGTGGCCACGGGCACCATGGCGGGGCCTGGAAGGTGGCCTATGCCGACTTCGTCACGGCGATGATGGCGTTCTTCCTGCTCATGTGGCTGCTGAACGCCACGACCGAGGAGCAGCGCCAGGGCATCGCCGACTACTTCGCGCCGAGCCACGTGCTCGGCCGCGGCCAGTCCGGCACGGGCGAGCCCTTCGGCGGACGCACGCCGCACAGCTCGGAGCCGATGAACCAGGATGCGGGCGCGATCACGGTCCAGCGCGGGCCGCGTCCGGTGCTGCCCGACGTGGAGGTGGAGGACGATACGGTGCCCGCCCGCCCCGTGCCGCTGCGCAGCGGGCCCGAGGGCGAGGACGAGGAGGCCGAGCCGCGCCGCGTCCGCATCGCGCGCGCCGACGCCCCGCCCGGCGAGCAGGACCCGCAGATGGTCCGCAGCGACAGCCCGGACATGCCGGGTACGGTGGCAGAGGCCCGGCCGCCCTCCGACCTGCGGCAGGTCTCGGACGCCGCGCTGCGCGCCGAGCACCAGCGCCGCGAGCGCGAAGCCTTCGAGCAGGCGGCGGAGGAGATCCGGCGCGCCGTCGCCGCCGACCCCGCGCTCGCCGACCTCGGCCGGCAATTGTTGATCGAGCAGGCGCCGGAAGGGCTGCGCATCCAGCTTCTCGACGCCGACCGGCAGCCGATGTTCGCGCTGGGCGGCGCGATGCCGAACGACCGGGCGCGGGCGCTGATCGCGCGCGTCGCACAGGTGGCCGCGCGGCTGCCCAACCCGGTGGTCGTCGCCGGCCACACCGACGCGACGCCCTTCCGCGGCGCCGAGAGGTCGAACTGGGACCTCTCGGCGGACCGCGCCAACGCCACGCGGCGCCTGCTGGCCGAGGCCGGCCTGCCGGAGGCGCGGATCCGGTCCGTCGCGGGCTATGCCGACCGCCAGCTCCTGCTCGCCGACCAGCCGGCGGCCGCGGCGAACCGGCGCGTCGCGATCACGCTGATCCGGACGCCGCCCGCGCCATGACCGCGATTGCCGGCTTCGGCTTCGTCCTGGCGATGGTGTTCGGCGGCTACCTCATCGCCGGCGGCAAGTTCGGCATCATCCTCGCCGCCCTGCCGTTCGAACTGATGATGATCGGCGGCGCAGCCATCGGCGCCTTCGTCATGGCGAACTCGATCCACGACGTGAAGCACACGGCGGCGGGATTCCGGAAGATCCTGAAGGGGTCGCGCTACCACAAGCAGGACTACGTCGAGATCCTGTCGCTGCTCTACTGGTTCGTGCGCCTGGCGCAGCAGAAGGGTGCGATGGCGCTGGAGGCGCATATCGAGCGGCCGTCCGACTCCGCCGCCTTCCGCAAGTTCCCGAAGATCGCCGCCGACGCGCAGACGGTCGCGCTGATCTGCGACTACCTGCGGATGATCGGCATGAACGCCGACGACCCGCACCAGATCGAGGACGTGATGGCGCGGGAGCTGAAGAAGCTGCGGGAGGAGGAGCTGCACCCGTCCCATGCGCTGCAGTCGGTTGCCGACGCGCTGCCTGCCCTCGGCATCGTCGCCGCCGTGCTCGGCGTCATCAAGACGATGGGCTCCATCGACCAGCCGCCGGCGGTGCTCGGCAGGATGATCGGTGGCGCGCTGGTCGGCACCTTCCTTGGCGTGCTGCTCGCCTATGGGCTGATGGGCCCGCTGGCGGCGCGGCTCAAGGGCGTGGTGGAGGAGGAGGCGAAGTACCTGGAAGTGATCCGCGCCGTGCTCGTCGCGCATCTGCACGGCAACGCGCCGCAGGTGGCGGTGGAGACCGGCCGCAAGATGGCGCCGAGCCATTCCATGCCGAGCTTCCAGGAGCTGGAGGAGCAGTTGCAGGCGCTGCAGATCGCCTGATCAGGCGACGGACAGCACCTGTCCCGTTGCTGCGTCCACGACCAGCACGCGCTGCGCCGCACGGCGGCGGAGCGTCAGGCGGAGCCGGCCGGCATCCTCGCCCTCGCCGCGCTCCACCACCGAATAGACGACCCCGGCGCGCAGATCCGCGAGGAAGGCGTCGAGCGGCACGCCGAGCAGGGCGGCGGCCTGGTCCGCCGTCAGGGCGACGTCGCCCCTGGCGTCGATCTCCACGCGGTCGGGTGCATCGGGCATGCGGTGCAGATGCGGGCGCGCGGCGCGGCGATCAAGCCGCCGGCTTGACCGCGCGCTGCGGTGGCGGCACGCGTCCGGCCATGACCACGCCGCTCGACCCGCATCCCGCCCCGTTCCACGATCTGCTCGGCCTCGAGTTGATCGAGTGGCGCGACGGCCTCGCCCGCGTCGCCTGCGAGACCGACGCGCGGCACGCCAACCGCTCCGGCATCACGCATGGCGGCGTGATGCTGTCGCTGATCGACCAGGCGGCGGCCTATGCGGGATTGTGGTGCAGCGTGCCGGGCAACATCCGGCGCGCGGTGACGCTCGACCTCGATTGCCGTTTCACCGGCCAGGTGGCGGGCGGGCGGCTGGTGGCGGAGGGGCGGGTGGTGACGCGTGGCCGCAACATCTTCTTCTGCCGCACGGAGGTGTTCGATGCGGCGGGCACGCTGGTCGCCTTCGGCGCCTCCACGCATCGGTGGCGCGCGGGGAGCGAGACGGTGGAAGGTCAGCCGCCGAGCTGAGCCGGCTCCACCCGCAGGCCGTTCGCGGCGGCGTCGCGCCAGAGTGCGCGGCAGACCGCCAGGATCTGCGCCGCGGCCTGCGGCGGCAGGCGGGTCCGCTCCCAGCCCTCCGGCACCGGCGGGATCAGCGCCCCGGCGGCGGCCGGCCATAGCCGCGCGCCGAGCGTCGCCACGACCTCCACATCGCCGGTGGAGAAGCCCAAAGCCGCGTGCTCGATCTCCTCCGCGTCGGTGCCAAGGGCGGCGCGCAGCGTCTGGATGATCGGCGCCAGTGTGCTGCGCGGAATCCCCTGCCGGCTGCGCAGCCAGGTCTCCGGCGTGACGAGGGCGACTTCCAGCGGCAGGACGAGCAGCCGCCCGAACCGCAGCGGGCGGGGCGGGCGCAATTCCGCGATGCGCGGCCTGATGCCGGCCAGCAGGTGGTCCACCCCGGCGCGGGACGACAGGCCGTCCACCACGCCGACCACGCGGCGCAGCTCGCTGTCGCTTGCCTCCGCGAGCGCCGCGGTGAGATGGGTGGACAGGGCGCCCTGCGAGCCGATGGCCGACAACGCGCGAAGCACGGGATCCTTCGACATGCGGCAAGTGTGCGCCGCGATGGTGAAGAAGCGGTTAGCGCCTTAGCGCGCGCGCCAGACGGGCTTGCGCTTCTCGAGGAAGGCGCGCGTCGCCTCTCGGAAGTCCTCGGTGTAGGCGAAGTCGGTGTTGGCGGCGAGCTCGTCGGCGGTGATCGGCAGCGGGCCGCGCAGCTTCTGCAGCGCCGCCTTGTGGAAGCGGTTCGACAGCGGCGCGCCCTGCGCGATGCGCTTCGCCATCGCCATGGCCTCCGCGATCACCTCCTCGTCCGGCACGAGGCGCGAGAGCAGGCCCTTATGGTAGGCTTCCTCGCCGGTGAAGACGCGGCCTTCCACCAGCAGCTCCATCGCCACCCAGTAGCCGATCGACTGCAACAGCACGTCGAGCTCGCCATAGGGGTAGAAGAGGCTGAGGTTGCGCGCCGGGATGCCCATGCGCGTGCCGGGGCCGCCGACACGGAAATCCGCCATCGTCGCGATGCCGCAGCCGCCGCCCATGGTCCAGCCGCGGCAGGCGGCGACGACCGGATGGCGGCAGCGGCGGATCGACTGGAAGGAGCGCGAGAGCTCGCGGCCGTAGACCGCCTCGCGCTCCGGCGTGCCGCGCTCATGCTCGAAGGCGGCGATGTCGGCGCCGGCGGAGAGCGCTTCCTCCCCCGCGCCGCGTACCACGACGCAGCGGAGGTCGTCGTCGGCCGAGGCCGCCTCCATCGCCTCGGCCAGCGCGATCCACATCGGCAGGTCGAGCGCGTTGCGCTTGGTGGGGCGGTCGATGGTGACGACGGCGATCTCGCCGTCGCGCTCGGTGCGGATCATGGGGTGCGGCATCGGACCTCTCGTGCGCGGCTTGCTGGCGCAAGCCGCCCTCAATCGCCGGCGCTTCGCTTGGCTCCGCCGCACTGGCGGCGGGCCGCATTCGCGGCCTCGGCCAGCTGCGCTGGCCGCCATCGGAACACTCGTCGGCTCCGCGCCGGCTTAGCGCTCATGCCGGCAGAAGGCCAGCACCCGGTAGTGGACATGGCCATCCATCTGCAGCGTCTCCAGGATGCGGCCGCCGATCTCGGCCTCGCGCCGGACGCCGAGGCCGAGCAGCCGCGGCAGCCGGGCGCGGCGTTCGAGGTCGGCGATGACGGGGCCGAGCTCCGCCATGCCGCGGACCTGCAGCAGCGGGTTGAGGTCGCGCTCCGCGACGAGGTCGAGACCGGCGGCGCGCGCGGCCGCGATCCAGCCCTCGCGCGTCGGCGCCACGGGGCAGCGCCAGAAGCGGCGGAAGCGCGCCAGGCGATCCGCAGCCTCCAGCGGCAGCCGCTCCTCCGGCATGTCGTCCACCACGACCAGATGGCCGCCGGGCGCGAGGGTGGCGGACAGCGCGGCGACGGTGCGCGCCGGGTCGGCGCTGTGGATCAGGCTCTCGATGCCGTAGACGAGGTCGTGCGGGCCGGCCGGCGGCGCGTCGTAGGAGCGCACCTCGATCCGCACGCGGCCGGCAAGGCCGCGCGCCGCGACCTCCGCCATGCCGCGCGCGGCCTGCACTGGCGACAGCGTCAGCCCGGTCCAGTCGCCGCCGAGGCGCGGCGCCAGGTCGAGCATCGTTGCGCCGTAGCCGCAGCCGGCATCCAGCACGCGTGGCGCCGCGGGCAGTTCCAGGCCCTCCAGCATCAGGCGGTGGATGACCAGCGGCGAGGGCTCGCCGCCCTCCGGGTCGGCCAGGGCGCGGTGGACCGGGATGGCGCCGTGCCCGGCCTCGCCGCGGCGCTCGTGGAACCAGGAGAGGCCGTCGAGCCAGCGATAGTAGCGCGCGACGCGGCGCGCCTGGCGGTCCGAGGCAGAGAGGCTCATGCCGCCCAGATGGCAGATCGCGCGCCGCGCGCAACCCATGCGTTCGCGGATAGGCCCGCGGCGGGCGGAACCGCCCGCACGTCGCGCCGTTCGGCCCGGCGAGAGCGAGGAGGAGCGGCATGGTGGAGACGCGGACGGACGCGCAGGCGCGCGACAAGGTGTGGGAGCTGATCCGCGAGATCCAGGTCGCGATGCTCGTCACGCTGGACGAGCGCGGGCGGATGCGCGGGCGGCCGATGCGCGCGGTGAAGCTGAAGGACTTCTCCGGCACGCTGTGGTTCTTCACCGGCCGGCCGAGCCCGAAGACGGACGAGATCCGGCAGGACGAGCGCGTGCTGCTCGCCTATGCCGACCCGAATGACCAGAACTACGTCGCGGTGTCGGGCACGGCGACGGTGGTGCGTGACGTGGCTAAGCAGAAGGAGCTGTGGTCGGAGCCGCTGCGGACCTGGTTCCCCGGCGGGCCGGAGGACCCGAAGGCGGCGCTGCTGAAGGTCGAGGTCGAGGGCGCGGAATACTGGGACGCCCCGTCCAGCGCCTTCGTCCACCTCTATGGCTACGTGAAGGCGGTGACGACCGGCGAGCCGCCGCAGGCGGGCGAGAACGACAAGGTGGCGTTCAGGCGCGGGGCGTGACGGCGGACGAAGAGAGGGCAGCTACGGCGGCGCGATCCGAGTCGCCTCGTGGCTGAACCTCGCGATCTCTTCGCGTGGAATCCCGATGTCGAGCGCTGCCAGCCGCTCCGGTGCGATGTCCAGCGTCTCGGCGTTGATCTCGACCGTATGTCGGTCGGGGTCGAGGATGTAGATCTGCGGGAAGCCCGCTCCCTGGTGCGGGAGGTTCGGGCTGACCCGCATGTCCTTGAAGTCGTCGGGATGCCCCACGCGGTAGCCCTTCGTCGTCAGGACCTCCAGGGCCTTCGCGAAGCTTCGGACGCGCAGTGCGACATGCACGTCGCGCGCGTCGAGCTTCTTGTTCGTGCGGTATGTCGGCGGCGACGCCCTGCCCGGGTCGGACACGATGAGGTGCAACTGGCCGGACCCGAGCTGATACCAGGCGCCGGGGAAGCTCTTCGGCCCCGCCTCGAACGGTCCTGGCCGGGGAACCTCGATCAGGCCCAGGACGCCGGCGTAGAATTCCCTTGAGCGCGCCAGGTTCTCCACCGGCAGGCTGACGTGGTGCAGCTCTGGTCCCATCGCGGCCTCCGTCGGAGCAGGACCGGCAGTTGTTCCGCGAGGATATCTGTCCTCTGCCCGTCCCGCAAAGGGCCGCTAATCGTCGTCGGGGATGTTGAGCAGCGCGCCGCAGGCCTTGCAGTGGACGGCGTCGGGCTCATGGCGGCCGAGGCCACAGGCGTGGCAGCGGAAGCGCACCTTGGCGGGGCGGAACATCGCCTGGGCGAGGCGCAGGAACAGAGTCACGCCGGCCAGCATGATGATGACGGAGATCAGCCGGCCGGAGGTGCCGGGCAGGGTGATGTCGCCGAAGCCGGTCGTGGTCAGCGCGGTGACGGTGAAGTAGAGCGCGTCGGCGAAGTTCGCGATGTCAGGGTTCGACGCCTGCTGCGTCGCATGCACGATGCCGGTCATCACGACGATGAAGACGAGCAGGTCGGCCGCCGCGACGAAGGCGTCCTGGTTGCGTCGGAACAGCGGCAGGTCGTGGCGCAGATGTGCGACGAGCCGCGCGGAGCGCAGCAGCCGCACCGTCCGCAGCGCGCGCAGGAATCCCCAGCCGGGGAAGAAGGGCGCGAGCAGGAAGGCGAGCACCGAGAGCACGTCGGCGATCCCCGCCGGATGCAGCAGCTCCCTCCGGGCGGAGGGCGAGTTCCGGAGCCGGATCGCAAGCTCGGCGGCGAGCACGAGACCGAAGGCGATGTCCACCGCGAAGACGACCGGATGCTCGGGCAGGAAGGATTCCAGGATCACCCAGCCGAGCGCGGCGAGGTCGAGGCCGAGCAGCGCATAGGCCGAGGCGCGGCTGTGCCCGCCCGCCAGCCCCTGCGCGTCCTGCAGCCGCTGCATCGTCAGGCCGCCAGCGCGAAGCCGAGGCCGGGCAGGTCGGGCACCGCCAGCCGCCCGCGTTCGAAGGCCGGATGCGCGGCGAAACGGTCGCGCAGCGCGGCATGCGCGCCATGGACCTCGAGCATGCCGCCATGCGGATGGCCGGCCATGGCGGGCAGGTTCGCTGCCTCGAAGCCGCCGGCGCCGGTCACCGGCACGCCATGCGCCTCGGCCAGCGCGAGGATGCGGAGCATGGCCGTGAGGCCGCCACAGAAGGCCGCGTTGGGCTGGAGGATGTCGAGCGCGCCGGCCGCCAGCGCGTCGCGGAACCAGGCGGGCGACTGCATCATCTGGCCTGCCGCGAGCGGGATCGGGATGGCGCGGCGCAGCGCGGCGAGCGAGGCGACGTCGTTGTCGCGCACCGGCTCCTCGAAGAAGGCGATGTCGCAATCGGCGACGAGATGCGCGAGGCGCTTCGCCTGATCGACGGTGAAGCCGCAGTTGGCGTCGAGCATCAGCGCCGCGTCGCCGATGGCGCGGCGCACGGCCCGCACACGCGCCGCGTCCTCCGCGATCGGGCGGCCGCCGACCAGCACCTTCACGCCCGCGAAGCCATCCGCCAGCGCGGTCTCGCAGGCGGCGACCAGCTCGGCCTCGGTGAAGGCGGGCAGGCCGGCGGTGGCATAGGCCGGCACGGCGTCGCGCGCGCCGCCGACCAGCCGCGCGACGGGCTGGCCGAGCGCCTTGCCCTTGAGGTCCCAGAGCGCAAGGTCGAAGGCGGAGAGCGCGGAGACCACCGCGCCCGCCGCGCCGCGCGGCGCCAATTGGCGCAGGATGCGCGTGCGCAGCGCCTCATGCGCCATCGCGTCCTGGCCGGTGGCGAGGTCCGCGATCTCGCGGTTGAGCAGCGCGGCGACGCTGTCGGCTAGGAAGCGGCCGGTCACGCCCTCGCCCGCCAGCCCGTCTTCCGTCGTCACGCGGAGCCGGACGAAGGTCAGGCTCTCGCGCCCCGCATAGGCATCCGCCGCGCGCGCCGGCTTCAGGTGCTCGACCGCCGCCGCGACAGCCGAGATGCGCATCAGCGCGTCGGCTTCGGCGGCGTCGAGGCGTAGTCGTAGAAGCCCTTGCCCGACTTGCGGCCGAGCCAGCCGGCCTCGACGTATTTCCGCAGCAGCGGATTGGGCCGGTACTTGGAATCGCCGAGGCCCTGATGCAGCACCTCGAGCACCGCGAGGCAGGTGTCGAGGCCGATGAAGTCCGCCAGCTCCAGCGGCCCCATCGGATGGTTGCAGCCGAGCTTCATGCCGGCGTCGATCGAGGCGATGTCGCCCACGCCTTCCTGCAGCGCGAAGCAGGCCTCGTTGATCATCGGCAGCAGGATGCGGTTGACGATGAAGGCCGGGTAGTCGGCGGCGAAGGCCACCGTCTTGCCCATGCGCTCCGCCAGCGCGGCCACGGCGGCGACCGTCGCGTCCTCGGTGGCGAGGCCGCGGATCACCTCGACCAGCTTCATCATCGGCACGGGATTGAAGAAGTGCATGCCGACGAAGCGGCCGGGCCGGTCGGTGGCGGCGGCGAGCCGCGTGATCGGGATGGAGGAGGTGTTGGTGGCGACGATCGCGTCGGCGCGCAGATGCGGCGTGAGCGCCGCGAAGATCTTCTGCTTGATGTCCTCGCGCTCGGTCGCGGCCTCGATCACCAGGTCGCAATCCTTGAAGGCGGCGTAGTCGGTGCTGGTCGCGATGCGCGCCAGCGCCGCGTCCTTGTCGGCTGCGGCGAGCGTGCCCTTCTGCACCTGGCGGTCCATGTTCTTCGTGATGGTCGCGACCGCCTTGGCCAGCGCGGCCTCCGCCACGTCGAGCATCACCACGGTCAGGCCCGCCTGCGCCGCGACATGGGCGATGCCGTTGCCCATCTGGCCGGCGCCGATCACGCCGAGCTTCTGGATATTCGCCATGTTGCCGTGCCCTCCAACGAAAAGCGCCGGGGCTGCCCTCCTCGGGCCGCCGCCGGCGCGAACACCCAGCCGCCGCGGCGGCCTCTACTTCTTGCCGAGCTCGGCCTCGAGCTCGGGGATCACCTTGAACACGTCGCCGACCAGGCCGTAGTCGGCGACCTGGAAGATCGGCGCCTCCTCGTCCTTGTTCACGGCGACGATCACCTTGCTGTCCTTCATGCCGGCGAGGTGCTGGATCGCGCCGGAGATGCCGAAGGCGATGTAGAGCTCGGGCGCCACGATCTTGCCGGTCTGGCCGACCTGCATGTCGTTCGGCGCATAGCCCGCATCCACCGCGGCGCGCGACGCGCCGATGGCGGCACCCAGCTTGTCCGCCACACCTTCCAGGATCTTGAAGTTGTCCGCCGAGCCCATCGCGCGGCCGCCCGAGACGACGATGCGCGCCGCGGTCAGCTCCGGCCGCTCGAGCTTGGCGATCTCGGCGCCGACGAAGCTCGACACGCCCGGATCCTCGGCCGCCGGCGCGGGCTCGATGGCGGCGCTACCGCCCTCGGCCGCGACGGGGTCGAAGGAGGCGGCGCGCACCGTCATCACCTTCGTGGCGTCGGAGGTCTTCACGGTCGCCAGCGCGTTGCCGGCATAGATGAAGCGGCGGAAGGTGTCGGCGCCCTCCACCCCGGCGACGTCGCTGATCACCTGCACGTCGAGCAGCGCCGCGACGCGCGGCATGATGTTCTTGCCCATCGCCGAGCCCGGCGCGAGCAGGTGCGTGTAGCCAGGCGCGAGCGCGACGAGCAGCGCGGCCGCGGGCTCGGCCAGCGCATGGTCGTTGCCGGCGGCGACGAGGACCTTGGCGACGCCCGGCAGCTTGGCCGCGGCTTCGGCACCGTCCTGCCCGAGGACGAGGACATGCACCTCGCCGCCGATCTGCTGGGCGGCGGCGACGGCGCTGCGCGTCGGCTGGGAAACGGCGGCGCCGGCGCGGTCGGCGAGAACGAGAATCGTCATCGTCAGATCACCTTCGCCTCGGTGCGGAGCTTCTCGACCAGCTCCTGCACGCTGCCCACCTTCACGCCGGCCTGGCGCTTCGGCGGCTCCTCCACCTTCAGCACGGTCAGGCGCGGCGCCGGGTCCACGCCGAGATCGGCCGGCTTCACCGTCTCGATCGGCTTCTTGCGCGCCTTCATGATGTTCGGCAGCGAGGCATAGCGCGGCTCGTTCAGCCGCAGGTCGGCGGTGACGATGGCCGGCAGCTTGAGTGCCACCGTCTCGAGCCCGCCATCGACCTCGCGCGTGACCTTGATGCCGTCGGCGACCTCGACCTTGGAGGCGAAGGTGCCCTGCGGCCAGCCGAGCAGCGCGGCCAGCATCTGGCCGGTGGCGTTCATGTCGTCGTCGATCGCCTGCTTGCCCATCAGCACGAGCTGCGGCGATTCCTTGGCGACGAGCGCCTTCAGCATCTTGGCGACCGCAAGCGGTTCGACGATGCCGTCATGCTCGACCAGGATGCCGCGGTCGGCGCCCATGGCGAGCGCGGTGCGGATCTGCTCCTGCGCCGCCGCCGGGCCGATGGAGACGGCGACGATCTCGGTCGCGGTCCCCTTCTCCTTCAGCCGCACGGCTTCCTCGACGGCGATCTCGTCGAAGGGGTTCATCGACATCTTGACGTTCGCCGTCTCGACGCCGGTGCCGTCCGCCTTCACGCGGACCTTCACGTTGTAGTCCACCACCCGCTTGACGGGGACGAGGATCTTCATCGGTTGCCGGATCCTTGGGGCTTCAGTCGCGGCCGCCTGCCGGGAAGGCCCGGGGCCGGCCGCGCCGGCCGCGCATGCGGCTGCGAAACGGCGCGGACCATAGTGGCCGCGCCAGGGGCGGGCAAGTTGGGGGGCGGCGCGCCGTCATCACCCCCGCACGAGCAGCAGCAGCAGGAAGAGCAGGATCGTGACGAACTGCAGCGCCACGCGCCAGCGCATCAGGGCGTTGGACCGCGCGCCGCCGGCCTGCTCGTTGCGCACCAGGCCGAGCATGCCGGCGAACATCACGCCGAGTGTGGCCAGCATCGAGACCGCGAGCAGGATCGTCAGGACCGTCGTCATGCGCCCAACATGGCAGCCCGGCGGAAGGGGGCAAGCCGGGGCCGGGACGGGTCAGCGCCGCGGGGCGGTGGCGATGGCCCAGGCCCCGGCCAGGGCGGCGGCGGCGCAGAGCAGGAACCCCGCCGCATAGCCGCCGGTCAGTCCGACCAGGGCGCTGAAGGCCGGCGGCGCGACCAGCATCGTGACCGCGAAGGCGAAGGAGAGCGCAGCCGTGGCGCCGCCGACCTGGCCCGCCGGGGCGATCCGCGCGGTCTCGGCCAGCATCACGCCGTTCCAGCCGACCGCGGTCGCACCCATGACGATGGCGGCCAGCACGACCAGCGCCCCCGGCCAGCCCGGCCCCGCCGCCGCCATGGCCAGCCCGGCGAGCGCCGCGCCCACCCCGCAGGCGATCAGCGGGCCGCTGATCGGA
>NZ_JAKJIB010000440.1 GCF_021864505.1 Falsiroseomonas oryziterrae
GCAGGTCCACCGATGCCCGCCGGCCGAGCGTCAGCCCTTCGGTCAGCGCCGCCAGCCCGGCCGTGTCGAGCTCGCCCGCGGCGCCGCCGACGGCCACGCGCCAGAAGCGCAGCCGCCGGTCGAGGCTGCGCGCGGCGTCCCGCGCCACCTCGCCGGCATCGTCGCCGCCCTCGCCCAGCATCTCGAGCACGCCGGCGACCGCGCCGATCGGTCCCCCGAGGTCATGGCACAGCCGCGTGCATACGGCCTGTGCCAGCGCCAGCCCGTCGGCGGTCCGCACCGCCTCGGCAGCCTGTGCCATTCGCTTCTCCCGCCCGTCCTGGGCCCAGTGTGACGGCTCCCAGGCTGGCCGTCAGGCAATTAATGATGCTTTACCGTGCTGGTGAGCAGCGACCTCTTCCCCGGCCAGCGCGTCCGCCTGCCCGCGCGGCCCGACTGGGGCACCGGCCAGGTGCAGTCGGTCGCCGGGGACCGGGTGACGGTGAATTTCGAGAATGCCGGCAAGGTGACGCTCCGCCTCTCGGCCGTGGAGCTGGAGCTGGTCGAGGAATGAGCGCCTTCACTGCGGAGCTGGCGGCGGTCCTGTCGGACTGGCGTATTGTCGCTGCGCTTGTCGTCACCGCTGTCGCCGGGCTGATGCGCGGCTATTCGGGCTTCGGCACCGCGATCCTGCTGGCGCCGGCCTATTCGGTGCTGTGGGGGCCGCGGGTCGGGGTGCCGGTGATGCTGCTGATGGAGCTCTTCGTCTCCATGCAGCTGCTGCCGAAGGCGCTCGGGCAGGCGGACCGGCGCGTGATCCTGCCGATCGGCGCCGCGGCGGTCGCGATGACGCCGGTCGGTGCCTTCATCCTGCTGACCGCCGACCAGGACGTCCTGCGGCGGTCCATCGGGGCCCTCGTGCTCGTGTTCGGGCTGCTGCTGATGTCGGGCTGGCGCTACCACGGATCGCGTCCGCTGGCGCTCAACATCGCGGTCGGCACGACGGCGGGGCTGCTGAAGGGGGCGACGGGGGTGAGCGGCCCGCCGGTGATCCTCTACCTGCTGGCGGGGCCCGAGGAGGCGCGGCGGCACCGGGCCAACCTGATCCTCTTCTTCGCCTGCATCGCGGTGGTGTCGATCATCCCGCCCGCGCTGGGCGGGCTGATGGGCTGGGCGGTGCTGGCCAAGCTGCTGCTGCTGCTGCCGGTGCTGCTGCTCTGCGTGCCCATCGGTGCGCGGCTGTTCCACGTGATCCCGGAGCGGTGGTACCGTCGCTTCGCCTTCGGGCTGCTGGTCACCACCGGGGCGATCACGCTCCTCGCCTGACCGGGTCTTGCGCCCGGGGGGCCTGGCGGCCCAGATACGAGCCGAGGAAGTGCCCGCCTGGGGCTTGCCGGGGATAGCCGCCAGCCATGATCGATCCGTTCGGTCGCAAGGTTTCGTACCTGCGCGTCTCGGTCACCGACCGATGCGACCTCCGCTGCGTCTATTGCATGGCGGAGGACATGACCTTCCTGCCCAAGGCGGAGGTCCTGACGCTCGAGGAGCTGGATCGGCTCTGCGGCGCCTTCATCGAGCTCGGCGTCGAGAAGATCCGCCTGACCGGCGGCGAGCCGCTGGTGCGGAAGAACGTGATCAGCCTGTTCCGCAGCCTGGGCGCGCGCCTGGATGGAGGCGGGCTCAAGGAACTGACCGTCACCACGAACGGCACGCAGCTGGTGAAGTTGGCGGACGACATCGCGGCGGCCGGCGTGAAGCGGATCAACGTCTCCCTCGACAGCCTCGATCCCGCGACCTTCACCGCGCTGACGCGCTGGGGGAAGATCGAGCCGACGCTGGATGGCATCTTCGCCGCCAAGGCCGCGGGCCTCGCGGTCAAGATCAACGCGGTCGCGATGAAGGGCGTGAACGAGGGCGAGTTCGACCGCATGCTCGCCTGGTGCGGCGAGCACGGCTTCGACCTGTGCCTGATCGAGACCATGCCGCTCGGCGAGATCAGCCAGGACCGCACCGACCAGTACCTGCCGCTGAGCGTCGTGCGCGCGCGGCTGCGCGAGAACTGGACGCTCGAGGAGACGGACTACAAGACCGGCGGCCCGGCCCGCTACTACACGGTGAAGGAGACCGGGCGGCGCATCGGCTTCATCACGCCGATGACCCATAATTTCTGCGAGAGCTGCAACCGCGTGCGGCTGACCTGCACCGGCACGCTCTACATGTGCCTGGGCCAGGAGGATGCCGCCGACCTTCGCCGCCCGCTGCGCGATCCGTCGGTGGACGAGGCCGGGCTGAAGGAGGCGATCCTGGACGCGATCGCGCGCAAGCCGAAGGGGCATGACTTCGTCATCGACCGCCGCCGCAAGGCGCCAGCCGTCGGGCGGCACATGAGCGTCACCGGCGGCTGATGCTGCAGGACCTGACCCGCGCGCTGACGCTACCCGGCCTGCCCGACTGGGCGGGGTTGGTCGCGCTCGGCGTGCTGGTCGTCGTCGCGCTGGCCTACCTGCTGATGCCGTTCAGCGTCTTCGGCGTGAAAGGGCGGCTCGACGCGATCGAGGCGCAGCTGGACGAGATCCAGACCGAGATCCGCACCCTGGCACTTCGGCTCCCCGAGCCCGGCCGCGGGCGCCGGCCGCCGGTCGAGGATGACTGGGCGGAGCCGCCGGTCGCGCCGCGCCGCGCCGAGCCCGAGCCGCCGCTGCGCGC
>NZ_JAKJIB010000441.1 GCF_021864505.1 Falsiroseomonas oryziterrae
CGCTCCGGCAGGAGACCGAACCAGAGGTCGCCGAGCCGGCCCTCCGGCGCGGTCACCGGACCCTCGGGCGCGAGCGCGGGGCGCAGCGGCGGCCAGGGCGCGGTGCGCGGCTCGTCGCGCGGACGGGCGATGCGCGTGGCGGGATCGAAGGCCCAGCCGCGGCCGGTGGGAGAGGCGTCCAGCACCAGCGCCTCCGCCAGGCCGAGCCGGTCGCGCAGTCCGGGACGGTCGAGGCCGAGCTCGGGGTTGAGGCGCTGCAGCTCCGCCTGGTCCATGGTGCGTCCCATCCAGCCGGGCCCGGCCGCGACCAGCTGGTCCGCCCAGACCCAGACGGTGTCGCCCTGCGCGGCGATCAGCCGGGCATCCGGGGCGCCGCCCGGCTCGACGACCGCGATGCGCCGCGAGCCGGCAGGCCAGATGTCGTCGGCGATGTAGGGTCGGAGCTCGAGCATCTCGAAGGGCGGCGGCCCGTCCTCCGGCGCGCCGAGGAAGCGCATGTCGGCGCGGACGAGGGCGAACAGCGCCTCCTCGGCCGGCAGGTCGCCGGGCGGCGTGCCGCGCCGGTCGGCTTCCCGGCCGTAGGGCTGGCGGAGCTCCAGGCGTGCGCGGAGCAGCGGCGGGACGACGCGGTAGTTCGAGAAGCGGGCGGGCGGCTGCGCATCGGGGAACAGCAGCGGGATCCCGACCGCGAGCCCGCCCAGGGTCGCGGCGATGCCGCCGAAGCCGGCGAGGAGGATGCGGCGGTCGCGTCGCGCGGCGATCCGCATCTCCTCATGGGTCGGCGGGCGCGGTGGCGGTGGCGGTGGCCGGGTCATTCCGCCGCTCCGCGCACGCGCCGGCCGGGTCAGGCAGGGACCGCGCGGATCGCGTCCGCCAGCGTGCCGAACAGGCGGTCCACATGCGGCTTCTCGATGATCAGGGGCGGCGAGACGGCGACGATGTCGCCGGTCACGCGCACCAGCACGCCATGGTCGAAGCACCAGCGGAACACCTCCATGGCGCGCGCGGTGGGCGCGCCGGCGCGGGGCTCCAGCTCGATGCCGGCGATCAGGCCGATGTCGCGCACATCCACCACGCCGGGCACGTCGCGCATCGCATGCGCGGCGTCCTGCCAATAGGGCTCGATGGCGGCGGCGCGGCCGGGCAGGTCCTCGGCGCGGTGGAGTTCCAGCGTCGCGATGGCGGCGGCGGACGCCAGCGGATGGCCGGAATAGGTGTAGCCGTGGAACAGCTCGATGCCCGCGGGGACGCCGTTGACGATGGTGTCGTAGACCTCCGTGCTGGTGGCGACGGCGCCCATCGGCACGGCGGCGTTGGTCAGGCCCTTCGCCATGGTCATGATGTCGGGGACGACGCCGAGGCGCTCGGCGCCGAAATTGGTGCCGAGGCGGCCGAAGCCGGTGATGACCTCGTCGAAGATCAGCAGGATGCCGTGCTTGGTGCAGATGTTCCGCAGGCGCTGGAGGTAATCGACGGGCGGGACGAGGACGCCGGTGCTGCCGGCAACCGGCTCGACCATCACCGCGGCGATGGTGTCGCCGTGCAGGGCGACGAGATTCTCGAGCGCGTCGGCGAGATGCGCGCCATGCGGCGGCTGGCCGCGGCAGAAGCGGTTCTCGTGCGGCAGATGCGTGTGCGGCAGGTGGTCCACATAGGGCAGGTGCGCGCCGAACTGCTTGCGGTTGCCGCCGATGCCACCCACCGACATGCCGCCGAAGCCGACGCCGTGGTAGCCACGCTCCCGCCCCACCAGCCGCACGCGCTGCGCCTGGCCGCGCGCGCGGTGATAGGCGAGCGCGATCTTGAGCGCGGTGTCCGCGGCCTCCGACCCGGAGTTCACGAAGAACACGCGGTCCATGCCGTCGGGGGTGATGTCGGCGACGCGCGCCGCGGCCTCGAAGGCGATGGGGTGGCCGAGCTGGAAGGTCGGCGCGAAATCCATCACGGCGGCCTGCTTCTGGATGGCTTCCGTGATCTCGCGGCGGCCATGGCCGGCGTTGCAGCACCAGAGGCCGGCGGTGCCGTCGAGGATCTCCTTCCCCTCCGGCGTGAAGTAGGACATGCCCTCGGCACGGGCGAGCAGGCGCGGCGTGCCCTTGAAGTACTTGTTGTCGGAGTAGGGCATCCAGAACGCGTCGAGGTTGTTCGGGCGCGGGACGCGGATCTCGTTCATGGGTGCCTGGATCCTGGATCGGGGCGGGGAGCATAGCGCGCCGGGCGGGAGAGGGAATAAAGCTGCGCCATGCGCATCCTTTCGCTCGACGGATCGTTGGCCCGCGCCTCGGCCGCCCTCTGGGTGGACGGGGCGGTGGTGGCGGCGCGCGCGCAGGCCGGCGAGCGCATCCAGCCAACGGCGCTGCCGCCGATGGCCGAGGAAATCCTGCGCGAGGCGGGGACGCTCGACGCCGTGGCGGTGGTGGTGGGGCCGGGCGGCTTCACCGGGCTGCGCACGGCGATCGCGCTGGCGGAGGGGATCGCGCTCGGGCTCGGCGTGCCCGTGGTCGGCGTGACGACCGGGGAGGCGCTGGCGGCGGCGCTGCCGGAGGCGCTGGCCGGGCGCGAGGTCTGGGCGGCGGTGGACACGAAGCGCGGACGCTTCGCGCTGGAGCGCGTGGCCGGGCTGGTCGCCGCGCCGCCCGTGGTGCTGGCGGAGCGCGAGCTGCCGGCGCCGGCGGGG
>NZ_JAKJIB010000442.1 GCF_021864505.1 Falsiroseomonas oryziterrae
CGCGCCGAGTGGCGCAACGCGCTCGGCATTCGCGCCGGCGCCGCGCCGGAGGCGGTGGCCGCGGCGCTCGGCCGAGCCGCCATCGCGCTCGGCGTCAACGAGACGTCCCGCGCCTCCGCCGCGCTGGATCCCGTGCTGTTCGAGCCGGGCGGCAACGTGACGCTCGCGCGCCTTGCCGCACCCGGCCCGCTGCCGCAGACGGCCTTCGCCACCCGTGCCGCGCGGGAGGAAGCGGGGCGCCTGCAGGCGCTGCAGCTCAGCGGCCCTGCCGCCGCGCTCGATCCCGATGCGGTGCGGGCGCCGATCGCGGTCGGCTTCGGCGAGCCGCTGGCGCGGCCGCTGCGGTGACGGCGCCGCGCCTCAGTCCTTCGCCTGCACCAGCACGTAGGTCCCCGGCGCGTCGGCCAGCGGCTTCAGCGCGCCGTCGCCGGGCCGGCGTGCCGGCACCGTCGTGCGGTCCTGGCCCGCGACCCAGCGCTGCCAATCCGGCCACCAGCTTCCGGCGAGCTCCGTCGCACCCTTGAACCAGGCCTCCGGATCCGGCGGGAGGTCGTCGTTGACCCAGTGGCTGTACTTCCCGCTCTCGGGCGGGTTCACGACGCCGGCGATGTGGCCCGAGGCGGCCAGGACGAAGCGGATCCTGCCGCCATAGATCTGCGTCGCGCGGTAGGTGCTCGTCCAGGGCGCGATGTGGTCCTCCCGCGTCGAGAGGATGTAGGTGGGCAGCTTGAGCTTCCGCAGGTCGATCGTGACGCCGTTCAGCTCGATCGCGTTCGGGTCGGCGGGCGGCTTCACCAGGTCGTTCTGCTGGTACATCCGCCGCAGGTAGAAGCTGTGCATCCGCGCCGGCATGCGCGTGCTGTCGTCGTTCCAGTACAGCAGGTCGAAGGGGAACGGCTCCTGCCCCAGCAGGTAGTTCGACACCACGAAGGACCAGATCAGGTCGTTGGCGCGCAGCATGTTGAAGGTGGTCGCCATCTCCGACCCCTCCAGGAAGCCACGCCTGCTCATCTTCTCCTCGAGGCTCTGCAGCTGCTCCTCGTCGATGAAGACGCCGAGCTCACCGGCCTCCTCGAAATCCACCATCGTGGTGAAGAAGGTCGCCGACTTGATGCGCGTGTCCTTCTTCGACTGCATGTGCGCCAGCGTGCAGGCGAGCAGCGTGCCGCCCAGGCAGTAGCCGATCGCGTTGATCGCCTTCTCGCCCGTCGCCTGCTCGATCGCATCCAGCGCCGCATAGGGGCCTTCGCGCATGTAGTCGTCGAAGCCCTTCTCCGCGAGCTTCTCGTCCGGGTTCACCCAGGAGATGACGAACACCGTGTGGCCCTGCTCGACCGCCCAGCGGATGAAGCTGTTCTTCGGCCGGAGGTCGAGGATGTAGAACTTGTTGATCCAGGGCGGGATGATCAGCAGCGGCCGCTTCAGCACCGTTTCCGTCGTGGGCTGGTACTGGATCAGCTCCATCAGGTCGTTGCGGAACACCACCTTGCCCGGCGTGACCGCGATGTTGTCGCCGACCTTGAACTTGGTCTCGTCGGTCATGCGGATGCGCAGCTGCCCCTTGCCGCGCTCCAGGTCCGACAGCAGGTTCGACAGGCCCTTGAGCAGGTTCTCCCCGCCCGTCTCTGCGGTGCGCCGCAGCACCTCCGGATTGGTCATCAGGAAGTTGGACGGGCTCATCGCGTCCACGAACTGACGCGTGTAGAAATCCACCTTCTGCGCTGTCTTCTGGTCCAGCCCCTCCGTCGTCTGCACGACGTTGGTGAAGAAGCGGGCCGAGAGCAGGTAGGACTGGCGGATGAAGTCGAAGACCTCGTTCTCCCGCCAGGCATCGTCCTTGAAGCGCTTGTCGGCCTTGCCCTCGTCGATTACCGGCGTGGGCTGCTCGCCCATGATCCGTCGCGCGGTGTTCTGCCAGAGGGTCAGGTAGTCCTGCCAGAAGCCGATCTGCGCCTGCATGAGCCGCGCTGGATTGGCCATCATCCGCGTCGTCATCTCGAGGAAGGCGTTGCCGATGTTCAGCGGGTCCGGCCCCGGCCTGCTGTCCGTGCCCTGGCGCTTCAGGAAGTCGGTGACGATGCGCTGGCTCCGCTCCGCCACGTCCGCCATGGTGCGCGTCACCAGCGCCGGATCGGGAAGCCGGAAGCTCGTCTTGTCCTCGATCGTCGGGTCCTGCGACATCCGGCTCCGCCCTCAACCTGTCCTGCCGAATCGGGTCGAAGCCCGGCGCGGCGGCCTGTCCGAGGCCGGCGGCGGGGCGGCGCTTCCGCCCGCCGGCGGATCGGGCTAACCCTCGCTGGCACAGGACAGGAAGCGATGCGCCCGCGCGCCGAAGGCTACGGCAGACCGGAAAAGGCTAGGTGGCGGCGGGCGGGGGATCAAGCGCGCGCGGCGCTCCTTCTGCTCGCCATCTTCGCCTTGCCGGCCTGCACGGATCGCTGGGCGGAGCTCGACCCGCGTCCCGTGGTCGCCAACATCTTCGGCGCCCATCTGGAAGGGCGGGAGCCGCCGCCAGGCCTCGACCAGCCCTGGCCGCACCTCTCCACGGTCCCGGCGCGCCCCACGCCGCCCGACCCCGCGACCCGCGAGCGCATCTCCGCCGGGCTGGCGGAGAACCGGGCGCAGTCCCGGGCGCCGCTCGCGGCGGGCTCCGCCGGACCGCGGCTTCCCGCC
>NZ_JAKJIB010000443.1 GCF_021864505.1 Falsiroseomonas oryziterrae
ATTGACGACAGGGACGGGGCTCCCGCCCGGAAGGCCTCGCGGCGACGCCTGTACCGGGCCGTCGCGGCCGGCGGCGCGGCGCTCTCCCTGCCCGCCTGCGCGATCCCGCCGCGGCTGCCGGCCGTGCCGGCCGACCGCTCGGCGGAGGCAAGTGTCCTAGGCCTGCCCAACGAGCGCTTCCGCATCGCGACGGCCGGGGGCCAGGCCGGGTTCGACCGGGAGGCGGTGGACGCGCTGGCGCGCCGGCGCCGTGCCCTGAACCTGCCGGACGGCGCGACGCTGCCCGAGTTGAACCTCCTGGCCGTCTCCGGCGGCGGGGAGAACGGCGCATTCGGGGCGGGGCTGCTCAACGGCTGGACGGCGCATGGAACGCGTCCGGTCTTCGAGCTGGTGACCGGCGTCTCCACCGGCGCGCTCACCGCGCCCTTCGCCTATCTCGGCCCCGACTGGGACGATGCGCTGCGGGACGTCTACACCGCCATCACGCCGGAGCGCGTGCTGCGCCGCCGCCGTATCACGGCGGCCATCTTCGACGACGCGCTGGCGGATACCGCACCGCTGTTCGAGACCATCTCCGGCTATCTCGACGAGCGGATGCTGCGTGCCATCGCCGAGGCCCACGCGCAGGGCCGCCTGCTGCTGATCGGCACCGCCGACATCGACGCCCAGACGCCCGTCGTCTGGAACGTCGGCGCGATCGCGGCAAGCGGCCATCCCCGCGCGCTCGACACCGTCCGCCGCATCCTGCTCGCCTCCGCCGCGATCCCGGGCGCCTTCCCGCCGGTGATGTTCGACGTGACGATCGACGGCGCGGCGCACCAGGAGATGCATGTCGACGGCGGCACCTTCGCGCAGGCCTTCCTCTATCCGAGCGCGGTGACCAGCGCACGGCGCGCCGCGCTCGCGCGCCGGCGCCAGGTGCAGCCGGCGCGCGCCTGGATCATCCGCAACGGCCGCCTGGATTCCGAGTGGTCGGCGGTGGACCGCCGCAGCATCAGCATCGCGGGGCGCGCCGTCTCCAGCATGATCGCCGCGAGCGGCTTCAACGACGCCGTGCGGCTCTACTTCTTCGCCCAGCGCGACGGCATCGACTACAACCTCGCCTACATCGGGTCGGACTTCACGGCACGGCTCGAGACCCCCTTCGAGCCTGGCTACATGCGCGCGCTCTACGCGCATGGCTTCGAGCAGGCGAGGCGCGGCTTCCGATGGGCGAAGACGCCGCCGCTCTGATCCCGCCCGCCACGGCGCGACGCGCGACGGGCTCGCCGTGAGGCGCTGGGCGCGACGCCTCCTGCTCGCGGCGGCGGCGCTGCCGCTGCTCTTCGGCGCCATGCTCGCGGCGCTGCATGTGGTTGTCTCGCGCGGCGCGCTGACGGCGCAGCTCGACGCGGCGCTGGAGCGCGCGATCGGACGCGCGGTCACGCATGGCGACATCTCGGTGCGGCCGGGCCTCAGGCCGCGCATCGCGCTCCGCGACGCGACCATCGCCAACATCGAAGGCGGCTCCGAGCCCCACTTCGCGCGCATCGGCCGGCTGGAGGTGGCGCTGGCGTTCCTGCCGCTGCTCGAGCGGCGGGTGGAAGTCTACAGCCTGCTCCTGGCCGATGCCGACATCCTGCTGGAGCGCAACGCGCAGGGCGACGCGAACTGGAGCTTCCGGCGCGGCGGCCCGAGATCCGCGCCCGCCGGGCTCCACATCGCGGAGCTCGCGATCGAATCCTCCCGCATCCGCCTGCCCGGCGCGGCGATCGAGCGGATCGAGGTCGCGTCGCTGACGGTGGCGCGCGACACGCCGGACTCGCCGCTCGAACTCGCCGGCCGCATCCGCCTGAACGACGAGGCGCTGGCGATCGAGGCGAGCCTCGGCGCCGAGGCCGAGGGCGGCCTGCCGCTGGTGGCGAAGGTGACTGGCGCGGGACTGCGGCTCGGGCTGCACGGCACGTGGCCGCGCGGCACGGCAGAGCCCGCCTGGTCGCTCGCGCTGGAGGCGCAGGCGGAGCGCGGCGTCGTGCAGCGGCTGCTGCGCAGCTTCGGCCAGCGCGAGTTGCCGCTGGCGCCCGGCCCCCTGGAGATCAAGGCGCGGCTCGGTCCCGGCAGCCCGATCCCGACGGTGTCGGATCTCACCCTCAGGCTCGGCGCGACGGAGGCCGATGCGCTGCTGCCGGGGCTGCGCCTGGCGCGGGCCGAGCTGCGCGCGGCGTCCTTCGACCAGCGCGTCGCGCTGTCGGCGCAGGGCCGGTTGCGCGGCACGGAGCTCGGCCTGGTGGCCACGCTGCCTTCGCTCCGCGCCATGCTGCACCAGCCGGCCGAGACGCCCTGGCCGATCGAGGCGACCATCGCCTCCGGCCCGTCGCGGCTGACGCTGGCGGGCGGGCTCCGTCGCGAAGCGGGCCTCGGCGCGACGCCGTTCGAGGCACGGCTCGTTACGCCGGATCTTGCGCGGCTCGGGCAGGCCTTCGGCGTCGCGCTGCCGCGCCTGACCGGTGTCACGGCCTCGGCGCGGCTGTCCGGCCTGTCCACGCGCGAGTTGCGGATGGCAGGCCTCGCGGTCTCGTCGCAGATGCTGGACGGACAGGGCGACCTCGCCGTGACGGTCGCGCCGCGCGTCGCGCTCCGCGGCCGGCTGGCGATGCGCCGGCTCGACCTCGACGCCGCCGGCGGGGCGG
>NZ_JAKJIB010000444.1 GCF_021864505.1 Falsiroseomonas oryziterrae
CGCAGAAGCTCCTCGGCCGGTCGCGCGGCCGCCCACCGTTGCAGCGCATCGGGCGAGCCGATGCCGTCCGCCCGCAGGCGCGCCGCAAGCAGCGCAGCCAGCGCCTCGGCAGGCGCCAGCGCGTCCTCGGCGCCGCGGGCAAGCGCTGCCGCGGCCTCCTGCAGGCGACGGTCACCATCCGACAAGGCGGTGTCGACAAGGGTCCAGCCGAGCGCGATCAGCGCACCAAAACCGGCGAGGCCGAGCAGGAGCGCACGCCGGAGGCCCGCGACCCGCCGGGCGACGCGGGGCCGGACCGGCCCCCCGGCTGCGAGGTCCCGCAGGCCGGCCGCCGATGGGTGGCTGTCGCTCAGCGTGTCCATGGCCATGTCTCGGCTCGGGCTGGCGGGGCTGCGGAGAGCCGGGCGAAAGCGGCACGGCACGAGTCGCAGTATATCATCTGACCCGTTATGCGCGCATCGCGTGCAATCCAGCGTTCCGCACGCGATTCGTTACGAGCATGGCGCGGAAGGCTCGTGCGATGCGCGACTGCGATCCCGATCCTGCAACCGAACAGGCTGCCTGCGTTGACGCTGCATCGGGCTTCGGGGGGCAGCCGATGCAGCGGCACGCACGACGCTTGTTCCTGGCAGTCGGCCTCGCTCTCGCGGCGGGCTCCGCCGGCGCGCAAAGGCCCGGTTGCCCCGAGCTCGGCGCCCTGCGCACCTACCGGAACGAGGCCTTCGCGATCGTCATGGACTACCCGGCGATGTTCGCGCTGGATCCGGGCAGCGTGCCGGCGTCGCGCGACAATGCGCGGTTCTGGACGGCGGACCGGCGCGCCACCGCCGTCGTGAACGTCTCCCGCAACCGGGAACGGATGGGCCTGCAGGAGTTGCTGCGGGGCGCGGTCGGCGACGTGGTGCAGAACAGCGGCGGCGAGGTGACCTACCGCGCCGCGCGCGGCAACTGGTTCGTCATCAGCGGCCACATGGTGGGCCGGATCTTCTACCGACGCACCATGCTGCTGCGCAGCGGCGCAGTGGCGACGCTCTGGATGGAGTTCCCGCGCGACATGCGGCCCTGCATCGACGCGGCCGTGACCGTCATGTCGCGCTCATTCCGGGAGCGCTGAGCGTCCCGGTCAGGTCGGCAACCGGCCCTCGGGCGTGTACTTGTCGACCGCCTCCGGCAGCTCGCGCGCGAGGCGGGCGACGATTTCCTGGCGCGAGAGGCCGGTGCGGGTGGCGAGCAGCTCGATCGTGTCGCTGCCGATCGCGGCCTCGATCTGGTCGGCCTGCACGCGTCGGTTCGGGCCGCGTGCGACCCAACTGTCCGCAGCGTCGCCCAGGCCGCTTTGCCTGAAGCGGTCCACGATGTCGCGGATGCCTTCCGACAGCACGGCGCCGATGCTTGGCACGGCCGCGGCCTCCGGTCGGCCGCCATGCGCCATCGTTTCCATCTGGCCGCCCTGGCGGCCCGCCTCGTTCACCGGGCCGGGAACGGGGCCAGGCACCGGGCCAGGCAGCGGGCCGCGCAACCCGGCCTTGCCGAGGATCTCGGCGAGCTTGTCACGGTTCTGGTAGCCGGCGACGGCGAGCACGCCGAGCAGCGCCAGCATCGATGGGGTCCCACGGGCCATCCTCGATCTCCCTCGGATTGCGGACCCGGGAGAATCGTCGCGCCGCGGGGGAAGTTCCGCCCAGCCGGGCGGGTGTTCGCTGCCATGCAACGAACGCCGGGCGGTGCGGCTGCGTTGGACGCGCCATGACGCTGCTGCATCCCAACCACGACCGCGAGCATCCGCCCCAGATGCCGTGAACCTTCCCGATCGTCGCCGGCGCCGCCGTCGTCGCGGTGCTGCTAATGGTGCTTCAGGAGCGCATCGCCGGCTGACAACCGGCCTGGCGCCCCACGCGGCCCGTTCAGCCGCCTTTCGCGGCGGCCGCGTCGCGTCGGACGGTGGCGGCCGGCACCGCCCAGCCGCCGGCCTCCCCGCGCACGGCCATGGAGCCGACACCGGCCACCACCCAGCGCCCATCCGCCTGCCGGAGGAGGAGCGGCCCGCCGCTCGACCCGCCCGTCGCCGAGCAGGAATGCCGCAGCATCAGCCGCCCCGACGCATCGCGCCCATAGCCCAGGGTGGTGCAGGCAAGATCGGCGATCAGCACGCGAGGCCGATCCGCCTGATAGCCGCCGAGCGCGACCGGCGTGCCGGGCCGGACCAGCGCGGTGGCCAGCGGCAGGGCCAGCCCCGGCGGCAATTCGGGCGCCTCGGCGTCCAGCGTCAGCACGGCCCAGTCGGCATCCGGCGGCGCGTCCGGATCGGGCATGGGTCCGGGACGCGCGACGAAGCCGGGCCCGTAGATGAAGGAGGCGACGCCCCGGCGCTCGCCGGCGCTGTCGGGCGACAGGCCGATGACGAAGGCCACCGCCTCGGGCTGCAGCATCCGGGCGCTGCGCGGGTCGAGCAGGCAATGCGCCGCCGTCAGCACGGTGCGCGGCCCGATCACCGCGCCGGTGCAGCGTCCGCCGACCGCGGTGGCGACCAGCCCGACCGAGCGCCACGGCGCCTCCTCCAGGCTGACCGTCTGGCGCACTTCCTTGGCCGCCAGGCCGACGCGCGGCAGGCCTGGCCCGGCCGAGGGCAGCGGGCCGGCGCAGCCGGCCAGCGCGAGCAGCAGC
>NZ_JAKJIB010000445.1 GCF_021864505.1 Falsiroseomonas oryziterrae
GGCGACGCGGGTGCCACCGGCATCCAGCGCGACGGCGCCCGCGGCGTCGAGGGCGAGCGCATCGGTGCGCAGCGCACCGGCGGCGTCCGACAGCCCGCCGGCCAGGATCAGCGTGACGGAGGGCGCGGCGACCAGGCCCTCGAGGCGGAGATCGGCCGGCGCGTCCTGGCGCAGCGTGAAGTCGCCGGCCGCGCCGCCGCCGAGGGCGTCGAGCCGGTTCGCGCCGGCGAGGGTGACGGCGCCGAGGACGGAACGCGCGACGAGGGACGGCGTGTCGATCGCGCCCGCGGCCTGGGTGATCGAATCCTGCGCGGCGAGCGAGACGGCGGGCGCGCGGATGTCGCCGTCCAGCGCCAGCGCGCCGGAGGTGACGAGGCGGATTGCGCCCGTCGCCTCGGCGCCGAGCAGCCGCGGGATGGCGTTGGCGGGATCCTCCAGCAGCACGGCGCCGGCGGAGGCGACGCGCAGCGTGCCGGCGGAGAGCGTGGCGGATTGCGTGAGGTCGCCGCCGGTCGCGAAGGAGGCCTCCGGCACGGTGACGGGCCGCGTCAGCTCGAGCGGCGTCGTGGTGGCGAGCACGAGGCCGCCGGGCGCCGTCACCGTGCCGAGGGCGCGGATGGCGTTGGCCTGCGCGGCGAGATCGATGCGGCCCGTCGTGGTCGCGTCCAGAAGGTCGGCGCTGATGCCCATGCCGGTGGCGGGCTGCGCGATGGAGGCGGCGGCGAGGGACAGGTTGGTGGCCGCGATGTCGTCGGGCGCGAGCGCGCCGGCGGTGGTCACGCGGAAGGTCGCGCCGCGGCCCGCGACCGCGGCGATGGAGTTGCCGGCGCTGTCGAGCGTGACGTTGGCGCCCTCGGCGCGCAGCGCGGCGGTCTCGATGCGGCCGCCGGCCTGGGTGATGTCGCCCGTCCCGCGCAGCGTGACGGAAGGCGCGGTGACGGGCAGCAGCGAGAGGGTGAGCGAGGCGGCCTCGATCGTCGCGGGGCCGCCGGCGTCGAGCGCGCCGGAAAGCTCCAGCGCGCCGGTCGCCGCCACCGCCAGCGCGCCGGCGGCGAAGGCGCTGTCGAGGGTCGTGATGTCGTTGCCGGCGCCATCGAGGCGGATCTCGCTGGTCAGCGCGGTCAGCCGCGCCTCCATCGCGCCGATCGAGCCGGCGCCCTGGCGGAGCGAGCCGGCGGTGAGCAGGCGGACCAGCGGCGCGGCGACGTGGCCTTCGATCGAAAGGTCGGTCGAGGTGGCGAGCGACAGCACGGCGTCGGCGGTGGAGGCGCCGAGCGCCTGCACCTCGTTCAGCGGGTCGTCGAGGAAGACGGACCCGGCGGCGCGCAGCGAGAGGCGCGGCGTGATCACCAGCGCGCCGGTCTCCTGCGCGATGTCGCCGGCGCCGAGGCTGATGCGCGCGGCGCGGAACTCGCCGTCCAGCCGCAGTGCGCCGGTGGTCTCCACGGCGAGGTCGTCGCGCGCCGATCCGGACAGGCGGGCGACGACGTTCTGCGCGGCGTCGAGGCGGACCGAACCCGCGGGGGCGGCGACGCGCAGCGCCTCGGCGAGGATGCGGGCATTGGCGTCCTGCGAGAGGTCGCCTGCATCGACGCGCAGCGTGGCGGTGGCGCCGGCGGCGTTCAGCGTGCCGGAGACGGTCAGCGCGCCGGCGTTGCGCAGCGCGATTCCGGCTGGCGCGGTGACGTCGGCCAGCGCAGTGATCGTATTGGCGGCACCGTCGAGCGCGATGGCGCCGAAATTCGCCTCCAGCGCCAGCGTGCCGGCGGTGATCGCGCCGCCCGCGGATTGCGTGATGCCGGCCTGGCCGACCAGCTCGACCGCGGTGGCGTCGAGCGTGGCGTTGAGCCGGAGGTCGCCGCTGGCGGTCAGGCGGATCGCGGCCGCGGTCACCGGTGCATCCACCGCCAGGCTGGTCGAGGTCAGCACGTCGAACCGCGTGGCGGCGCGGCCGCCATCGAGCGCGAGGATCGCGTTGTCGAAGGCTTCCAGCCGCACGGCGCCGGCGCGGCTTTCGGCGAAGAGCGTGCCGACCGAGAGCCGCGCGCCGTCCGATTGCGTGATGTCGCCGGCGGAGATCAGGCGGAGGTCGCCGAGGACGGCCAGCGGCGCCTCGATGAAGATGCCTTCGCCGGGTGCGGCGGTGGCGTTCAGCGTCTCGAGCGTCAGCGGGCCCTCGGTGCGGTTCACCTCGGCCTGGACGCGGATGGTGCGGTCGGCGGTCAGCTCCAGCAGGCCGGGCGTGGTGTTGACGAAGTCGGCGGTGACCTCGGCGGGTTCCGTGCTGCCGGAGAGCGAGTCGACGATCCGCAGCTCCTCCGGATCCACCAGCACGCGGCCGGTCGGGCCGACATCGACGCGGCCGTCGATAGCGAGGGCACGGCGGGACGAGACCTCCACCTGGCCGCCGCGCGCGGTGATCGTGCCCGACATGGCGGTGCGCTGCGACGAGTGGACGATCACCTCGCCGCCATCCGCGCGGATGTTGGCGCCGCGCTGCACGGTTGTCCGGGCGGAGAGGCGGTCGGGCGCGCCGATGCGGGAGGTGGCGGCGGCGCCCGCCACGATACGTCCCGCGGGCGCGTCGAGGGCCGCGCCCGCGGGCACCAGCACGCCGCCGCCGGGGGCGTTCGCGGTGATCGTGCCGGAGGTGATGGC
>NZ_JAKJIB010000446.1 GCF_021864505.1 Falsiroseomonas oryziterrae
GTGCCCGGCCCGCAGGGCTTCGCGCCGGAGGCGCCGCGCCCGCCGCGCGGCCCGGCCGGGCGGCCCTGGGAGCGCTGAGGCTCAGAGACCGTTTGAGAACACCGGACGGTTCGGCCCCGCGGCGCTTTTCCGCCCCGACGCCTGGGCGGGACGAAAAACCCCCTGCGGATCCTCAGCCGCCGGCATTGCTCAAACGGTCTCTCAGCCCTCGGCCCGCATCGCGCGGATCTCCGCCTCGATCCGCGCGGGATCCGGCGCATTCTCCCATGCCGGGGTGTCCTCCACCGCCTCGGCCAGGAGCCGCTTGTACTGCGCGCGCGGCACCTCGCGGCAGCCGAACTGCGCCAGGTGCCCGGTCTGGAACTGCGCGTCGAGCAGCCGGTAGCCGAGGACCCGCATCCGCGCGACGAGGTGCACCAGCGCGACCTTCGAGGCGTCGCGCACGCGGCTGAACATGCTCTCGCCGAAGAAGACGCCGCCCAAAGTCACGCCGTAGAGCCCGCCCACCAGCTCGCCGCCGAGGCGGACCTCGATCGATTGCGCATGGCCCATGCGGTGCAGCGCGGTGAACAGCCGCTCGATCTCGTGGTTGATCCAGGTGTCCTCGCGTCCCTCCGCCGGTGCCGCGCAGCCCTGGAGCGTGGCGACGAAATCGCGGTTCGACGCGACCTCGAAGGGGCCGGAGAGCACGGTGCGCGCGAGGCGCCGCGGCAGGTGGAAGCCCTGCAGCGGGATGACGCCGCGCTGCTCGGGATCGAGCCAGTAGAGCCGCTCGCCGCGCCGGCTCTCGGCCATGGGGAAGAGACCCGCGCGATAGGCGCGGAGCAGCAACTCGGGCGTGATCTCGAACTGGCGCCGGCTCACGCGGCGAGTATGCGCGCAGAACGGCTGCGGGGCGAGAGTCGCGTGAGCGTGTCGCGGTCAGGCTGTTGCGATCAGGCGCGGGCTCGCATCCGCGTCACCCCTCCGCGCGCATCCGCATCACCCGTCCGCGCGCATCCGCGCGACGAACCGCTCCAGCCAATGAATCGTGTAGTCGCCGGCCTGGAATTCGGGATCGGCCACGATCTGCTGGTGCAGCGGCAGCGTGGTGCGGATGCCGCTGACCACCATCTCGGCCAGCGCGCGCCGCAGCCGCGCGATCGCTTCGGCCCGCGTACCGCCATGCACGACGAGCTTCGCGACCAGGCTGTCGTAGTGCGGCGGCACGACGTACCCGCTGTAAAGCGCGCTGTCGACGCGCACGCCGAGGCCGCCCGGCGCGTGGTACATGTTCACCCGCCCCGGGCTCGGCGCGAAGGTCTCCGGGTCCTCGGCGGTGATGCGGCACTCGATCGCGTGGCCGTTGAAGCGGATCTCGTCCTGCCCGTAGCCGAGCGGCTCGCCGGCGGCGATCCGGACCTGCTCCTTCACGAGGTCGACGCCGCAGACCATCTCGGTCACCGGGTGCTCGACCTGCAGGCGGGTGTTCATCTCGATGAAGGCGAACTGCCCGTCCTGCCAGAGGAACTCCAGCGTGCCGGCGTTGCGGTAGCCGAGCTCCTTCAGCGCGCGCGTGACGTTGGCGCCGAGCTTGTCGCGCTCCTCCGCCGAGAGCACCGGGCTGCCGGCTTCCTCGACCAGCTTCTGGTGGCGGCGCTGCAGCGAGCAGTCGCGCTCGCCGAAATGCACGACGTTGCCATGCGTGTCGGCCAGCACCTGCAGCTCAATGTGCCGCGGGCGGTCGAGATACTTCTCCATGTAGACGCTGTCGTCGCCGAACGCCGCCTTGGCCTCGGTGCGGGCGACGCGCCAGGCTTCCTCGAGCTCCTCGGCGCTGCGCGCCACCTTCATGCCGCGCCCGCCGCCGCCGGCGGCCGCCTTGATCAGCACGGGATACTTGATCTCGTCGGCGACGGCGCGCGCCTCGTCGAGGCTCTCGAGCGCGCCCATCGAACCGGGGACGAGCGGCACGCCGAGCCGGCGCATCGCATCCTTCGCCGCGATCTTGTCGCCCATCATCCGGATGTGCTCCGGCCGCGGGCCGATGAAGGCGAGGCCGTGCGCCTCCACCATCTCGGCGAAGGAGGCGTTCTCCGACAGGAAGCCGTAGCCCGGGTGGATCGCATCCGCGCCGGTGATCGCGGCCGCCGAGATGATCGCCGCCATGTTCAGGTAGCTGTCGCGCGCAGGCGGTGGGCCGATGCAGACGCTCTCGTCGGCCAGGCGCACATGCATCGCCGTGTTGTCGGCGGTGGAATGCACCGCGACGGTCTGGATGCCCATCTCCTGGCAGGCGCGGTGGACGCGAAGCGCGATCTCGCCGCGGTTGGCGATCAGCACCTTCCTGATGTGCACGGGCGCTACTCGATCACCAGCAGCGGCTCGCCGTATTCGACCGGCGAGCCGCTCTCGACCAGGATGCGCGTGACCGTGCCGGCCTTGGGCGCGCGGATCTGGTTGAAGGTCTTCATCGCCTCGATCAGCAGCAGGGTCTGGCCCTGCGCGACGCGGCTGCCGACGGTGACGAAGGGCGCCGCCCCCGGCTCCGGCGCGAGATACGCCACGCCCACCATCGGCGAGGTCACGGCGCCCGGATGCGGCCCCTCGGCCTCCGGCGCGGTGGCGGAGGGCAGGGGGGCGGCGACCGCGGCCGGCGCGGCG
>NZ_JAKJIB010000447.1 GCF_021864505.1 Falsiroseomonas oryziterrae
GGCTCGCCGCCCTGGCGGCGCTGCGCGACCTCGAGCTTCTGGACGGCCGCGCCCATGCACGGGCGCGCTGGCGGCCCTGGATCCAGGGCTGGCGCGCCGCGCGCACGGGGGCCGCCATGGCGCGCATCATGGCGCTACGGCCCGAGCTCGTCTCCGCCATCCCGCCCGAGACGGTGGTCTGCCGCTGCGAAGGCGTGACGCGGGCGGAGATCGAGGCGGCGCTGGACGACGGCGCTGCCGACGTGAACCAGCTGAAGCAGTTCACGCGCTGCGGCATGGGACCGTGCCAGGGCCGCGTCTGCGGCGAGACGGCGGCGGAACTCGTCGCCCGGCGCGTCGGCGGGCGCGAGCATGCCGGCTTCGCGACCGGCCGCCTGCCGCTGCGGCCGGTGCCGATGGAGGCGCTGCTCGGCGACTTCGACTACGCCGACATCCCCGTGCCGGCGCCGGCGCCGATATGACCGCCGCCGTCCGATCGCCGGAGGGCGGAGCCGTCGGACGCGGCGAGCACCGGGGGCGTGAAACGGCCGGCCACGCCTTCGACTGCGCCGTCATCGGGGCCGGCGTGATGGGCTGCAGCACGGCGCTGCACTTGGCGCGGGCCGGCATGACGGTCGCCCTGCTCGACCGCGGCGCCATCTGCCGCGAGGCGTCCGGCGTCAATGCCGGCACGCTGACCATGCAGATGACCCGCGCCGCGCTGATCCCCTATGCGCTGCGGGCGCATGAGATGTGGCTGCGCATGCCGGAGTGGTGCGATGGCGGGCACGTGCTGGCCGTCGCCTGCCCCGGTCTCTCCGTCGCCTTCACCGAGAGCGAAGCGGCGATGCTGGAGGAGCGCGCGCGCGTCCGCCGTCAGGCCGGCGCGCCGATCGAATTGGTCTCGGGCGGCCGGGCCATGGAGATCGAACCCGGCCTGACCGACAAGGTGCTGCTCGCCGCCCATTGCCCGATCGACGGCTTCGCCAGCGCCTATCTGACGGGCCGTGCCTTCCGCCCTGCCCTGCTGAACGCCGGCGTCGCGCTGTTCGAAGGGCGCGCGGTGACCGGCGTGGAGCAGGCAGGCCAGGGCTTCGCGCTGCGCACCGCGAAGGAAGGTCTGCAGGCGCGACGGATCGTGCTGGCCGGCGGCGTCTGGCTGGAGGAGATGGCCGGCTGGCTCGGCCTCCGGCTGCCGGTCAAGGCGCTGGTCAACCAGCTTGTCGTGACCGAGCGCCTGGCGCCCGTGATGCGGACGGTGCTCGGCGTCGCTTCCGGCCTGCTGTCGCTCAAGCAGTACGCGAACGGCACGGTGCTGATCGGAGGCGGCTGGCAAGGCATCGGCGACCGCCAGCGCGGCGGTCTTGGGGTGCGGGCGGAGAACCTGCTCGGCAATGTCCGGCTTGCCGCGCACGCCATCCCGGCGCTGCGCGACGCGCGCGTGGCGCGCGCCTGGCTAGGCCTCGAAGCCGAGACCGCGGATGCCCTGCCGGCGATCGGGCCGATCCCGGGCGTGCCGGATGCCTGGATCATCGGCAGCGTGCATTCCGGCTACACGAGCGGCCCCTATTTCGGGAAGCTGCTCGCGCAGGCGATCCGGGGCGAGGCGCCGGAGCTGCCGCTCTTCCCCATCGACCGGCTGCTGACGATGGAGCACGCATGATCCCGGACGGCCCGACGCGGTTCCACGGCATCTACCCGTCCACGGTGCTGCCGATGCGGGGCGCCGACTTCGCCCCGGACTGGGACGCCTATGCGCGCCACACGGCGCATTGCTTGCTGCGCCCCGGCATCGCGGGGGTGCTGATGAACGGCCATGCGGGCGAGAACTTCGTGATCTCCCGGGCCGAGAAGCGGCGCGCGGTGGAGGTCGCGGTCACGACGGTCGGCGCCAGCCGCATCGTGGTCGCCGGCGTCAACGCCGAGAGCAGCCTGGAAGCCGCTGCGGAAGCGCGCGACGCGCGCGCGGCGGGCGCGGATGCGATCATGGTGTTCCTCCCCAACGGCTTCGCGCTGGCGCAGACGACGGAGATGGCGCTGCTGCATCACCGCACCATCCTCGCCGCGGTGCCCGGCATGCCGGTCTTCCTCTTCGCCGCGCATCACGCCGCGGGCCGGATGGCCTTCACGCCGGAGACGCTCGACGCCCTCCTCGACATCCCCGAGGTGGTCGGGATCAAGGAGGGCTCCTGGGAGGTGGACCGCTACGACGCGCTGCGGCGCCAGGCGAAGGCGAAGCGGCCGGAGGTCGCGGTCTGTGCCAGCGGCGACGAGCATCTGCTGGCCTGCATGGTGCACGGATCGGATGGATCGCTGGTCTCGCTCGCCGATCTGCTGCCGGACGAGATCGTGGCACTCGACGCCGCCGTGCGCGCAGGCGACCTGCCGCGGGCGCGCACGCTGCACGAGACGCTGGAGCCGCTGGCCGAGGCGATCTATGGCGACCCGCCGGCCGGCCGCGCCACGGCGCGGCTGAAGTTCTGCCTCGCCGAGATGGGCGTCATCCCGGACCCGGCCGTGCGCCCACCGCAGCCGCCGGTCCGCGATGCGGAGGCCGCGACGCTGCGGGCGGCGCTGCGCGCGACGGGGCTCTGACCCGCCTCGGTCGCTCCGCCCGGCGGCCCCGCGCCGCCATCGCACCATCGTCGGCCGGC
>NZ_JAKJIB010000448.1 GCF_021864505.1 Falsiroseomonas oryziterrae
GAACCCGACCGCCCCCCGCCCGGACGGGACGCCCAGGCAACCCGCCTCCCCCTCCTCCGCGTTCCGTCGCCGAACGGACGGACCGCGACGATGGACACCAGCCCCCCCGGGGCCCCGCCCCGGACCGCTTCCGCCTGGACGGCGGAAATCGCCTTCCTCCGCCGCGTCCTGATCGTCGCCGGCGTCCTCCTGGTCCTTCTCCTCCTCTGGGCGGTGCGCGACGCCCTGCTGCTCGCCTTCGGCGGCATCGTCGTCGCCGTCCTGCTGCTCGCCCTCGCCGCCCCGCTCGAACAGCGCCTCGGCTGGTCGCGCAGCACCTCCCTCGCCCTCGTCTGCCTCGCGCTGCTCGGCCTGCTCGGCCTCGTCGCCCTCCTCGTCGGACACCAGCTCGAAGGACAGGTCGCCAACCTCGGGGAGCGCATCCCGCGCGCCATCGCCGAGCTCGAGCGCCGCTTCGGCCTGCGGCTGCCGACACCCGAAGGCGGCCTCGACGCCGCCGTGCTCGGCAGCCTGGCCAGCCACGCCGCCGGCCTCGGGAGCATGCTGGTCGGCGCGCTCTCCGCCCTCGTCCTCGTCGTGGTCGGCGGCGTCTTCCTGGCCGCCGATTCCGCCGGCTACCGCCGCGGCCTGGCCAAGCTGCTGCCGAGAAGCCAGGCCCGGACGCGCGGAGGACGCCATGCTCGCCGCCGGCGCCGCGCTCCGCCTCTGGCTCGGCGCGCAGCTGGTCTCGATGGCGATCGTCGGCACGCTGGCCGGCCTCGGCTGCTGGGCGCTCGGCCTGCCCTCCCCGCTCGCCCTCGGGCTCTTCGCCGGCCTCGCCAACTTCGTGCCCCTGATCGGCGCGGTCGCCGGCGCGGTGCCGCCGGTGCTGCTCGCGCTGGCCGAGGGCGGCACGACCTTCCTCTGGACCGCGGCGCTGTTCCTCGCGATCCAGCAGGTCGAATCGAACATGATCATGCCGCTGGTCGAGCGGCGCATGGTGAGCCTGCCGCCTGCCCTGCTGCTCTTTGCCGTGGTCGCGGTCGGCGTCGTCTTCGGCCTGCCCGGCATCCTCCTCGCCGCGCCGATCACCGTCGTGGCCTTCGTGCTGGTCAAGAAGCTCTACGTGCGCGAGACGCTCGGCCGCGCCACCGAGGTGCCGGGCGAGGCGGAGGCGACGACGGAGCCGACCGCCGGGGCGAAGACGGAGGCGCGCGGATGACCGCGCCCCCCGCCGCCCGTGCCGCGCCCCGCGCTCAGTAGAGCGTGGTGCGGTAGGTCTCGGCGACGCGCGCATCGAGCGCCGCGCCGTCATGCCGCCCCGCCGTGTGCTCCGCCACCAGCCGCCCGAGCGTCGGCACGCCCGCCGGCCGCGCGCGCCCCTCCCACAGACCCGACCGGATCAGCGCCTTCGCGCATTGCATGAAGACGCTCTCGACCGAGACCACGATGACGCTCGTCGGCTCCTTCCCATCGGCCGCGTGCCGCGCCCGCCGCGCCGGATCGGTGGTGATCCGCGCCCGGCCATGCACGCGCAGCGTCTCGCCCACCCCCGGCACCAGGAACAGCAGCGCGACGCGCGGGTCGTGCAGGATGTCGCGCAGCGCATCCAGCCGGTTGTTGCCGCGCCGGTCTGGCAGGCAGAGCGTGCGCGCATCCTCCACCGCGACGAAGCCGGGCGCATCGCCGCGCGGCGTCACATGCGGCCCGGCGGGCCCGATCGTGCCGAGCAGGCAGAAGGGGCTTGCCGCGACGAAGGCCGCACTCTCCGGCCCCAGCCGGTCGCCCGCCTTGGTCCGCACCAGTTCGGACGGCGCGGGATAGAGCGCCTCGAGCGCGTCGAGGCTCGTCACGGCATGCGGGTCTGGCGGCAGCGTGTCCATGCGCGCCAGCCTGCCAGACGCGGCGCTGTGCGTCAGCCGCGGCGCGCGACGAGCGTCGTGCCGTCGGCGCCCTCGATCACCAGCGCGCCGTCCTCGGTGAAGCGATGCGCGCGCACCGACCCGAACAGCCGGAACAGCGCCTCCTCCTGCGCCATCGCCGGCTCCGGGCAGGCCATGCGGGTCGCCGCGACGCCCTGGAAGGACAGCGCATCGCCCGCCATCGCCCAGCCGCCGCGGAAGCGGTTGCAGGGCCCCTGCCCGAACACCGCGCCGCCGCTGCGCAACGCGATCGTCGCAGGCCGCGCGCCGCCGACCGCCTGCCCGCCGATCGTCTCGATCCGCCACTCGCCGAGCAGCCGCCCCTCGGCCGAGCCGCCGCAGCCCTCGAGCCGCGCCTCGCCCGCTTCCACGGTCACCCGGTCCGGCATCTCGACCCCCGTCATGCTGTCGCGGCAGGGCCCGGGCGCGATGGTGATCGCCATCGCCACGCCCCGGCGCTGCGTCGCCGCGCCCACCACCCGCGGCGGATCGAGCGGCGTCTCGTGCCGCGGCTGCCCAAGGCGGTCCAGCCGCGCCGTGTCGCCTTCGATCCGCAGGTTCCAGAACGGCTCGTTCCCGCTCGCGCGATACGACGCGGCCGGCGCCGCCCGCAGGCATTCCGGCAGCGTCCTTCCGCCGAGGGTGAGCCGCGCGCGGCCGCCGCGCTCCCAGAATTCCAGCGGCGCCGCCGCGCGCTCCCCGACATAGCGCGCGCCGGAGG
>NZ_JAKJIB010000449.1 GCF_021864505.1 Falsiroseomonas oryziterrae
GCTCCTCCGGCATCGCGAAATAGGCCAGGACGCCGCCGCCGAGCGCGACTGCGAGCCAGGGCGCGAGGCGGCCATGCTGGAGGGCGACCTCCGCCCCCGCCGCCTCGCGCAGGCGCGCGAGAGCGGGCGCCGACCGCTCGGCCGGGGCGAGGGCGAGGCTCACTCCCGCCAGAGTCGCTATGGCGCCCTCGTCATGCAACCATATGGATAAGGTTTCATGCGGCCACCCGGGCGGTTCAGCGCGCCTGGAAGCTGGGCTAGACGGGCAACGCCCGGCCATCTGTCCGGGCGGCCCTTGCCGATGCTTGCCGCGGCGCTTCCCGCACGCAGCCTCCGTGATCGCCCGCGGCGTTCACAGCCGGGACCGTCGCAGGCTAGTCAGGGCCCACATCCGCTCAACGGGACATCCATGTCGGTCCGCACCCGCTTCGCCCCCTCGCCCACCGGATACCTGCACATCGGCGGCGCGCGCACGGCGCTGTTCAACTTCCTCTTCGCCCGTCGCCATGGCGGCCAGTACCTCCTGCGCATCGAGGATACGGACAGGGCGCGCTCCACGCCGGAGGCGGTGCAGCAGATCCTCGACAGCCTCGCCTGGCTCGGGCTCAGCCCCGACGAACCGCCGGTGATGCAGTCGCAGCGCGAGCCGCGCCACGCCGAGGTCGCGCGCGAGCTGCTGGCGAAGGGCGCGGCCTATCTCGCCTACGACACGCCGGAGGAGCTCGCCGCCATGCGCGCCGAGGCCGAGGCGCAGAAGCGGCCCTTCAAGTACGACGGCTCGAAGTGGATCGGGATGGACCCCGCCAAAGCACCCTCCGTCGCACCCGCCATCCGCATCAAGGCGCCGCGCGAAGGTGAGACGGTGGTGCGCGACCTGGTCCAGGGCGAAGTGCGCGTCGCGGCCAGCGAGCTCGACGACATGATCATCCTGCGCTCGGACGGCACGCCGACCTACCTGCATGCGGTGGTGGTGGACGACCACGACATGGCGATCACGCATGTGATCCGCGGCGACGACCACCTGACCAACACCTTCCGCCAGTGCATGGTCTACGACGCGATGGGCTGGCGGCGGCCGCACTTCGCCCATGTGCCGCTGATCCACGGGCAGGACGGGGCGAAGCTGTCGAAGCGGCACGGCGCCGTCGGGGCCATCGACTTCCGCGAGCAGGGCTACCTGCCCGAGGCCGTCTGCAACTACCTGCTGCGCCTCGGCTGGGGCCATGGCGACACCGAGATCATCTCGCGCGAGGATGCGATCCGCATCTTCGACATCGCCGATGTCGGCCGCGCGGCCTCGCGCATGGACTACGCCAAGCTCACCCATTTCAACGGCGTCTACCTGCGCGCCGCCGACGACGAGCGGCTGACGCGCGAGGTGCTGGAGCGCTTCGCGAAGCGCGGCGTGCTGTTCGGCACCGACGGCGCGGCGCGCGTGCGGATGCTGATGCCCGACATGAAGGAGCGCGCGAAGACCATCGAGGAGCTGGCCGGCGCCGCCCTCTTCGCCCTGCAGGACGGCGCGCCGGCGATGGAGCCGAAGGCCGCGGCGCTGCTGACGGAGGAGGCGAAGGCGCGGCTTGCCGACCTCGCGCAGTTCCTCGGCGACGCGCCGTGGGAGCGCAAGGATCTCGAGCAGTGGCTGCGCGACTATGCGGAGGTGAAGGGCGTGAAGCTCGGCGCGGTGGCGCAGCCGCTGCGCGCGGCGCTGACCGGCAGCACGCAATCGCCGCCGATCGACGCCGTCCTCTTCGCGCTCGGGCGCAGCGAGGCGATCTCGCGCATCCTGGCCGCGGCCGGCGAGTAGCGCCGGTTCCGGCGAGATGATGAGCGGCGCCACGGGCAACACGGCGTCGCCGCACCGCCAGCACTCCGTGCTGCAGGGCGTGCTGGCGCTCTCGGCGCCCTGGCTCGGCCGCTGGCGCACGCGCGGCCTGATCCTGCTGCTGATCGCGCTGACCGGCGCGCAGGTGGCGCTGGCCGTCGGCTACAACCTCTGGAACGCCCGTCTCTTCGACGCGCTGGAGCGGCGCGACCTCGGCGCGCTCATGCGCGAGGCCTGGGTCTTCGCCGCCCTCCTCGGCGGCATCGTGCTGTCGAATGCCGGGCAGGTCTGGGCCAAGCGCGCCGTCGCCCTGTCCTGGCGGCGCGCCCTGACGGAGCGGCTGCTCGGCGCGTGGCTCACCGAAGGGCAGCAATGGCGCCTCGCGCAGATCCCCGGCAGCCCCGACAACCCCGACGGGCGCATCGCGGAGGACATCCGCATCGCGACCGAGCAGGCGGTGGAACTCGCCGCCTCGCTGTTCTTCGCGGCAACCGTGCTGATCGCCTTCATCGGCATCCTCTGGTCGCTCTCCGGCATCGTCGAGGTGTTCGGGCTGCCGGTGCCGGGGCATCTGGTGCTGCTCGCGGTGCTCTACGCCGCGGCGGGCGGCGTGGCGGCCTTCGCGCTCGGCAGGCCGCTGACGGCCGCGACGGAGCAGCGCCAGCGCGCCGAGGCCGATTTGCGCTACGGCCTGGCCCGCGCGCGCGAGCATGACGAAGGCGTCGCGCTGGCGCGCGGCGAGGCGCTGGCGCGCGGCGACCTGCTCGGCCGCTT
>NZ_JAKJIB010000045.1 GCF_021864505.1 Falsiroseomonas oryziterrae
GCCGACGGGGCTGCCGCCGGCCTCGCGCGTGCGCGCCCAGAGCTCGGCGAAGCCCGGCTGGCCGCGCTGTGGCAGCAGCGAGATGTAGGCGAGCCAGTTGATGTCCGTGCCGGCGAGGCGCCCGATCGCCAGCAGGTCCTCCTCCGTCACCGGCTCGCGCGGCAGGCCGAGCAGCCCCGCCTCGGGCGGGCGCGGCCCGTTCAGCAGCGCGTGGTTCAGCCCGCGCAGGAAGGCCTGCACGAAGACGCGCGTCTCGGGCGGCCAGGCGCGGACGATCTCCGGCGCAGCGCGGCCGAAGCCGAGGATGCGCAACGCATGATCCACCTCCACGGCCGGCGGTCCCGCGACCTCCGCGAGCCGGCCCTGCGCGACGAGGCGCATGAGCATGACCTGCGCGCCGCGAAGGTGGCCGTGGACGAGGCCGAGCGCCACCGCGAGGTCCTCGTCGCTCTCGGCGGTGATCCATGGGACCATGTGGTCGTTCCAGCGGATCTCGACCGGGCGCGAGACGGGCGCGCCGGTCGCCGGAAGCTGCGCGAGCCGGCGTTCCACCGTCGCCTCGCGCGGCGAGAGGGCGGCGCAGCCGGGCAGCAGCGTCAGCAGGCCGATCAGGGCGGCGCGCATCCGTCTCCGGCGTGGCATGGACGTCCCCGGCATGCGCGATGAGATGGACCCTGCGGCGCGAACGTCCAGCGGCTCAGTGTCGTCGCATGGCGCGGACCAGCGCGACGACCGGCAGCAGGCCGACGACGACGATGAGCAGCGCGGCGGTTGAGGCCTCCGCGAGGCGCTCGTCGGATGCGAGGTTGTAGACCCGGACCGCGAGCGTATCGAAGTCGAAGGGCCGCACGATGAGCGTCGCCGGCAATTCCTTCATCGTGTCCACGAAGACGAGCACGGCGGCCGTGAGCAGCGCGCCGCGCGCCAGCGGAAGTTCCACTTCCCGCACCGCCCGCCCCGGGCTGCGGCCAAGCACGCGAGCCGCCGAAAAGAGGCTCGGCTTGATGCGGGTCAGCCCGCTTTCGACCGAGGAGAGCCCGACCCCGAGGAAGCGTACGAGATAGGCGAAGACGAGCGCCGCGATGGTGCCCGACAGCAGCAGGCCCGTTGAAACCCCGAAGGTCGCCCGCATCCAGGCGTCGAGCGCATTGTCGAACAGGCCGAAGGGCACCAGCGCGCCGACCGCGATCACCGATCCCGGGATGGCATAGCCCAGCGAGGCGACGCGGTTCGCGGCGGCGCGCACCGGCGATGGATGCAGCCGCTGCGCCCAGGCGAGCAGCGCCGCGAGCAGCACCGCGAGGACCGCCGTGATGGCGGCGAGGGTGAGGCTGTTCCACGCGAAGGGCAGGACCCGGCGCAGCTCGAAGGGGTTGCCCTGCTGCAGCATGAGCGCGAGCAGCGTGCCGGCCGGGATGACGAAGCCAAGCAGGACGGGCCCGGCGCAGGCGGCGATCGCGGCGGCTTCCTTCCAGCCATGCAGCACCACCGGGCGCAGCGGCGGGCTGCGCGTGGTGGTGGGGTGGAAACGGCGCCCGCCGCGCGAGAGGCGCTCCAGCAACAGCAGCAGTGCGACCAGGCCCATGAGGCAGGCGGCGAGCTGCGCGGCCGCGGGCCGATCGGCCAGTCCGAACCACGCATCGTAGATGCCGGTGGTGAAGGTCCGCACCGCGAAGTGCTGCACCGTGCCGTAATCGGCCAGCGTCTCCATCAGCGCCAGCGCGATGCCGGCCGCGAGCGCGGGACGCGCCATGGGCAGCGCGACATGGAGGAAGGTGCGCGGCAGGCCGTGGCCGAGGGTCCGGCTCGCCTCCAGCAGGCAGACGCTCTGGTTGAGGAAGGCGCTCCGGCAGAGGAGATAGACGTAGGGGTAGAGCACCGCCGCGAGCATCAGCGCCGCGCCGGGTAGGCTGCGGATCTCGGGGAACCAGTACTCGCCCCAGCGCAGCCCGGTGGCGTCGCGCAGCACCGACTGGACGGGGCCCGCCACGTCCAGCAGCCAGACATAGGCGTAGCCGCAGACATAGGCGGGCATGGCGAGGGGAAGCAGCAGCGCCACCTCCAGCACGCCGCGGCCGCGGAAGGCGCAGGCGGCGACCAGCCAGGCGCTGATCGCGCCCATGCTGGCCGCGAGCAGCCCCACCAGCACCGCGAGCAGCACGGAGTTGGTCAGCAGGTCGGGCAGCACGGTGCGGAGCAGATGCGCCCAGGCGGCGCCGCCCGGAGCCAGCGCCGTCACCAGCACCGAGGCGATCGGGGCGGCGATCAGCGCGGCGACCAGGACGGAGGCCCAGGCCCAGGCCGGCGTCATGCGCCGGCGAACGGCCGGGAGGGACGTTGGCGGCAGCTCGCGCGACCCCGCCTCGGTGACGGACATGGCGGCTGTCTACACGGGCGGGGGCGGCTCGGCCACGGGGCCGCGCCCGGCGATCAGCTGCGGATGCGCGGCGGCGCGACGCTGCCGAGCTCGGTCTCGGCGACGATCTCCGCGGAGTCGGCAAGCGCGGCGGTCAGCGGCAGGCCGAGCGCCCGCGCCTCGCTGCCCATGGCGGCGATATGCGCGCGCAGCCGGTTCGGGTCGGGCGCAGCGGCGCGCCGCACGCGCGTGAGCGCGGAGGACGGATCGGGCAGGTCGAAGACGAAGGTCCGGCTGCCGTCGGGATTCCGGTTCACTAGCGGCGTCTGCTGCATCAGGGCATGCAGGACCTCGAGGTCCGGGACGGTCTCCAGCGTGCCGTCGTTGTCCTGCACGAACAGGGTGATGCGGGCAGCCTGTCTCATCGGTCGAGCGGGCCAGCCGGCGCGATCCCAGCCGCGATCACCTCACCTCCTGTGCGCGCCGGTCGCGGCGCGTCCGATTGCAGAGCCTCCCACACTGTCAACTGGCGTGAGGCTTCACGCAACCCTGTGCAGCGCGGCATCGCCGCGCAGCAGCACCGCGTCCAGGTTGTCCAGCGCCCGGAAACCCATGGCGTCGCGCGTCTCCACCGTGGCGCTCCCGAGATGCGGCAGCAGCACGACGTTCTCCTGCAGGAAGTATCCTTCATGCACCCGCGGCTCGCCGTCATAGACGTCGAGGCCCGCGGCACGGACATGCCCCGACCGAAGCGCTGCAACCAGCGCGGTGTCGTCCACCGAGGTCCCGCGGCCGGTGTTCACTACGATCGCGCCTGGCCTGAGGAGCGCGAGGCGCTCGGCGTTCAACCAGTGGCGCGTCTCCGGCCCGCCCGGCATGTGCATCGACAGCACGTCGAGCGAGCCGAGGAAGGACGCGTCGTCCGCGTGGTAGGTGGCGCCGGCCTCGAGCTCCGGCGGCAGGCGGGTCCGGTTGCGGTAGTGGATCGCCATGCCGAGGCCGCGCGCCATCTTCGCCAGCTCGCGCCCGATGCGGCCGAAGCCGGCGATGCCGAGCGTCTTGCCCTCCAGCGTCACGCCCATGAGCTGGGTTGGCGTCCAGCCGGTCCAGGCGCGCGCGCGCACCATGCGCTCGCCCTCCCCGGCGCGGCGCGCGGCCATCAGCATCAGGGTCAGCGCGATCTCGGCGGTGGCGAAGGAGAGCACGTCCGGCGTGTTCGTCACGACGATGCCGCGCGCCTTCGCGGCAGCGAGGTCGAGATGGTCGGTGCCGACCGAGAAGGTCGCGACGATCCGCACCTTCTCCGGCAGCGCGGCGAAGGTGGCGGCGCCGAAGGCGTCGCCGGCCGCGCAGAGGATGCCGTCCGCTCCTGCCTCCGCCGCGCGGCGGGCGATCTCGGCCGGATCGCGCGACCAGGCTGCGTCGTCCGGGTTGAGACGCGCGTCGTAATCGCGCGCGGCACGCGCCTCGACCGCCGGGGGCAGCTTGCGGGTCAGCAGCAGGACGGGCTTCGGCACGTCGCATCTCTCCTTGGCGTGCAGGGCAATAGCAAAGCCGGCGAGCCTTGCCAGCGGGGCGGCCGGGGGGCAGCTTCGCCCCCCTGTCCGCCGGAAGAGGGAGTGGAACGATGGACCTCGGCATCGCCGGGAAGCGCGCGCTGGTCATGGGGGCCTCCAAGGGCCTGGGGCGCTCGATCGCGGATGCGCTGGCCGCCGAGGGCGTGGCGCTGGTGGTGAGCGGCCGCGACCAGGCGAGCCTGGACCAGGTGGCGGCGGAGCTGAAGGCGCTCGGTGCGCCGGCGGCCTTCGGCGTGCCGGCCGACATCGCCTCCGCCGCCGATGTGGACCGGCTGGCCGACGAGGCGGTGCGGCTGCTGGGGGGCGTGGACATCCTGGTGCTCAACCACGGTGGGCCGCCGCCCTGCGGGCCGCTGGAGGTGACGCAGGAGCAGCTGGTGGAGTGGTTCCCGCGCATCGTGCAGCACCCGATCCGCATCGCGACGAAGCTGATCCCGGGGATGCGGTCGCGGAAATACGGCCGCGTGCTGACCGTCGGCTCGACGGGCATGGAGCAGCCGATCCCGAACCTGGCGCTGTCCAACATCCTGCGCGGCGCGATGGTGGGCTGGAACAAGTCGGTCGCGCTGGAAGTTGCGGGCGACAACGTGACCTGCAACATCCTCGCCCCCGGCGCCATCATGACCGGGCGGCTGCGCGAGACGCAGGCGGGTGCCGCCAAGGTGCGCGGTGTGGAGGTGGACCAGGTGATCGCGGAGCGCGCCAAGACCATCCCCGCGCAACGCATCGGCAAGCCGGAGGAGTTCGGCCCGCTTGCCGCCTTCCTCTGCTCCGACAAGGGCGCCTACATCACCGGGAACATCCTGCGCATCGACGGGGGCATGGTGCGCAGCATCTGAGGAGGCTGCGATGCTGCCCAATCTCACCGCCGACACCGCGCTGGCGGAGCGGCTGTTCGAGGAGCTGCGCGCGGCGACGCATGACGGCGTCGGCATCACGCGCGAGGCCTATGGCCCGGGCGAGGCGAAGGCGCATGCGATGGTGCGCGAAGCTGCCGACCAGGCGGGGCTCGAGACGCGGGTGGACCCAGTCGGCAATCTTCTGATGACGCTGCCGGGCAGCGACCGGGGCGCGAAGCGCGTGCTGCTCGGCAGCCATCTCGACAGCGTGAAGTCGGGCGGCAATTACGACGGCGCTGCGGGCGTGCTGGCGGGGCTCGCGACCATCGCGGGCATGAAGCGCGCCGGCTTCGTGCCGGGTCGCGACGTGACGGTGGTGGCGGTGCGGGCGGAGGAGGCGGGGGCCTGGTTCCCGACCAGCTATCCGGGCAGCCGCGGTGCGCTCGGCCTGCTGAAGCCGGCGGAGCTTGCGATCAAGCGCATGGACAGCGGCCGGACGCTGGCCGAGCACATGCGCGAGGAGGGGTTCGATCCCGGCTTCGTGGAGCGCGGCGGGCGGACCTTCTCGGTCGAGGACACGGCAGCCTTCCTGGAACTGCACATCGAGCAGGGGCCGGTGCTGGATGCGGAGGGCGTGCCGGTCGGCATCGTGACCGGCATCCCCGGCAGCCGGCGCCTGCGCAACGCGCGCGTGATCGGCGAGACCAACCATTCCGGCGCGACGCCGCGCAAGTACCGCCGCGACGCCGCGATCGCGCTGGCCGAGCTTGCGCATGGCGTGGACGACCGCTGGGCCGAGCTGGAGGCCGACGGCCATGCGCTGGTCTGCACCTTCTGCGTGCTCGCCACGACGGCCGATGCGGGCTTCACGCGCATCGCGGGCGAGGCGGAATTCCAGCTCGACGTGCGCAGCGTCAACCCGCACAGCGTCGATGCGCTGATGGAGACGCTCTACGACCTGGTGCCGGAGATCGAGGCGCGCCGCGGCGTGCGCTTCGATCTGGGGCAGGAGACGTCGAGCCGCGCGGCGCCGATGGACGCCGAGGTGCAGGCCGGGCTCAGGCGCGCGGCGGGGGCGCTCGGCATCCCGTTCAAGGTGATGGCGAGCGGCGGCGGGCATGACGCGGCGGCCTTCGTGCAGGCGGGCATCCCGGCCGGGATGATCTTCGTCCGCAACCAGAACGGCAGCCACAATCCGAACGAGGCGATGCGGATGGAGGACTTTGCCAAGGCCTGCGCGGTGGTGCAGCGCTGGGCGGCGGAGATGGCGCAGTGAGCGCGCGGCTTGCGGTCGCGCCGGAGGCGCGCCTTGCGGTGGACATCGGCGGCACCTTCACAGACCTCGCCGTCGAGCGGGGAGGCGAGCGGTGGACGGCGAAGGTCCTCACCACGCCGTCCGCGCCCGAGCAGGGTGTGCTGGAGGGCGTGCGCGTCGTGCTCGGCCGCGCTGGACTGCAGCCGGCCGAGGTGTCGCTCGTCATCCACGGCACGACGCTCGCGACCAACGCGATCATCGAGCGCAAGGGCGCGCGCACCGCGCTGCTGACCACGGACGGGTTCCGCGACGTCATCGCGCTCGGCAACGAGTCTCGCTACGACCAGTACGACCTGAACATCGAGCTGCCGCAGCCGCTGGTGCCGCGGCGCTGGCGCGTGACGGTGCCGGAGCGGCTCGATAACGAGGGCCATGTCCTGCGCCCGCTGGACGAGGAGGCGGTGCGCCGCCAGCTCGCCTTCCTGCGCGACGAAGGCATCGAGAGCCTTGCGATCGGCTTCCTGCACAGCTTCGTCAATCCGGCGCATGAGAAGCGCGCGGCGGCGATCGTGCGGCAGCTCTGGCCCGACCTGCCGGTGTCCCTGTCGTCGGAGGTCTCGCCCGAGATGCGCGAATGGGAGCGCTTCTCGACCACCGTCGCCAATGCCTATGTCCAGCCGAAGATGGCGAGCTACCTGCACCGGCTCGAGGACGGGCTGCGCGCCGCCGGGCTGACCTGCCCGCTGTTCCTGATGCTGTCGGGCGGCGGGCTGACCACGCTCGACACCGCGGCGCGCTTCCCGATCCGGCTGGTGGAATCCGGGCCGGCGGGCGGCGCGATCTTCGCAGCCCATGTCGCGCGGCAGAAAGGCTGGGGGCAGGTCCTGTCCTTCGACATGGGCGGCACCACCGCGAAGGTCTGCCTGGTGGACGACTTCGCCCCGCAGGCGGCGCGGACCTTCGAGGTCGCACGCGTCGGGCGGTTCAAGAAGGGTTCCGGGCTGCCGCTGCGCATCCCGGTGATCGAGATGGTGGAGATCGGCGCCGGCGGTGGTTCCATCGCGCATCTCGACAGCATGGGCCGCATCCAGGTGGGGCCGGAAAGCGCGGGCGCTGATCCGGGGCCGGCCTGCTACGGTCGTGGCGGCACGCAGCCCGCCGTGACGGATGCCAACCTGCTGCTCGGGCGCTACGAGCCGGAGCTCTTCGCGGGCGGCGCGCTGAAGCTGGACCTCGGCGCCGCGAAGGGCGCGATGACGGCGCATGTCGGCGATCGGCTGGGCCTGTCGCCGGAGATGGCTGCGCTCGGCGTGGTCGAGATGGTGGACGAGAACATGGCGAATGCCGCGCGCGTCCACGCCATCGAATCCGGCAAGGGCTATGAGGGCCGCGCGATCATCGCCTTCGGCGGCGGCGGGCCGGTGCATGGCTATCGCGTCGCCGAGAAGATCGGCGTGACGCGACTTCTCGTTCCATCCGGGGCCGGGGTCGGTTCGGCCATCGGCTTTCTGCGTGCGCCGGTCGCCTATGAGGTCGTGAAGTCGCTCTACCAGCGCTTCGCCAGCTTCGACCTGCAGGCGGTCAATGCGCTGCTGGCGTCGATGTCGGCCGAGGCGTCCGAGGTGGTCGCGCACGGCTCCTTCGGCGCGCCGGCCGAGGAGCATCGGCTGGCCTTCATGCGCTATGTCGGCCAGGGGCACGAGATCGCGGTGCCGCTGCCGGCGCGCGAACTGACGGTGGCCGACGTGGCCGCGATCCGCGCCGCCTACGACGCCGAGTACACGCGCTTCTACGACCGGCCTGTGCCGGGCAGCGACGTGGAGATCCTCTCCTTCGCCGTCACCGTCTCGACGATCGTGGAGAAGGTGAAGCCGGTCGCACCTGTGCATGACGCGCCCGCGCCGCAGCGCGTCCGGACCCAGGCGGTGCGCGACACGGCGACGGGCGAGGTCGCGGATTGGGCGGTCTATGACCGCGACGCGATGGCGCCCGGCGCCGAGGTCGCCGGCCCCTGCATCGTGGCGGAGGCGGAAACCTCGACGCTGGTCGGGCCGGGCTGGCGCTGCCGGATGGACGGGTTGGGGTATCTCGAACTGACGCGGGGGTCGCACTGATGGCTGCGAACGAGGCCCTCGCGAAGATCCAGCGCCAGATCCAGTGGAACCGCCTGATCGCGGTCGTCGAGGAGCAGGCGCAGATCATGATCCGCACCGCCTTCAGCACCACGGTGCGCGAGGCGGGCGACCTCTCGGCCGGCATCTTCGACCTGAAGGGTCGCATGCTGGCCCAGGCCGTCACCGGCACGCCGGGCCACGTCAACTCCATGATGGAGAGCGTCGGCCACTTCCTCGCGAAGTTCCCTGCCGAGACGATGAAGCCGGGCGACCATTACATCACCAACGATCCCTGGCTCGGCACCGGCCACCTGCACGACCTCACCGTCGTCACGCCGGCCTTCCGCAACGGGCAGATCGTCGGGCTCTTCGCCAACACAGCGCATGTGATCGATGTCGGCGGCCTCGGCATGGGGCCGGAGGGACGGAGCGTCTTCGAGGAGGGGCTCTACATCCCGATCGTGAAGTGCTTCGACCAGGGGCGCCCGAACGAGACCTTCTTCGACTTCATCCGCGCCGGATCGCGCACGCCGGTGGAGCTGGAAGGCGACGTCTACTCGCTCTGCGCCTGCAACGACGCCGGCGCCAAGCGGCTTGTCGAGATGATGGACGAATACGCGATGGACGGGCTCGATGAGCTCGCCGCCTACATCTTCGACAGCTCGCTCAAGGCCACGCTGGACGAGATCGCGAAGATCCCGCGCGGCACCTATCGTGGCGAGATCCGCTCCGACGGCTACGAGGCGCCGGTCACGCTGAAGGCGGCGATGATCGTGCGCGAGAACGAGATCGTCGTGGACTATGCCGGCACCTCGGGCCTTTCGAGCCGCGGCATCAACGTCCCCGCCGCCTATTGCCGCGCCTATTCCTGCTTCGGGATCAAATGCGTCGTGGCGCCGGAGATCCCGAACAACTGGGCCTCGCTCGCGCCCTTCCGGATGGAGATCCCGGAGGGCTGCATCCTCAACGCGCCGCGCCCCTATCCGGTCAGCGTGCGCCACGTGATCGGCCAGCTGCTGCCCGACCTGATGATGGGCTGCCTGCACCAGGCGGTGCCGGACCGGGTGAACGCCGAGGGGTCCTCGGCGCTCTGGAACCCGCCGCTCCGCGGCGGCGCGCAGGTCAGCGGCGCCGCGGCCGAGCTGCCGGATTTCGAAATCATCACCTTCAATTCCGGCGGCACCGGCGCGCGGCCGACCAAGGATGGCCTCGACGGCACCGCCTTCCCCTCCGGCGTGCGGACGATGCCGGTGGAGGCGACGGAGAACGTCGCGCCGGTGATCTTCTGGCGCAACGAGATCCGGGCGGATTCCGCAGGCCCCGGCCGCACCCGCGGCGGCTTCGGCAAGGTGATGGAGATCGGCGCCAAGGGCGATGCGGAGTTCGCGGTGAACGCGACCTTCGACCGCGTCGCGAACCCGCCCAAGGGCCGCGAGGGCGGGGGCGAGGGCGCGCCCGGCTGGGTCGGCCTCGACGACGGCACCCTGCTCCGCACCAAGGGCTACCAGGTGATCCCGAAGGGACGGCGGCTGGTGCTGAAGCTGGCCGGCGGCGGCGGCATGGGCGATCCCCGTGCGCGGGCTCGGGACAAGGTGGCGCGCGACGTGGCGGATGGTCTGGTAAGCGAGGAGCAAGCACAATTACAGTACGGACACATCGCCAACGTGCTGTGATGAGGTGAGTGGATGCAGCCCCCTGAGCTTGACTACGCACACCTCACGGTGACGCTTAAGCCCTATGTGGCAAAGGGGCTTCCAGAGTCCGCCGCATTCCTGAATTGGTTTCTGGAACACATCTATCGGCTTGATGACGTCGATGCGCGGGACGCCATATGCGACTCGAGCAACGACAAAGGGATCGATGGAGTATACGTCGATGAATATGCGGAAGAGATAATACTCTTTCAGACTAAAATTCGTCAAAATTCGGCCGCCACTTTAGGCGATACCGCGCTCAAGGAGTTCCTTGGATCCATCACCCAGTTCGAGACGGCCGAGAAAGTAGACGCCATATTGCAGAGCGCAGCAAATGCGGAGCTGAAGAAGATTATCGTTGGCAAGAATCTCTCTGCGTTGGTACGCAAGGGGTATGCCGTCAAAGGTAACTTCATCTGCAACCACGACCCAGACCACAATGCTCGTGAATTTTTGCAGAACGAGAAGAGAATTGATTTGTTCGATCGACGGCGAATTTGCGACGAATATATTGATCTGAGCCTGCCCGACGGGGTCAAGCAGAGCTTCTCATTTTCTTGCGGCGACGCGCCGCTAATTCACCAAGTTTCAGATCTTGCTATCCTTTACATGTTTCCTGCGGCAGCGACTGAGCTGGTCGCTCTGCCGGGTATATCAGATGGTAATTTGTTTGCCCAAAATGTTCGCCTTAGTCTCGGCAACACTGAAGTGAACAAGGCCATTGCAAAGACACTGCAAGATAAGTCGCAGCACAGAAAGTTTCCGCTCTTTCATAACGGCGTTACATTGCTCTGTGATAAAGCCTCCCTTTCCGACGGTAAGGTGAGCGTGGAAAATTTTGTGGTTGTGAACGGCGCTCAAAGTCTTACTGCACTTCATCAGAGCAAGAGTCAGATCACGTCTGATTTACGCATTCTTCTGAGAATTATTCAGGTCAGCGGGAACCAGGAACTCGCGAGGCAGATTACTCTCATAAGCAATAACCAGAACGCGATTAAGCCAAGAGATCTACGCTCTAATCATCAGCTTCAGATTCGACTGAAATCAGAATTCGACACTCTGAAATACGATAATTACGTGCTTGAGATCAAGCGCGGCGAGCAAAACCCAGGCAAGCGTGTCCTTAGCAACGAAGAAGCGGGGCGCCTTTTGTTGGCATTTGATCTCGCCGAGCCGTGGTCGTGCCATCAGTTATACAAATTGTTCGACGACTTATATACGAGAATATTTGGTCGTCCGGAAGCAACAGCTCGTCGTATTATCTTGATGGATCAGATAATGGGGATCATTCAGCATGAAATGAATAACATCGAAAATAAACCGTTCGCTTCATATACCCTGACAAGGTTCTTCATTTTGGATGTCGTTGCTCAGATACTGCGGCGAGATAAGGTGGCGAGTGAGTTCCTGGCGGATCCGTCGCCGCTACTAGCCGATACGACAGCGATGGACCGCTTCAAGGGCGCTATCTCCAATATCCTAAGCGGGATCATCCAGGATCTCAATTACGAGGTCCGTTCTGCAGGAGAGATGTTTGACTATAAGAGCATGCTCAAGAGCCAGAAGGAAAGCCGCGATTTGGCATCAAAGCTAATCGCCACGTTTAGTCGTGATGTTGCACGAAAGAAAGCAGAAACCTTTTCCCAGCTTTGGTCTCAGGACGACCACTCCTGATTTGAGATCAGCTTTGGCTCAGCGACGCATGGAGCGACTGTCGCGCGCTCCCCGGCGGGATTTCCGCGTGATTATTCGTCCGGCCCGCCCTTCGTTTCATCCATGACGCCGGGCGGGTCCGGGTAGAGGGCTGACGGGACCTTGGCCCTCGGGTTCCAGGTGACCCCGCCGCGCTGGACCTTGTCCGCGGTGCTCGCGCTCGCGGGATCGGCGCTGCTCATGCGCTCGCTCACGCCGATAGGCGCCTGACCATCGCGGCACGGCAGACCGGGCTTTTCGCTCATGTCCGCCAAAGTGGGGCCAGCCCGCCGGCTCCCTTCCGCACCCGCGCACCGCTTGCCATGATCCCGGCGGAGACGCCCGGAACACGACCATGGCCCTGCGCTGCGACCTCATCATCCGCGATGCCACGATCTTCGACGGCACCGGCGGCCCGCGGCGTGTCGGCGATGTCGGCGTGACCGGCGAGCGCATCGTCGGCGTCGGCGACCTCGGTGGCGCCAGCGCCGACCGCGAGATCGTCGCGACCGGCAAGGCCATCGCGCCCGGCTTCATCGACGCCCACACCCATGACGACCGCGCCGTGCTGCTCGGGCCGGAGGGGACGCTCTGCAAGACGAGCCAGGGTGTCACCACCGTCGTCTGCGGCTGCTGCGGCGTGTCGCTGGCGCCCGCCCGCTTCAAGGCGCCGCCCCCGCCGCCGCTCGACCTGGTCGGCGCCGAGGGCTGGTGGCGCTTCGGCGACTTCGGCGACTACGCCCACGAGATCAACTCGAAGGGTTCCGAGGTCAACGTCTACGCCCTGGTGGGCAACCAGACGCTCCGCGTCGAGGCGATGAACGGCGACGTCTATCGCCCGGCCACCGACAAGGAGATCCACCACATGCATGCCCGCGTGAAGCAGGCGATGGCGGAAGGCGCCTCGGGCTTCTCCACCGGGCTCTACTACAAGCCCAACATGCATGCGACGACCGACGAGGTGGTCGCGATCACCGAGGCGCTGAAGCCCTTCGACGGGCTCTACTCCACGCACATGCGCGACGAGGCGAACCACATCCTCGCCGCCATCGAGGAGACGATGGAGATCGGCAAGCGCGCCGGCGTGCAGGTGCAGATCAGCCACCACAAATGCTCCATGCCGGAGAATTACGGCCGCTCGATCCAGACCCTGCCGCTGCTCGAAGCCTATGCGCGCACGCAGCAGCTTGCCTACGACGTCTATCCCTATCCGGCCGGCTCCACAGTGCTGATGCCGGATCGGCTGCGCGACGACGTGAAGGTGATGATCACCTGGTCCATCCCGCATCCGGAGATGGCGGGCCGCTACCTCGACGAGATCGCGCGCGGCTGGAACACCGACATCCGCATGGCGGCGGAGCGCCTGCTGCCCGCCGGCCAGATCACCTTCCAGATGGACGAGGACGATGTGCAGCGGATCATGGCGCATCCGATGTCCATGATCGGCTCCGACGGCATCCCGCACGACGCGCATCCGCATCCGCGTCTCTGGGGCACCTTCCCGCGCGTGCTCGGTCACTACGCGCGTGGCCTCGGCCTCTTCAGCATGGAAACGGCGATCCACAAGATGACCGGCCGCTGCGCCGAGGCCTATGGCATCGTGGACCGCGGCGTGCTGCGCGAGGGCGCCTATGCCGACCTCGTGCTGTTCGACCCCGCGACGGTGATCGACGCCGCCACCTTCGAGGATCCGAAGCAGCCCTCGATCGGCATCGAGGAGGTCTGGGCCAATGGCGTGCCGACCTTCAAGGCAGGGAAGGGGGCCACGGGCGAAAGGCCGGGGCGCCTCGTCACCCGGCATAAGGCTTGATGGGTCAATATTGCTGACCTAGTATCGGGGCATGCCCGACTGGCTGCCCCTGCTCGGCTTCGCGATCGCGGGTTCCGTCACGCCGGGGCCGAACGTTCTCATGGTGGCGGCGGCGTCGGCGAGCCACGGCGTGCGGGCGGTGCTGCCCCACATGCTCGGCATCACCTTCGGCTTCGGCGCGATGCTGCTGCTGGTCGGGCTCGGCCTCGCCGCGCCGCTGGCCGCCAGCCCGACGCTGCATGGCGTGCTGCGCTGGGTGGGCGCGGCCTGGCTGCTATGGCTCGCCTGGAAGATCGCGACCGCGCCGCCGCCCGGCGAGCGTGCGGCGCGCCCGCCGCTCGGCTTCTGGGGCGCGGCGGGCTTCCAGTGGGTCAATCCGAAGGCCTGGATGCTGACCGCGGCCGCCATCCCGGCCTTCACGAGCGAGGCGGCGCCGCTTGCGCCGCAGGTGATCGCCATCGCCGCCGTCTTCGCCGCCGTGTCCATGCCCTGCCTGGTCGTCTGGGCCGGGATCGGCGCCGGGACCGGACGGCTGCTGAAGAGCCCGGTCGCGCTCCGCCGCTTCAACATCGCCATGGGCGTGCTGCTGGCGCTCAGCGTCCTGCCGCTGCTGCGCTAAAGCGGGGCGCTACTCGCCCATGAACGGATAGAAGCAGATCGCCTGGCGCACCTGCTCTACACCGGCCTGTCCCAGCGCGTTCATGGCGGCGAGCGGCGCGATGGCCAGGACGACGATGCTGGCGGCGATGGCGAGGATGCGGGCCATGGAGGCCTCCTGCGCGGTGCCCGGCCGCCGCAGCCTAGACCCGCGTACAGGCAACGATCCGGGCCTCCCCGGTTGTTGATTCGGCCCCACCCGGCGATGGACAGCCGCAGCCCCCCAGCCTAATCGCAGGCGCCGAGGAGATGCCGCCATGGACCAGCACGCGCCCGCCCAGGCCGACCCGCATGCCGAGATCCGCGTCGAGGTGCGCAAGCTCTGCGCGAAGTTCCCCGGCGAGTACTGGCGCGAGCTCGACGCCCGCCGCGGCTACCCGACCGAATTCGTCAACGCGCTGACCGAGGCCGGCTGGCTCGCCGCGCTCATCCCCGAGGAATACGGCGGCGCCGGCCTGCCGCTGTCGGGTGCGGCAGCGATCCTCGAGGAGATCCAGGCCTCGGGCTGCAACGGCGCGGCCTGCCACGCGCAGATGTACATCATGGGCACGATCCTGCGGCACGGCAGCGCGGCGCAGAAGGCGCGCTACCTGCCGAAGATCGCCGCGGGCGAGCTGCGCCTGCAGGCCTTCGGCGTGACCGAGCCCACCAGCGGCACCGACACCACCAGCCTCCGCACGACCGCCCGGCGCGAGGGCGAGAAGTACATCGTCAACGGCCAGAAGATCTGGACCAGCCGGGCGGAGCATTCCGACCTGATGCTGCTGCTCGCGCGCACCACCCCGCGCGACCAGGTCGCGAAGAAGACCGAGGGCCTCTCCACCTTCATCGTCGACATGCGCGAGGCGCTGGGGAAGGGCCTTACCATCCGCCCGATCCGCACGATGATGAACCACAATTCCTGCGAGGTCTTCTTCGACAACATGGAAGTGCCGGCGGAGAACCTCGTCGGCGTCGAGGGCAAGGGTTTCCGCTACATCCTCGACGGGATGAACGCGGAGCGCCTGCTGATCGCGGCGGAGTGCATCGGCGACGCCAAGTGGTTCATCGAGAAGGCGCGGAACTACGCGAAGGAGCGCGTGCTGTTCGGCCGCCCGATCGGCGCGAACCAGGGCGTGCAGTTCCCGATCGCGCGCGCCTACGCCCAGATGCGCGCCGCAGAGGCCATCGTGAAGGAAGGCCTGGCGAAGTTCGAGCGCGGCGAGCCCTGCGGCGAGGAAGCCAACATGGGCAAGATGCTCGCCGCCGAGGCGTCCTGGGCCGCAGGCGAGGCCTGCGTGAACACCCATGGCGGCTTCGGCTTCGCCGAGGAATACGACATCGAGCGCAAGTTCCGCGAGACGCGGCTGTATCAGGTCGCGCCGATCAGCACGAACCTGATCCTCAGCTACATCGGCGAGCACGTGCTCGGCATGCCGCGGAGCTACTGAGCCTCCAGCGCGCGGCGGTGGCGGATGAAGTCGGGCCCACAGGAGAGCTTCCGCGCCAGCGGCGAGTCCGGCGCGATCACGCGCCAGAAGGGCGCGGGATCGGCGTCCAGCCGCTCCAGCGCGCGCTCCGCCACGATGCGCAGGAAGATGGCCGTCGAGGTCGGGCAGGTTGCGCTCGCGCCATTCTCCCGCGCGAGTTCGGCGCGCAGCGCCACCGGGTCCACCGTGCGGCCGGGCGGAATGGCGCGGATGCGCCGGTCCAGCAGGGCCGGTGACGCGATGAACAGCTTCTCCCCCGCACCCACGCCTGCGAATGGCTTCGCGAGCACCGTCACATGCGGCGGCTTGGCGCTGCGATACTTGTCATCCCAACTCTTCGGCATGGGGGTCTCCCGGCAGGGTTGCTGCCGGCATCGCCGATCCGCGCCACGGCGGCAAGGGAGGCGGTCTTGACCGATCTTGCGCAATCGCGCCCGCTCGCGGGCCTGCTGGTCGTCGCGCTGGAGCAGGCGGTCGCGGCCCCCACCTGCACCCAGAAGCTGGCCGATGCCGGCGCACGGGTGATCAAGGTGGAGCGGCCGGAGGGCGACTTCGCGCGCGGCTACGACACGGCCGCCAAGGGGCAGTCGAGCTACTTCGTCTGGCTGAACCGCGGCAAGGAGAGCATCGCGCTCGACATCAAGAACCCTGACGACAAGGCGCTGCTCGCGCGCATGATCGCACGCGCCGATGTCTTCGTGCAGAACCTCGCCCCCGGCGCGCTGGCGCGGGCGGGCTTCGGCTCTGCCGAGCTTCGCGCGAAGCATTCGCGACTGATCACGGTCGACATCTCCGGCTACGGCGAGGCGGGCGACTATGCGGGGATGAAGGCCTATGACCTGCTCGTGCAGGCCGAGAGCGGGCTCGCTTCCATCACCGGCCATCCAGCGGGGCCGGGGCGCGTCGGCGTCTCCGTCGTGGACATCGCCACGGGCATGAACGCGCATGCCGCCGTGCTGGAGGCGCTGATCGCGCGCGGCATCACCGGGCGTGGGACCGGTATCGCCGTGAGCCTGTTCGACGCCATGGCGGATTGGATGAACGTGCCGCTGCTGTTCTACGAGGGCACCGGCCGGGCGCCGCAGCGCGTCGGCCTCGCGCATCCCTCCATCTGCCCCTACGGCGCCTTCGCCTGCGCCGATGGCGCGCTGGTGCTGGTCTCGATCCAGAACGAGCGCGAATGGGCGGCCTTCTGCGCCGGCGTGCTCGGCGATCCGAGCCTGGCCTCGCGCGAGGGCTGGCGCAGCAACACCGAGCGGGTGGCGAACCGCGCGGCGGTGGATGCCCATGTCGCCCGCGCCTTCGCAGGCTGGACCCGGGCGGAGGCGGCCGCGCGGCTCGACGCGGCCGGCACCGCATATGGCTTCGTCAACGGCGTGGCCGAGTTTTCCCGCCACCCGGCGCTGCGTCGGATCGAGGCGGCGACGGCGAATGGCCCGGTTCGCCTGGCGGCGCCGGCGGCGCGATTCGAGGGCGCAGCGCGGCCGGCGGGACATGTTCCTGCTCTCGATGAGCATGGCACGGCGATCCGGGCCGAGTTCGCCGCCATGCAGCACACGCCGACATGACGAGACGTTGCGCGACATCACCACGGAACGGATGTTTGGCAACGCCGGCTGCGATCCGCCCGGACGTCGTCCCGACCCACAGAGACAGGACCAGACCGCCTTGCGCCTGATCGGACTCGCCGGCTGGAGCGGCGCCGGAAAGACCACGCTGATGACCCGGCTGATCCCGGAACTCGCCGGGCGCGGCGTGTCGGTGTCGACGCTCAAGCACGCGCACCACGCCTTTGACATCGACCGGCCCGGCAAGGACAGCTACGAGCATCGCAGCGCGGGGGCGCGCCAGGTGCTGGTCGCGAGTGCCAACCGCTGGGCGCTGATGACGGAACTGCGCGGCGCGCCGGAGCCGCCGCTCTCGGCGCTGCTCCGCAAGCTCGACCCGGTCGACCTGGTGATCGTCGAGGGCTTCAAGCGCGACGCGCATCCGAAGCTCGAGGTGCATCGCGCCGCCAACGGCAAGCCTTGGCTGCACCCGGACGACCCCTTCATCGCCGCCATTGCCGCCGATGTCGCGCCGCCGGCGGGGCGGCTGCCGCACGCCCATCTCGACGACATCGCCGCCATCGCCGGGCTGATCCTGGCCCATGCCCAGCCGTTGGAAAGCTTCCTGGCCCACGGTTAGAGAGCAGGGTAGAGACCGCGCATGGCTCAGCTCAGCGACGATTGCTTCGCCTTTGGCGGCAAGCTGCTCGCGGTGGAGCAGGCCGCCGCGCTGATCGAGGCGCGGGTTCCCGTGCTCGAGGGCGAGGAGCAGGTGGCGCTGCGCGACGCGCCGGGCCGCGTGCTGGCCGAGGATCTGCGCGCACCGGTCGCGCTGCCGCCCTTCTTCAACTCCGCCGTGGATGGCTATGCCTTCCGGCACGCCGATCTTGCGGCCGAGGGCGAGACACGCCTTCTCGTCGTGGGGCGCCTGCAGGCGGGCGCCGTGGGTGCGCCGGTCGCGCCGGGCACGGCGCTGCGCATCTTCACCGGTGCGCCGATGCCCGCGGGCGCCGATACGGTGATGATGCAGGAGGATGCGCGCGAGGAAGCGGGCGCGGTGGTGCTCCCGCCCGGACTGAAGCGTGGCGCGAATTGCCGCCCGGCGGGCGAGGACATGCAGGAAGGCGCGGTTGCGCTCCGCGCCGGGCGCCGCCTGGCCGCGCCAGACATCGGTCTGGCGGCCGCGCTCGGCGTCACGCGGCTCGCGGTGCGGCGGCGCGTGCGGGTCGGCGTCTTCTCGACCGGCGACGAGCTGGCCGAGCCCGGGCGTCCGCTCGGCGCGGCCCAGACCTACGATTCCAACCGCTTCACCCTGATGGCGCTGCTCGCCTCGCTGCCCGTCGAGGTCTCCGACCTCGGCATCCTTCCCGACGACCGCGACGCGACCGCGCAGGCCTTGGCCGGGGCGGCAGGGACGCATGACCTGCTGCTGACCTCGGGCGGCGTCTCCACCGGCGAGGCGGACCATGTGAAGGCGGCGATCGAGGCGGGCGGGGCGCTGGTGTTCTGGCGCCTCGCCGTGAAGCCCGGCCGCCCGGCCGCAATGGGCGTCGTGCGCGGCACGCCGGTGGTCGGCCTGCCGGGCAATCCGGTGGCCGCCGTCGTCACCTTTCTGCACCTCGCGCGGCCCTTGCTGCTGCGGCTGGCCGGCGCCGCGCCGGACCCGCTGCCGCGCTTCGCCGCGACCGCCGACTTCGCCTACCGCAAGAAGGCCGGACGGCGGGAATATGTCCGCGTCGCGCTGGCCTTCGGCGACGACCTGCCGGTGGCGCGGAAGTATCCGCGCGAAGGTGCGGGGCTGCTGACCTCGCTCACCGAATCCGACGCCTTCGCGGAACTCCCGGAGGAGGTGACGCAGGTCGCGCCCGGTGACCGCATCCGCGTGCTCCCCTTCCGCGCGGTGTACTGACGCTCAGTTCAGCTCCAGCACCTTGCTTACCTGCCGCTCGCCCTCGAAGGCGGCGAGCGTCAGGCGGCCCTCCGCAGGGCGCAGCGTGGCCGCGAGCCGCGTGCCGGCGTTGAGCAGCGGCGGCGCCAGCCAGGCGAGCCCGTCGGGCACGTCGCGCAGCACGGCGTCCATCGCGGCCTGGCGCTCGGCGCTCAACCGCCAGCGCGGCGCGCCGGGAAGATCGAGCGAGGCCCAATGGTTCGTCGCGGCGACC
>NZ_JAKJIB010000450.1 GCF_021864505.1 Falsiroseomonas oryziterrae
GACGCGGGGGCGCAGCGCGTCCTCGGCCAGGGTCCGGCGCATGAAGGTGGGCCAGAGCGCGCGCGGCGTCGCCGGCTCGGCCGGCAACGGCTGGCGCGGCGCCTCGCGCGCGGGCTCGGCCATGGCCGTCTCGGATGCCATACGCATCATCGCCCGCCCTCCTGCCTCGTCCCGAATGAGGCCACCGTGCCAGAGTGGCGCGGCGCGGTGCAACGAATGGTTGTAGCATCACGCCCACTTGACCGCTCCGGGCCACGTTGCGAGACGGCAAGCCGACCGAGGAGGAACGAAGCATGCCGACACGCCGCCGCACGCTGCTGGCCGCGACCGCGACCCTGGCCCTGCCGGGCCTTGCCCGCGCGCAGGACCGCACCATCCGCCTCGTCGTCCCGGCCCCGCCCGGCGGCCCGACCGACATCCTGGCCCGCGTCACCGGCGAGAAGGCGGCCGCGACGCTCGGCCAGCCGGTGGTGGTGGACAACCGCGCCGGCGGCGGCGCGGTGATCGGCTCCGAGGCGACGCATCGCGCGGCGCCGGACGGGCTGACCATCATGGTCGGCCACAACCAGTCGCATGCCTCGAACCAGGCGATGATGGCCCGACTGCCCTTCCACGTGGTGGACGGCTTCACGCCAATCGCCAAGCTCGGGACCGTGCATCACGCCACCGTCGTGCCGGCCAATTCGCGCGCGCGGACGATGGCGGAACTCGCGGCGCTCGGACAGAACGGCGGGCGGCTGAACTACGCCTCCTCCCAGGCCGGCTCGGCGAGCCACGTGATCGCGGAGACCTTCGTCCGTCGCAACCGCATGGATGCGACGCATATCCCCTTCAACGGCGCGGCCCCCGCGGCGACGGCGACGGTCGCGGGTCAGGTCGATTTCTACGTCTCGACCTTCCCCTCGGTCGCCGGGCTGATCCGCGAAGGCCGGCTGCGCGCGCTGTCGGTTGGCGCGCCGCGGCGCCTGACGGACTTTCCGGACATCCCGACGACGGAGGAAGCAGGAGTGCCCTACATGGCGGTCGATGCCTGGTTCGGCCTGTTCGGCCCGCCCGGCCTGCCGCGCCCGATGGCAGAGCGCCTGGCGACCGCCTTCATCGGCACGCTGTCCGATGCCGAGGTGCAGCGCCGGCTTGCGGCGGCGGGCTTCACGCTTGCGCCGATGGGCCCCGAGCCCTTCGCCGCCTTCCAGCGCGCCGAGGTCGCCCGCTGGGCCGAGATGGTGCAGCTGACCGGGGTGCGGCTGGACAGCTGATCGCGGCGCTGGCGAAGCGCGGGCTACCCGCCCGCCTTCTCCCAGCCGCGCGGCCCCTGCTGCCAGTAGGTCAGCGCGTGGCCGCCGGCCTTGGCCTCCTTCCAGCGCTGCCGCGCCGCCGCCACCGCCGCCTCGTCCGCGCCGTCGAAGAGATCGAGCACGCGGTCGAAGCGGTCGAGCCGCACGGAGGTCGTGCCCTCCAGCAGCACGAGGAAGCGCGCGCCGTTCGGCGCTCCGGCCTCGCCCGCATCCTCCGTCGTCAGCCAGATCGGCTGCAGTTCGGGATGCCCCGTCGCCGGCGTGCCATGCGGCAGCCAGTCGGGATCGCCCGCGGTCCAGAGCGCAGCGTCCAGCGCCTCCAGCCGCTCGCGCGTCGCCAGCAGCACCATCGCCCGCCCGCCGGCGCCGAGGACGCGGCCGAGCAGCTTCGGCAGCGCCTGTTCCAGCGGCGTGCGCGTCAGGTGGTAGAAGCCGTACTCGGCCATGCGGCGCCTCTACACGCGGCCGCCGGCGGGCGCCACGGGCGCATGGTGGTCCGGCTCCTCGAAGCGGCGCGCAACAAGGTCGTCGAGCAGCCGCACGCCGAAGCCGGTCGGTCCCGCGGGGCCGAGCGGATGCGGCGCGTCCGCCGTATCGACGCCAGCGATGTCGAGATGCGCCCAGGGCACGTCGCCCGCGAATTCGCGCAGGAAGGCGGCGGCGTGGCAGGCATCCGGGATGCGCCCCGCCGCCCAGCCGCCCTCGCCGCGCGAGGCGGGCATGCATTGCCGCAGATCGGCGATGTCGCTCGCGAGATCGGCGCGGTGCCCCTCGCCGATCGGCATCGGCCAGAGCTCCTCGCCCACCGCAGCACCCGATGCGGCGACCGAGGCCATCAGCCCGTCATCGTTGCCGAACAGACCCGCGCGGTGATGACCGAGCGCGGTCACGATCGAGCCCGTCAGCGTCGCGAGGTCCAGCATGGCGCGCGGCCGGAAGGCGCTCGCGGCGTGGTGCAACGCATCGGCTAGGACGAGGCGGCCTTCCGCGTCGGTGTCCACCACCTCGACCGTGCGGCCCGACAGCGTGCGCAGCACGTCGCCCGGCCGGTAGCTCGCCGCACCCACGGCGTTCTCCGCCAGCGCCAGCACGGCGACCGCGGGGCAGGGCGAGCCGCGCAGCGCGAGCGCCAGCATCGCGCCGGCACAGGCCGCCGCGCCGGCCATGTCGGCGCGCATCGTCTCCATCCCCTGCGCCGGCTTGATGGAGACGCCGCCGGTATCGAACACGATGCCCTTGCCGACCAAGGCGACCGGCGGCGCGGCGACGCTGCCGCGCCAGCGCAGGACGGCGAGGCGCGGCGG
>NZ_JAKJIB010000451.1 GCF_021864505.1 Falsiroseomonas oryziterrae
CGCGCCGGCGCCGAGGCGCTGCGCGGTGCCGGCGTGCCGGTGATCTGGGGCGACGCCACGCGGCCCGAGGTGCTGGAGGCGGCGGGAATCGCGCGGGCCGGCCTGCTTGTCGTGGCGCTCCCCGGCGCCGTCGAGGCGCGCGCCGTGCTGACGCTGGCCAAGGCGGCGAACCCGACGATCCATGCCGTCGTGCGCACCCATTCCGACGAGGAGGCGGCGCTGCTCGAGGCGGAGGAGGCGGTCGGCCTGGTGATGATGGGCGAGCGCGAAGTGGCGCTCGGGATGGCGGAATATGCGCTTCGCCGGCTCGGCGTGCCGCTTGCCGCGGCGCAGGCGACAGCCGACACGATCCGCGGTCGGCCGGGCGAAGCGACCTAGCCGGTGGCGGCGGGACGCGTCCCGCCGCCACCGGCGTCGTTCAGGTCAGCTCACCACGATGTTGAACTGGCGCGCCACGGTGGTCCATTCGGCGATCTCCTGGCGCATCAGCGCCACGAAGGCATCGCCGGTCGGCGCCGGGCTGCGCGGCAGCGTCTGCAGCGAGCTGAAGCGCTCCATCAGCTCCGGCCGCTGCAGGATCGGCGGCGTGATCTCGGTCAGGCGCTGCACGATCGGGGCGGGCAGGCCCTTCGGTGCCGACAGGCCGAGCCACTGCGCGGAGGTCAGCTTGGGGAAGCCGAGCTCGGCGAAGGTCGGGATGTTCGGGAAGGCCGGCAGGCGCTGCGGCGAGGACACCGCGAGGGCGCGGAGCGAGCCCTCGCGCAGCTGCTGCACGTTGGTGGTGATCGGGTCGATCATGCTCTCGATGTTGCGGGCCAGCACGTCCTGCATCGCGGGCGCGCTGCCGGCATAGGGCACGTGGTCGAGGTTCGGCGCGCGCGCCTCGGCCGAGAGCATCGCGCCCAGCAGGTGCGGCGCCGAGCCGATGCCGGAGGAGCCGAAGCGGACCGGGCGCGTGCGCGCGGCGGTGACGTACTGCTCGAGCGTCTGGAAGGGGCTGTCGGCGCGGACGAGGATGATGTTCGGCGCCTCGACCAGGTGCACCATGTGGGTGAAGTCGTTGATCGGGTCGAAGGGCAGCGTCGGGCGGGTCGCGGTGGCGAAGACATGCACCGAGGCGTGGCTGACGAGCAGCGTGTAGCCGTCGGCCGGCGACTTCGCGACGTTGTCGGTCCCGATCACGCCGCCGGCGCCGGCGCGGTTCTCGACCACCACGGACTGGCCGAGCGCGGCGGCGAGCTGCGGCGCGAGCAGGCGGGAGACGGTGTCCACCAGGCCACCCGGGGGGAACTGGGCGACGAGGCGGATGGAGCGGTTGGGCCAGGCGCCCTGCGCCAGCGAGAGGGAGGGCTTTGCGAGCGCGCCGGCGGCGGCGAGCCCGAACAGGTGGCGACGATTCAGCATGGCTGCGCTCCGAGTGGTCAGGCGGGGAGCAATCTGCGCATCTCGCGGGCATCTGCGTGCCGGCGATGACGACCTGCTGCTCTCCTGCCCGCTTCGGGAGCAAGGAGCGTGCCGCGCGCTGGCCTTGCCGCCGCAGATGATCATATTTATGATCATAAATATGACGATTAGCCCCCCCTTGCCGGCCGGCGTCCCGCCGGTCCACCACCGCCCGCTGCACCTGGTCCGCCGGCTGCAGCAGATCGGCGCGGCCCTGCTCGCCGAGACGTTGCGCCCGCACGGGCTCTTCGGGCTCGAATACGGGGTGCTGGCGACCCTCGCCGAGGAACCCGGCATCGACCAGCGCCGACTCGCGGAGGCGATGGGCGTGGACCGCAACAGCGCCGGCCAGATGGTCGAGGCGCTGGAGGCGCGCGGCCTGCTGACCCGGGAGGTGGACCCTGCCGACCGGCGCGCGCGGGTGCTGCGCCTGACCGCCTCCGGCGTCGCGCTCCGCAATGCCGTCAGGCCGGCGATGCTTTCCGTCAATGCCCGTCTCGTGGAGCCGCTGCCGCAGGCCGAGCGGGACGCCTTCCTCTCGATGCTGCTGCGCGTGGTGGATCACCACGAGGCGCTCGCACGGCCCGGCGCGGGCCGCCGGCCGCGTGGCGCGGCGAGATCCGCCACCAGACCCGCCGAAGGAGCCGCGTGATGCGCCTTGCCCGCCGAAGCCTGCTCGCCGCCGGCCTCAGCCTCCCCGCGCTCGGCGCCGTCGCGGAAGAGTGGCCGAGCCGCCCGATCCGCATGATCGCGCCGCTCCCGCCCGGTTCCCTGCCCGACATCACGATGCGGCTCTTCGCAGACGGGCTGGCGCGCCGGCTCGGCCAACCCGTGGTGCCGGACAACCGGCCCGGCGGCGAGGGCGTGGTGGCGGTCGCCGCCTTCCTGAACCTGAACGACGATCACCGGCTGTTCTTCTCCTTCGCCGGCCCGGTGACGGTGAACCCGCTCACCATCGAGCGGCTGCCCTACGACCCGTCGCATCTCGTGCCGCTGTCCACCGCCGCGCTCGACTACATCGCGGTGCTGGGTGCACCCGACCTGCCGGCAGCCGACCTGCGCGCGGCGGTCGCGCTGGCCCGCGCCCGGCCCGGCACGCTGGCCTGGGCGGCGGCGCCCGGCGCGATCGGCTTCGCCT
>NZ_JAKJIB010000452.1 GCF_021864505.1 Falsiroseomonas oryziterrae
CTCAGCGCCGCCCGGCGGCGAAGCGCACCGCTTCCTCGGCCGCGCGGAACAGCGCGCGCGCCTTCGCCTGCGTCTCGGCGTATTCGGCCTCCGGATCGCTGTCCGCCACCACGCCGGCGCCGGCCTGCACATGCATGGTGCCGTCCTTCACCAGCGCGGTGCGCAGCGCGATGCAGGTGTCCATGTTGCCGTCGGCGCCGAAATAGCCGACGCCGCCCGCATAGGTGCCGCGGCGGGAGGGCTCGAGCTCCTCGATGATCTCCATCGCGCGCACCTTCGGCGCGCCGGAGAGCGTGCCGGCGGGGAAGCCCGCCATCAGCGCGTCGAGCGGTTCGAGGTTCGGGCGCAGTCGCCCGACCACCTCGCTCATGATGTGCATCACCTGGCTGTAGCGCTCGATCTGGAAGCGCTGGCTGACGCGCACGCTGCCGATCTCGGCGACGCGGCCGACATCGTTGCGGCCGAGGTCGAGCAGCATCAGGTGCTCGGCGAGTTCCTTGGGATCGGCGAGCAGCTCGCGTTCCAGCCGCGCATCCTCCTCCGGCGTCGCGCCACGCGGGCGCGTGCCGGCGAGCGGGCGCAGCTTCACCTCGCCATGCTTCACGCTGACCAGGATCTCGGGCGAGGCGCCGACGAGGGCGAAGCCGCCGAGATCGAGGAAGAAGAGATAGGGCGCCGGGTTGAGGCGGCGGAGCGCGCGGTAGAGCGCGAAGGGCGGCAGCGCGAAGGGCACGGAGAAGCGCTGCGAGGGCACGATCTGGAAGGCGTCGCCGGCCGCGATGTAAGCCTTCGCGCGTTCCACCGCCGCGCAGAAGCTCTCCTTGGTGAAGTTGGAACTGGGCGCGGGCAGCGCCGGCAGCGCGGCGGGCGGCGCCGGGCGGGGCAGGGGACGGTCGAGCGCGGCTTCGGCCTCATCCAGCCGCGACTGCGCGAGGTCCCAGGCCGCCTGCGGGTCGAGGCCTGGCGCGGGCCAGACCGGCGTCACCAGCGTCAGCGTGTCGCGCACATGGTCGAAGACGGCGACCAGCGTCGGGCGGAACATCACCGCGTCGGGGATGCCGAGGATGTTGGCGTTCTTCTCCGGCAGCCGCTCGATCTGGCGGACCATGTCGTAGCCGAGGAAGCCGAACAGCCCCGCTGCGATCGAGGGCAGGCCGGGCGGCATCGGCATGCGGCAGGCGGCCACGAGGGCGCGCAGGCTCTCCATCGGCGGCGCGGCCTCGGCCGCGAAGGCATGCGGCGCGGTCAGCGCATGGCGGTTGATCTCCGCGACCCCGTCGCGGCAGCGCCAGAGCAGGTCGGGCTCCAGCCCGATGGCGGAGAAGCGACCGCGCGCCGCGCCGCCTTCCACGGATTCCAGCAGAAAGGCGTTCGGCCGCCCCTGCACGAGGCGGAGGAAGGCGCCGACCGGCGTGTCGAGGTCGGCGACGCGCTCGCGGAACAGCACCTGGCCGTGGCCGGCCGCGAGTGCTTCCGCGAAGGATGCGAAGCTGGTGTCCTGCGCCATGCGGGTCAGCCCTTCGCCATGCGCCCCGTCAGGGCACCACCTGCTGCATGAGGGTCTGGTTGACGCGCGGCGCGGCGCGGTTGCGCAGCGCCGCGGCGTATTGCGCCTCTAGGTCCTCCGCCGCCTGCGCCTGCGCGTTGCGGCGCACGGTCGCGAGCAGCTCGGCCTCCGCGGCCGGATCGGCCGGCACGACCTCGAGCAGCTGCGCGACCGCGAAGCCCGAGCGGGTCGGCGCCATGGCCGGCTCGCCGACGCGGGCGCCGAACAGGATCGGGAGCAGTTCCTGCGGCATGGCCGTGGTGCCCGGCGCGGCGGGCTCCGGCCGGCGGCCGAACGGACCCACGCGGTCCGTCGGCAGGTTGGCCGCCTCGGCCGCGGCCTGCAGCGTCTGGCCGCCGCGCATCGCCGCCATCAGCGCCGCGGCGCGCTCCTCCTGGAATCGTCGGCGCTGGTCGGTGAGGAAGGCGAGGCGCACATCCTCCTCCACCGTCTCGAAGGGACGCAGCGCGGGCGGGACGACGGCGCGCAGCTCGACGGCGATGAAGGCATCGGCCTGGCGCAACTCCTGCAGGCGCGGCGCGCGGCCGAGCTCGGCCTGGAAGATGGCGCGGACCGTCTCCGGCCGGCCGGCGACCGGCACCGGCATGGGCGCCGGCGCGCCGTCGGCGTCGTTGCCGCGGGCGTCGAGGCGCAGCGTGGCGATCGCCATGCCGTAGCGCCGCGCCGCCTCCTCGAGCGTCGCGCCGCCGGCGATCGCGTCCTCGACGCGGTTCGCACGCTCGAAGGCGAGGTCGGCGGCGCGTTCCGTGGCGATCTCCTCGCGCAGGCGGTCACGCACCTCCTCGAAGGGCGCGGCGGCGCCGGGGGTGATGCCGACGACGCGGAGCACATGCCAGCCGAAGGGCGAGCGGACGGGGGCGGTGACGCCGCCCTGCGGCGCAGCGAAGGCGGCGTCGGCGAGCGCGGGCACCGGCAGGTCGTCGCGCGTGACGCTGCCGAGCGAGAGCGGGCTGCCGCCCACCGCCTGCGCCGCCTGCGTGACGGCCGCCAAATCCG
>NZ_JAKJIB010000453.1 GCF_021864505.1 Falsiroseomonas oryziterrae
CGGCACCACCGCGAATGTCGGCGCCGTCGCGGCCGCGGCGGAGGAGCTTGCCGCCTCGGTGGCCGAGATCACGCGGCAGGTGGCCGAAAGCGCGCGCAGCGCCGCGGATGCGGCCGCCGCCGCCAGGGCGTCCGACGGCACCGTGGCCGGGCTGGCGGAGGCGGCGGCGCGGATCGGCGACGTGGTGCGGCTGATCAGCGACATCGCCGGCCAGACCAACCTTCTCGCGCTGAACGCGACGATCGAGGCGGCGCGCGCCGGCGAGGCCGGCAAGGGCTTCGCGGTGGTGGCCGGCGAGGTGAAGAGCCTCGCGGCCCAGACCGCCAAGGCGACGGAGGAGATCGCCGCCCAGATCGGCACGATGCGCAGCGCGACGGATGGCGCGGTCGCGGCGGTGCGCGGCATCGCCGGCGCGGTCGCCCGCATGGAGGAAGTCACCGGCGCGATCGCCGCAGCGGTGGAGCAGCAGGGTGCCGCCACGCGGGAGATCGCGCGCAACGCGGCCGAGGCCGCGGCGGGCACCGAGGAAGCCTCCGCCGACATCGCCCGGCTCAGCGAGGATGTCGCCGCCAGCGCCGAGAGCATCAAGCGGGTGCGCGAGGCCGCCTCGGTCGTAGGCGCCGAGGGCGAGACGCTGCGGCACGAGGTCGCGGGCTTCGCAGCCCAGCTCCGCGCCGCCTGAGCCCGGCTAGGCCGCCCCCCCGGGTCACGTTCCGATACCGTAGCGGGGCTTTTCCCGGTCCATGGGCGGGGCCACCTTGGCCGACATGACGCCCCTGACCCGCCGCGCCGCCCTCCAGGCCGCCGCCGCCGCCGCCGCGGCCGGCGCGCTGACCCCCGAAGCCAATGCCCAGGCGATCGCCTCGACCGCCGCCGCGGCGGAACGCCCGCTGTTCGGGGCGACGCTCCGCACCCTGCCCAACGGGCTGCGCGTCGCCTTCGTGGAAAGCCGCCGCGCCCCCGTGGTCGCGCAATACGCCTATGTCAGCGCCGGCGGCGCCGAGGATCCGGCCGGCCGGTCCGGCGTGGCCCACTTCCTCGAGCACATGATGTTCAAGGGCAGCCCGCGCGTGGCCTCCGGCGAGTTCTCGCGCCGCGTGGCGCGGGAAGGCGGCAACGACAACGCCTTCACCTCGCGCGACGTCACCGCCTATTTCCAGCATGTCGAGGCCGGGCGGCTCGACCTGATCGCGATGATGGAGGCCGACCGCTTCCTGTCGCCGAAGATCCCGGCCGACGAGGTCGAGAGCGAAAGGCTGGTCGTGCTGGAGGAGCGCGCGCAGCGCACCGGATCCAGCCCCCGCGCGCTGTTCTTCGAAGGCTACCAGGCGGCGATGTGGGGCGCGCAGCATTGGCACGGACGCCCGATCATCGGCTGGGAGGACGAGATCCGCGCGATCACGCGCGACGACCTCGCGAACTTCTTCCGGGCCCGCTACACCGCCGGCAACACCGTGCTGGTGGTCACCGGCGCCGTCGCGCCGGACGCCTTCTGGCGCACGGTCGAGGAGCACTGGGGGAAGCTGCCGGTCGGCCTCGCCGTGCCGCGCGACCGCACGCCGCCGCCGCCGGCCCCGCCGACGCCACGCTACGTCCGAAACGACCCGCGGCTGCGGGGCGAGGCGACCTTCGTGCGGTCCTGGCAGGCGCCCTCTGCCACCGATGGCGAGACGCGGCACGGCGAGCCGCTGGAGGTGCTGCGGCACGTGCTCGGCGGCGGGCCCGGCTCGCGCCTGCATCGCGCGCTGGTGGAAGGCGGCCTCGCCGTGTCGGCCGGGGCCTCCTACGATTCCGACGTGGCGGGCTGGACCGATCTCGACATCTCGGCGACCCCGCGCCGCGAGGTGGAACCCGCGCGCGTCGAGGAGGCCACGGCCGCCGTCGTGAAGCGCCTGCTCGACGAGGGCGGCCCGACGGAGGCGGAGGTGCAGCGCTCCATCCGCCAGATGACCTCCGGCGCGCTGCTCGCGCTCGACGGTCTCGGCGCGGCGCCGCGCATGATCGGCAACGCGTTGGCGATCGGCCTGCCGCTCGACAGCGTCGAGTTCTGGCCGCGACGGCTGCGCGCCGTGACGCGCGAGCAGGTGGCGGAGGCCGCGCGCCACGTCCTCGGCGGCATGCCGAGCGGCAGCGGCTGGCTGCTGCCCGACGGCGTCGCGGCGCCGGCCGAGGTGCGGGTATGAGCACCAGCTTTCGGCTCGACATCCAGCAGGTCACGGCGGGCAACCGCTCAGCCTGGCTCATCGAGGACCAGTCGGTCCCCGTCGTCTCCATCGCCTGGGGCTGGCGCGGCGGTGCGGCGCTGGACCCGGATGCGCATGCCGGCGCGCTGTCCATGGGTGCCGCGCTGCTGATGGAAGGCGCCGGCACGCTCGATAACGTCGCCTTCGCCGATGCGCTGCGGGACGAGGCGATCGGGCTTGGCTTCGATGCGCAGCGCGACGGCTTCGAGGGCAGCCTGCGCGCGCTGCGCAGCGCGCTGCCGGAAGCGGTGCGGCTGGCCAACCTGGCGATGCGCGCGCCGCGCTTCGATGCCGCGGCGGTGACGCGCGTCCGCGCG
>NZ_JAKJIB010000454.1 GCF_021864505.1 Falsiroseomonas oryziterrae
GGGACCGCGAGCAGCCCGAGGATCAGCGCCGCCGCGAGCGTCCGTCCCGCGCAGCGCGCGGCGGCTTGCCATGCGGGGCGCGCGACGGCCTGCCACGCTCCGGTCGCCCGGCGCCGCGCGGATCGCCCTGCATCAGCCGGAACACCATCCCCCCGGTCCGCGGAGTCGCGGAGGCGAGCTGCACCTCGACCGGCTGGCCGAGGGCGAAGCTCAGGCCCGTGCTGCGGCCGGTCATCCCGTGACCGGTCTCGTCCAGTTGCCATCGGTCGTCCGGCAGTGACGCCAGCGGGACGATTCCGCTCGCGCCGTTCTCCTCTACGGTGACGAACAGACCGAAGCGTGTCACCCCACTTATGCGCGCATCGAACATGTTCCCGACGCGCTCCGCCATGTAGGCCGCGAGGTAGCGGTCCACCGCGTCGCGCTCGGCCAGTGCCGCACGGCGCTCGGTCTGGGAGATGTGCTCGCCGGTGTCGGGGAAGCGCGCCGCCTCCTCCTCGGCCAGCGCGCCGGCCCCGAGTCGCAGCCCGGCGATCAGCGCGCGGTGCACCAGCAGGTCCGCGTATCGGCGGATCGGGCTGGTGAAATGGGCGTAGCGGGTCAGCGCCAGGCCGAAATGGCCGATGTTCTCGGGGCTGTAGGCGGCCTGGGACTGCCCGCGCAGCACGGCCTCGTTCACCAGCCGCGCCTCCGGCCGCTCCTTCACGATCTCCAGCACGCGCGAGAAGTCGCGCGGGTGGATCCTGTCGCGCGGCGACAGGCGGATGTCGAACTGCGCGAGGAACTGCCGCAGCCCTTCCAGCTTCTCGTCCGAGGGGCGGTCGTGCACGCGGTACATGCAGGGCTGGCGCAGCTTCTCCAGCTCCTCCGCCGCGCAGACATTGGCCGCCACCATGAACTCCTCGATCAGCCGGTGGCTGTCGAGGCGCGCGCGGGGAACCACCGCCTGCACCTTGCCGCGCGAGTCGAGCAGGACGCGCCGCTCCGCGACGTCGAGGTCGAGCGTCCCGCGCCGCTCCCGCGCCGCGAGCAGCGCGCGGAAGGCGCCGTAGAGATGGCCGACGCCGCCCGCCGGCACGCCCTCGGGGTCGCGGCCCTCGTCATGCGCGGCCTGCACGGCTTCGTAGGTCAGGCGCGCGAAGCTCCGCATCAGCCCACGGCCGAAGCGGTGGGAGACCTTCGTGCCGGCCTTGTCGAAGCGCATCTCGACGAAGAGGCAGCCGCGATTCTCCGCAGGCCGCAGGCTGCACCAGCCATTCGACAGCGCCTCGGGCAGCATCGGCACGACGCGGTCGGGGAAATAGACAGAATTGCCGCGCGCCCAGGCCTCGCGGTCCAGCGCGCTGCCGGGCTTCACGTAGTGCGCCACGTCGGCGATCGCGACCACGACGCGCCAGCCCTCACCGTCCGGCTCCGCGAAGACCGCGTCGTCGAAGTCGCGCGCATCCTCGCCGTCGATGGTCACGAGCGGGAGGGCGGTCAGGTCTTCGCGCCCGCGCTTCGTCACGCCCTTCGCGCGCTCCGCCTCCTGCACCGCCTCGGCGGGGAAGACGTCCGGGATGCCGTGGGCGTGGATACAGACCAGGCTGACGCTGCGCGGCTCGCCCATCCGCCCCAGCACCTCGACGATGCGGGCCGGGCGCGGGCCCATCGGGCGGTGCTGGGGCAGGGGCTCCGCCAGCACGATGTCGCCGGCGCTCGCGCCGCCCCGGTGTTCCGGCGGCACCATCCATTCGGCGCGGGAGCGCCGGTCGGTCGGGATGATGCGGCCTTCCTCGAAGACGCCGAGCACGCGCGCGGGCCGGTCCTCCGAGGCGAGGCGCTTGAAGGTCCGCCCCTCGTATTTCGTGCCGCCGATGAAGCGCAGCCGCGCCAGGACGCGCTCGCCCGGGGCGAGGGCCGGATGGCCGCGGCGCTCGGGCGCCATGAAGACGACCGGCGGCGGTCCGTTGGCCTTGTCCCACTGCACCGGCCGCGCGATCGCGTCGCCATCCGCATCGGTGCCGACGACTTCCACCACGGTCATCTCCGGCAGGCGGTCCGGCGCCGCGATCCCGCGCCGCCCGACCGGCGCCGCCTGGCCCGACTCCTTCAGCCCGCGCATCAGTTCGCGCAGCGCCGGGCGCTGGTCGGAGGTCAGGCCGAAATGCCGCGCGATGTCCGACTTGCCGACGCGCCCCGGCGCCTCGCGCAGGAAGGCGCGCAGCTGCTCGCGGGTCGGGACCTGCCCCTGCGCCGCGCTTCGCGCGGATGCCTGTTCTACCCGCTTCGCGCGCGAGAGCCGATGTGCGCGACCGCCTCCCTCTCCCGCATCAGCGGGGGAGGGTCGGGGTGGGGGTGATCCGTTGCGCTCCGCATGACGCCCGCCGTCGCCGCGTTTCCGCGCCGCATGCCCCTTCTTCGGCGGACCGCGGCGCGGCACCTCAGGGCGCCTTCGCGGCCTTGGCCGCCGGCTTCCGCGCGCCCGGCTTCTTCGCCGCGGCCTTGGCGCCCGGCGCCTTCGCGGGCGCCTTCTTTGCCGCGGGTTTCTTCGCGGCCGCCTTGCGCACCGGCGCG
>NZ_JAKJIB010000455.1 GCF_021864505.1 Falsiroseomonas oryziterrae
AGGTCGCGCTTGGCACCACCCGCCGCGGCGCCGCGCAGCCACGCCTCGCGCGCCGCACCGGCGTGGCGGAGGGCGCCGTGGTGCGCGCCGATGCCACGCAGCGCGGCGATGGCGGGACGATCATCGTCAATTCGTCCGAACTGACGATCCAGGCCGGAACCGTCTCCACCCGCGGCGGCCCCTCGGGCGGCAATGGCGGCTTCGTCGAGATCTCGGGCCAGAGCGGCTTTCGCCTGCCGGGCGCGGTGGACGTGTCGGCGCCGGCGGGACAACCGGGGACGATCCTGATCGACCCCGAGGATCTCACCATCGTCACCAGGGCCGACCCGCGCTTGAACGTCACGCAGGCCGACTTCATCGACGGCGTCCTCGGCGCGGAAAGCGGCCCGGCTGACGCATTCCTGTCCAACGACATCATCAACCTCGTCCTGACCGGCAACATCCGGCTGGAGGCGACGCGCGACATCTTCGTCGACGCGCCGCTGAGCGGGAATCCGACACCGCCCGGCGCCGGCACGCTGACCCTCGACGCCGGCCGCAACATCGCCGTCAACGACGCGATCTCCGGCTTCCCCGACGTGAACCTGATCGCCCGCACCGGCGGCATCGCGCTCAACGGCGTCATCGACACGCCCGGCACGCTGTCGATGACGGCCGGTGCGGGCGGCATCACCCAGACAGCCCGCTTCCGCGCGCTCCGCCTCGAGGTCAGCACCACCGGATCGGCACTGCTCAACTTCACCCCGGCGTCGACAACGGCGCCGAGCAACGAGCTCGGCACGCTCGGCCCTTCGAGCGTGAGCGGCAACTTCGCGCTGCGCACGACGCCCTACGATTTCGACGCCACCACGCTCAACATCGAGGGCACGGTGGCGGTCGGCGGCCGGCTCTCGCTCGACCACAGCGCCGCGATCGCGCAGGCCGCGCCCTCCGTCATCCAGGCCGGCGAACTCGTGGTGACGACGCCGGCGAGCATTTCCCTGCTCGGCGACAATGCCGTCGCCGCCATCGCCGGCATGACCGCAGCCGGACGGATCGACGTCCGGAACGTGCAGGGCACCACGATCACCGGGGCGGTCACGGCGACCCAGCTGGGTGTCCAGATCACCGCCGAGAGCGGCAACCTCACCGTCGCTGCGCCGGTCTCGGGCTTCGGCCAGGTGGTGCTCGCGGCGGCGGGCAACCTGGCCCTCACGACAGCCGGCAGCGTCAGCGCGACGCCGATCGGCCGCAACGTCATCGAACTCATCGGCGGCGCCGCCTTCACCGCAGGCGTCCCGCGCACCGACACGACCACCGCCGGCGCGCTCGATCTCGCCGGCAATGTCTCGGCACCGGGCGGCAGGGTCATCCTCGGCGCGGGCACGGGCGGGATCCGGCAGACGGCGGGCGGCATCACCACCGACCGCCTCTCGGTCACGTCCGGCGGCGTCGCGCTGCTCGGCAGCCCGGCCAATGCCGTCAGCGCCCTCACGCAACTGTCGGCGGCGGGCGATTTCGTGCTCGACAACGGCAGCGCGGACCTCAGCGTGCAAACCGGCCCGATCACCGAAACCGCTCCGGGCACGGCCGCGACCATCGGCCTGCGGACCGCCGGCACCGTCTTCCTCGTCGCGGACGCCGCGCTGGACGCGCCGGGCGCCGGCGGGCGGATCGCATTGCGCGCCGGGCGGGTCGCGATCGACGCTGGCTTCGCCGCAACCGCCGCAACGCTCGAACTCGCGCCCTTCGCCGCGGTCCCGCTCACCGTGCCCGTCGCCACGCCGACCGGGACGGGGTTCGAGATCACCGCGGCCGACCTCGCCGCCTTCTCCGGCGTACAGACGCTGCGGCTCGGCGGCACCACCTTCGACGGCGTGCTGACGCCGAGCGCAAGCAGCGTGAGCTTCGTCGGCCCCCTCGCCTTCGCAGGCACGCTCGATGTGCGCAGCACCGGCAACGTCGCGCAGAACGCCGGCGCGAACCTGGCGGTCGGCACGCTCACCGGCGCGGCGGGCGGCAACATCGTGCTGGCGAATGCCGGTAATGCGATCGGCGCGCTCGGCGACCTCTCGGCCGGCGGCGCGCTCACGCTGCGCAACGGCACGGCGCTCGCGATCCCCGCCGGGCGCACCGTCTCAGCCGGCGGCGTGCTCGACATTGCGACGTTGGCGGGCGGCCTCACAGTGGACGGCACGGTCACCGGTGCGACCACGACGCTCACCGCCGCCGGCCCCCTCTCCGTCAACGGCTTCTCCGCCATCGCCCGCAGCGGCGACCTGACGATGACGGGACAGAGCTTCGCACTGAACGGGCTCGCCGCCGCCGCCGGAAACATCCTGGTCAACGCCGCCACCACCGCGAGCCTTGCCGGCCTCGCGCAGACGCCGAACACGCTCCGCATCGCCGCACCGACGACGAGCTTCGGCGGGCTGAACGCGCGCAGCGCCGCCGTGCTGCTCGCCCTCGGCGACACCGGCAGCGCATCCGGCGCGCTCGACGCACGCGGCCTCACCGTGCAGGGCGGGCGCCGACGACGTTATGCTGGCCTACCAATCCA
>NZ_JAKJIB010000456.1 GCF_021864505.1 Falsiroseomonas oryziterrae
GCGCGCGCTGCTGGAGCGGGAGGTGCTGCCGGCCTGGCTGCCGTTGCGGCGCTGGTTCGCAGGGGCGTCGCTCGGCGGCGCCGGCGCGCATCTGGCGCTTGCGGTGCTGCTGCCGGCGCCGGCGGGCGAGCTGCTGGTCTGGGCCGAGGTCGAGGCCGCGGGCGTGCGCTGGGCGGTGCCGCTCGCGCGCATCGGCGAGGAGGAAGGCGCGAAGCCGGCCGGTCAGCTTGCGCTCGCGCGCCTCCGGCACGGCGCCCGCGTCGGGCTGCTGACCGATGCGGCCGCGACCGAGCTGTTCCCGCGCGCCGTGCTCGCCGCCTGCCGCGGCGGAGAGCACCTGGCCACGCCGGAGGGCGAGATCCGTTTCCTGGGCTCTCCTGCCCTCGAGGCGCTGGACCTGCCCGAGGCGCCGGAGGTTCGGCGGCTCGGCAGTGAGCGGACGAGCAGCGCGATGATCCTCGGCGAGGCCGCGGTGCTGAAGGTGCTGCGGCAGGTCGTCCCCGGCCCGCACCCGGCCGCCGAGATGGCGCGCCATCTCGGCGCGATCGGCTACGCCGCCACGCCGCCGCTGCTCGGCGAGGTGGTGCGCGCTGCGCCCGACGGCACTGCGCACACGCTCATGCTCCTGCACGGCTTCGTCCGGAACCAGGGCGATGCCTGGTCCTGGACGCTCGACTGGCTCGCCCGCCATGTGGACGAGGCGGCGCTGACGGAGGCCGAGCCGGAGGATCCGCTCGGCGGCTACCGGCCGCTCGCCGAGGCGATCGGGCGACGGCTCGGGCAGCTGCATCTGGCGCTTGGCCGGCCGAGCGACGATGCGGCCTTCGCACCGGTCCCGCTTGACCCCGCTCATGGCGCGGCCTGGGCCGAGGAGACGGCGGCGGAGCTCGACCGCACCCTCGAACTGCTCGCCCGGCCGGGGCGCCTGCCGCCCGGGCCGGACGAGGCCGCCGCCCGCCATCTCATCGCGCATCGCGCCGCGCTGCTGCGGGCCCTGCGCCGCCTCGCGCCACAGGACGGGACGCTGCACCTGACGCGGCTGCACGGCGAATTCCACCTCGGCCAGGTCCTCGTCGCGCCAGGGGACGCGATCATCCTCGACTTCGGCGGCGATCCGGCCCGGAGCCCGGCGGAGCGCCGTGCGAAGGACTGCGCCCTGCGCGACGTGGCCGGGCTGCTCGCCAGCCTCGAATACGCGGCCGCGGTGGTGGTCGCCACCGAGGAGAGCGGGACCGCGACCGCCGCGCCGACCAGCCGACGGGCTGCGCTGATCTCCGCCTGGCGCGAGGCCGCCGGCGAGGCCTTCCTCGGCGCCTACCGGGACGCCTGGGAGGCCGAGGCGGGGCGACTCCCGGCAGAGGCGGCGAAGGCGCTCGACCTCGCCCGAATCGCCACAGCCGCCCGGCAGCTCAGGGAGGAAATGGCTGCGCGCCCGGCCTGGATCGGGGTGCCGCTGCGGACGCTGGAGAGCCTCGCTGCGAAGCTTCTCCGCGAAGGCGGATAGGGTCCGCACAACCGGCGGCTGAAATTTCACGTTGACGTGACTAACGTATACACTTAGACGCGATACCGCCGCCTCCCATTCGCGTGAGCGACGGGGGCGGTGGCGTCGCGGATGAGCCCGCGCGCGACCCGGCACCGCCGATGGCGGTGCGAGGGGTCGCGGAGATCGGGCTCCCCTGTTTCCGGACCGGTGCCGGGCGGACCGATCTCGGTCCGGGTCCGGTCCACCCCGCGGCGTCCCTGACGAACCAAGACCGGCCAGGGAGCCAGCGAATGAACCGGAATACCTGCCTGCATCGCGCGTGGAGCGCGCACCCGGCGCGTGAGTGCCAGCTTCGGCTCGGCCTGGCCGGGGAGTGCCGCGCATGACGGTGAACGTCCTCGTGCGCGGGCAGAGCAACGCGCTCCTCTTCTCCGACCGCGGCGGCCTCTGGGGCATGGTGGCCGAGCTCGAGCAGCAGCTTGGCACCGACATCAACCCGATCTTCGGCTGGGGCGACTACAACACGCCCACGATCAATAGCGGCACCGCCTTTACCGCCTGGGACACGGGCGGCCAGCAGGCGACCATGATCGACGCGCTGCGTGCGCTGCCGGACGAGGTGAAGGCGAACCCGACCATCACCCTCTGGATGCACAACGAGTACGACCAGTCCTCCGGCGTCTCGACCGAGGAATGGATGCGCGAGGTGCGCGCCGACGCCGAGCTGGTGCGCGATGCGCTCGGCCAGGACGCCGCGACGACGCCCTACGTCTTCGTGCCGGTGAAGTATCCCTATGGCGACCTAACGGCCGTCCATGAGGGGATGAAGGCGCTCGTCGCGGACGGGTCCTTCAACGCCTCGCTCACCGACGCCGCCCTGTCCTTGCAGATGGCCGGCGGGCCGGAGGCCGGGACCGGCAGCTCGCACATGAGCGATGCGGAGGCGAAGGCGCTCGGCTCGATGCTCGACGCGGTCCTCGCGCCGATCGTGCAGGCGCTCGAGGCCGGTGCGCCCGTCCCGGCCCCCAGCGCGCCCGCCCCGGCC
>NZ_JAKJIB010000457.1 GCF_021864505.1 Falsiroseomonas oryziterrae
CGAGCGCCGCGGAAAGCGGCGCGTCGGGCGGCAGGACGGGCGGGGCCGGCGCCACGGCCCCGGCGGCGGGGGCGAGCAGCGCGGCGAGCGGGGATGCGGTCATCGCTGCGGCGCAGCTTGGCACGAAGCGGGGCGGCTCCGCTTGACCCAGCGCAAGAGGTGGCGCGCGCAAGGAAAAGGGCGCCGGGTTGCCCCGGCGCCCTCCCCATCCCGCGGCCGTGATGGCCGGGGTCAGACTTCCGCGCGCTTCCGGTAGTCGGCGGCGCTGGCCGAGCCATCCTCGTTCGTCGCGAAGATGTCGCGGTCCTTCGTCTCGGGGATCATGAAGGTCCCGATGACGACGGTCGCCAGCGCGATGATCACCGGGTACCAGAGGCCGGCATAGACGTCGCCGGTCTGGGCGATGATCGCGAAGGCGGTGGCGGGCATGAGGCCGCCGAACCAGCCGTTGCCGATGTGGTAGGGCAGCGACATGGAGGTGTAGCGGATCCGCGTCGGGAACAGCTCCACCAGGGCCGCGGCGATCGGGCCGTAGACCATGGTCACGTAGATCACCAGCAGCGTCAGGATGCCGACCAGCGTGAGGCCGCGCGCGCTGAACAGGTCGAACACGCCGTTCATCTTGAAGACGGTCGGGTTCGACGCCGCCGGATAGCCCGCCGCCGTCACCGCCGCCGGCAGCGCCTGGGCGAAGTTCGGCAGCGCGGTCGAGACCTCGGTGGTGCCGATGCGGATCACCGCGTCGCGCTGGCCGGGCACGTTCTCGACCGAGTAGTTGACCGAGAGCCGCGCCAGCGCCGACTTGGCGATGTCGCAGGGCTGCGTGAACTTCGCCGTGCCCGTCGGGTTGAACTGGAAGGAGCAGTTGGAGCGATCCACCATCACGGTGACGGGGATCGTCTCATGCGCCACGGTCAGCGCCGGGTTGGCGTTCTGGCTCAGCAGGTGGAAGAGCGGGAAGTAGGTGAGCGCGGCGATCAGGCAGCCGCCGAGGATGATCGGCTTGCGGCCGATCTTGTCGGAGAGCCAGCCGAAGAAGATGAAGCCGCCCGAGCCCAGCACCAGCGACCAGGCGATCAGCATGTTGGTGGTGAAGCCGTCCACCTTCAGCACCTGGCCGAGGAAGAACAGCGCGTAGAACTGGCCGGTGTACCAGACCACCGCCTGGCCCATGACGAGGCCGAGCAGCGCGAAGAGCGCGATGCGCGCGTTCTTCCACTGGCCGAAGGCCTCGCTGATCGGCGCCTTCGAACCGGTGCCCTCTTCCTTCATCTTCTTGAAGGCCGGGCTCTCCTGCATCTGCATCCGGATCCAGACCGAGATGCCGAGCAGCACGATCGAGAGCAGGAAAGGCACGCGCCAGCCCCACTCCGCGAAGGCCGCCTCGCCGACGATCGAGCGGGTGGAGAGGATGATGAGCAGCGACAGGAACAGGCCGGCCGTCGCCGTGACCTGGATGAAGCTGGTGTAGAAGCCGCGGCGTCCGTTCGGCGCGTGCTCCGCGACGTAGGTCGCCGCACCGCCGTATTCGCCGCCGAGCGCCAGCCCCTGCAGCATGCGCAGGATGATCAGCACGATCGGCGCGATGAAGCCGATCTGGTCCGAGGTGGGCAGGATGCCGACGATGAAGGTCGAGGCACCCATGATCACGATGGTGACGAGGAAGGTGTACTTGCGCCCGACGAGGTCGCCGAGCCGGCCGAACACCAGCGCGCCGAGCGGGCGGACGAGGAACCCGGCGGCGAAGGCGAGCAGCGCGAAGATGTTCCGCGTCGTCTCGTCGTACATGCCGAAGAACTTGGCGCCGATCACGGCCGCCAGCGAACCGTACAGGTAGAAGTCGTACCACTCGAACACCGTGCCGAGGGAGGAGGCCAGGATGACCTTCCGCTCCTCTCGCGTCATCGGACGCGCCTTCTCGGCTGCGCTTGGTGCTGCCATCCCCAACCTTCCCGGCCGACCGGCGGCCTCTTGCGTTGGCCGCCCGGGCAGCCGGTCCACGGGACCGGTGCCAGGCCGGCGTGCATCGCCGGCGGCGCGCACGGGCGGCAAACTCCGTGCGGGCGCATGAAGGATCACCCGGGCGAGCGGTTAATTCGTGTCCAGAAGGCGGGGAGAGCCGAGAAATCTGTAACGCATCGTCATCTCGAGCGGCCGCGAGATGACGCCGGGCTCATGCCCCCGCCGGGCCGGCCAGCGCGGCGGCGAGCAGCGGCGCGTCGAAGCGGCGTTCCATCTCCTGCTGGCTGGACACGATGTGGAATCGGAGCGCGCCCTTGATGGAGGGGGTCTCGCCGATGCGCTGGTCGGGGTGGATGGGGATCGTCGCCAGTAGCGGCGCCTCGGACTGGAGGGGCAGCTTGTCCGCGCTCCGCGGCGCCGCCTCCTGCAGCCCGGCCAGGTGACGGGGCAGCTGCTCGCGCGCGGCGTCGAGGCTGCCGCGCTCTGCCTCCGGCGCGGGCGCCCCATCCAGCACCGCGCCGCCGAGCCGCG
>NZ_JAKJIB010000458.1 GCF_021864505.1 Falsiroseomonas oryziterrae
CAGCAGGCAGAAGCCCTGGCCGGTGTCGAGGCGCGTGGCGGCCTGACGCAGCACCGCGGCGAGCTGCGGCAGCGGCGCCTCCGCCGCGCTGGCGGGCGCGCGGCCGTCGAGCGCGGCCAACGCCGCTTCCAGCTCCGTTGCGTGCTCGGCGCCGAGCGGCAGCATCCAGTCGGAGGGACGGAGATCGGCCGCGTGCCACACGGCGGGGCCGGCCTGGGGCACAAGCCTCCGGCGGGCAGGCGTCGGGGGGACGGTCATCGGCGCGAGAATAGCAGGGGATGCACAACCGGGCACATGACCGATCCGTCAGGCTGGACGGGGCCCCGACGCGGCCGCAGGCTGGCGCGCAGACGGAGACGCCGCATGGACGCACTGCGCCACCCTGCCCTCGACCTGCATTTCGACACGGAGGCGATCCTCGCCGGGCTCAGGCCCTGGGTGGAATGCGAATCCCCGACCTTCGACGCCGCGGCGGTCAACCGCATGATGGACCTGGCGGGGCGCGAGCTGGCGCTGCTCGGCGCCCGGGTCGAGCGGATCCCGGGCCGGATGGGCTTCGGCGACTGCGTGCGCGCGCGCTTCCCGCATGCGGCCGGCGACGTGCCGGGAATCCTGGTGCTGGCGCATCTCGACACGGTGCATCCGGTCGGCACGCTGGAGCGCATGCCCTGGCGGCGCGAGGGCGGGCTGGTGCGCGGCCCCGGCATCTTCGACATGAAGGGCGGCACCTATCTCGCCGTCGAGGCGCTGCGGCGCATGGCGCAGGCGGGGGTGCCGACCTCGCTGCCGGTGACCGTCCTGCTGACCTCGGACGAGGAGGTGGGCAGCCCGTCGACGCGCGACCTGATCGAGGCGGAGGCGTCGCGCGCGCGCTTCGTGCTGGTGCCGGAGCCGGCGCGGCCGGATGGCGGCGTGGTGAGCGGGCGCTACGCCATCGCGCGCTTCAACCTGCGCACCACGGGGCGGCCGAGCCATGCGGGCTGGACGCTGGCCGAGGGCCGCAGCGCGATCCGCGAGATGTGCCGCCAGGTGCTGGCGATCGAGGCGATGACGACCGAGTCCTGCACCTTCTCGGCCGGGGTGATCCGCGGCGGGCAGTGGGTGAACTGCGTGGCCACGCATTGCGACCTCGAGGTGCTGTCGATGGCGAAGCGGCAGCAGGACCTGGATGCGGGGGTGGAGCGGATGCTGGCGCTGCAATCCTCGACGCCCGACGTGCTGCTGGAGGTGCGGCGCGGCGTGACGCGGCCGGTGTGGGAGCCGGACGCGAAGGTGATGGCGCTGTATGAGCATGCGCGCGGGATCGCGCGGGCGATCGGCTTCGACATCTCGCACCAGTCGAGCGGCGGCGGATCGGACGGCAACTTTACGGGCGCGATGGGCGTGCCGACGCTGGACGGGCTCGGCGTGGGCGGCGCCGGGGCGCATACGCTGGAGGAGCACATCGCGGTGGGATCGCTGGTGCCGCGGGCACGGCTGCTGGCGGGGCTGTTCGCGACGCTGGCGTGAGGACGCCACCGGTGACGCCTTTGGGCGCCTGACAGAACCCGTTTGGACGCGCCGGGGCGGCGCCGCGGCTTTGCCGCGGCAACGCAGCGCCGGATGACGACGGCCGGGCTTCAGGCCGGGGTCCCCGCAAAGCCGCGAAGCGGTTTTGTGGGGAGTATCAGGCGAGGCGCCGTCCCGCGACCGCGAGGCCGGCGCCGAGCAGCGCGAAGGCGGCGGCCATGGCGGCGAAGCCGGCGAAGCCGAAGGTCGCCAGCACGAGACCGCCGAGCGCGGCCGCGCCCAGCCAGCCGATGGAGGCGGCGGTAACGTTGAGGCCGAGCACGGTGCCGCGCACTTCCTCGGGCACGTTGCTGAGCGACGCCATCAGGCAGGGCCGCGCGGTCGAGTTGCAGAAGATGAAGGCGAAGCCGAGCGCGACGGTCGCGGCAACGCCGCCCTGCCAGAGGAAGAGCGGCAGGGCGACGACGGCCGCGCAGACCATGGCGCCCGCGAAGGTCAGCAGCCGGTTCGGCAGGCGATCCGCGAGCTGCCCGCCGAGCAGCGTGCCGAGGATGTTGCCGCCCGCGAAGATCGCCAGCGGCAGCGCGATGGCCGAGACCGGCAGGTCGTAGGCGGACATCAGGTAGGTGGCGAAGAAGGTGGCGGCGAGCGCGTAGCAGCTGCGCTCGGTCACCGCCATGACGAGCAGCGACAGCACGCGGAAGGACAGCGCGGCGCGGTAGTTCGTGGAGGCGCGACGCGCGGCGGCGCCGGCGGCGGGGCGGCGCAGCACGATCAGCAGCGCGATGCCGGCGATCGCCGAGAGCACGCCGACGGCGAGGTGCACGCCGCGCCAGCCGATGCTCTCGCCGAGCGCGGCGGCCACCGGCACGCCGAGCAGGATGGCGAGCGACTGGCCCGAGAGCGTCCAGCCGAGCGCGCGGCCGCGCTGGCGATCCACGACGCGGGCCGAGACCTCGGCCACCACGGTGGCGGAGACCGCGC
>NZ_JAKJIB010000459.1 GCF_021864505.1 Falsiroseomonas oryziterrae
CCCAGACCCGCTTCACCGCGACCCGTCAGCGGCGCGCGGCGGGGCGTGCGGGCGTGCGCGCGGCCGGCGCAGCGGCCGCGGCGCAGGCCGGGGCGGCCATCGGGTTCACGATGTTCCGCTCCATGGCGAATTCGGCGAGGGAGGCGGCGTCGTTCTTAGCGAGCGCCTGCTGGAAGAGCGGCGTGGTCAGCGGGCAGAAGAAGGAGCCGGCGCGGATGCTGTCCTGCGAATGGGCGTTCGCGAGGATGGTGATGAAGTTGTCGAGCTCGCGCTGGCCGGCGGCGCCGGCGGTGCGGCGGAAATGCGACTGCAGGCCGTTGTAGGAGGCCTGGAGGTCGCGTTGGAACTTGCGGACGAAGGCGTTGTAGTCGTTGTCGCGGCCGCAGGCCAAGGCGGCAACCATCAGCTGGCTCTGCACGGCGCGGACGTCGAAGGCGGTGCGCTCGGCGGCGGGGATGCAGCTCTGCGCGATGGCCGGGCCGGCGATCAGCGCGGCGAGGCCGCCGAGCACGAGGCGGAAGCTGGTGGTGCGACGCTGGCCCTGACGGTTGCGCATGGGAGCTCTCCTCGGGATCACGCCGCCGCGCCCTCCGCCGCGCGCCGACCCCGCCGGATTGGGTAGAGCACGGCCGGCCCGGCTGCAAGGCGCAGACGCCTGCCGGAGCGCGTGAAGATTGTTACAGGCCAGATGCTTGCGCTGCCGAGGTGAAGTGGCTTCGCAAGCGACTCGTCAGGCGGCCGGCGCGGTGCCCTGCCGCGGCTTCGCGGGACGGCGCTGCAGCCGCGCCAGATCCGCGAGTCGGCGGTCCAGGAAGGCGCGCGTCGCCGGGAAGCCCGGTTCGTCGTCCTGCAGCCAGAAGGCCAGCGTCGCGCCGTAGATCGGCACGAGCGTCGCGCGGCGCGTGTACCAGGAGAGATCGGCCGAGGTGTCTCCGGCTGCCGCCCACATCGAATCGGCGGTGCGCGCCACCGTGCGCAGCGCGGAGGGCACGTTCCAGGGCAGCGACTGCAGGGCGAGCGCGCGGCGGATCGCCTCCTTGTGGGGCTCGTTGCGCTCGAGGCGCAGCATCAAGACGCGCCGGATTCGGTCGGGGATGCGGAGTGAGACGATGTCCTCCTGCCGCGCGGCCTCCTCCATCTCCCGGTCGGCCAGGTCGCACCAGGCCTCCACCGCCTCGACCGGGCCGCGCGGGAAGAGCCAGTCCTGCTCGAGCGGCTCGAGGCCGAGGTCGCGCAGCCCCGCCGACAGCGCCGCGCGCGTCCAGCCGAGGGCGGCGACATGCGGCAGCGCGGCACGGATCGCGGCGTCGCGCTCCTCGGAGCGTTCGATCTCCATCACGGCGTCTTCTCCGGCTTCGCGGCGGCCCTGGCGAGTTCCTCGACGAAGCCCCAGCGCGAGAGGTCGTTCATGCGCATCGGGTAGAGCACGCCGTCGAGATGGTCGGTCTCGTGCTGGATGACGCGGGCGGCGAGGCCCGCGGCCTCGCCCTCGACCGGCCTGCCCTCGATGTCGAGGCCGCGGAAGCGGATGCGGGCGGGGCGGGTGACGGCGCCGCGGAGGCCGGGGATGGAGAGGCAGCCCTCCCAGGCCTCCTCGGTCTCCTCGCCAACCGGCTCGATCTCGGGGTTGATCAGGGCGATGACGTTGCCGGCGCCGCCGCGCCAGACGAAGAGGCGGAGCGGTACATGGACCTGCGGGGCGGCGAGGCCGAGGCCCTGCGCGTCCTCCATCGTCTCGGCCATGTCGGCGACCAGGCGCCGGATCTCGGGGGCGGTCGGGTCCTCGACCGGGTCGGCGCGTCGGAGCAGGACGGGGTGGCCCATGCGGGCGATCTTCAGGATGGCCATCGGGGGGTCCGGCGGGGTCGCGCCTTAAGGTAATGCGCCCGGAGCCATACGGGAGGCCTTCCGCCGCGGCGGCGGTGCGTGCTAGACGCTTCGCACTTCCGTCGGGGGGCGCCGGGGACAGCCCGGAGCCTTGCCCGCGTTTTTGCTTTTTCCGCCACCCTAACCCCAACCCAAGGAGGTTGAGCCGCGTGCAGGTCGTCGTCCGCGACAACAACATCGACCAGGCCCTGAAGGCGCTGAAGAAGAAGCTCCAGCGCGAGGGCGTGTTCCGTGAGATGAAGCTCCGCCGTCACTACGAGAAGCCGTCCGAGCGCCGCGCCCGCGAGGCCGCGGAGGCCGTGCGCCGGGCCCGGAAGGTGGAGCGCAAGCGCCTGGAGCGCGAGGGCTTCTGAGCCCGAGTCGCCTGGCGGCCTGAGGCCGCCGGCGCCGATCGCCGAGACAGACGACGCGGACAGGGTGCAGGCCTAAGCCTGTGCCCTTTTTGCGTTTGGCGTCGGCCGGCCGCGCGGCGAGCGGCGGGGCGCCGCGGTGTTCCGCCCGGGCAGAGCCGATCCTGGGCGCGGCGCTGATCGGGGCCACGCGCGCGGCCTCGGCCGTGCTGGCCGCGGCACAGGCCCCCTCC
>NZ_JAKJIB010000046.1 GCF_021864505.1 Falsiroseomonas oryziterrae
GCGGAGGCGACCGCCGCGCCCAGCCCGGCCACGAGCGAAGCGGCGAGGGCCGCCGCGATCGCGTTGCGCGCCAGCCGCGCCCGGAACGCGGCCAGCGCTTCGGCGCGGGGGAGGGTCGCGACCGCGATCACCTGCCCGTCGGGCTCGTCGACCTGCCAGGCCCGCAGGAGCCTCACGCCATCCGGCCGCGTGACCTCGTCACGCCCCTGCAGCACACCGGCCGCGACACGCCGGAGCAGCGCGTCGTCCGGCGCGCCATGCATCCCCGCCACGATGCCGGCATGGGACCCGGACGGCAGCGGATGCACCATCATCGGCGCGCCATCCGAACGCCGGAACAGGCCGATCTCGCCGCTCGCGCCGAGACCCAGCGTGCGGTGGAACCGCTCGAACTGGTCGCCGTGCAAGGAAGCCTGGACGACACCGGACAGGCGCCCGTCCGGATCGCGGACGGCGCGATTGTAGCTGAAGAACCAGATCCCGCTGACCCGGCCGAGCAGCATCGGCCCGAGGTCGAAGGCCGCCCCGGCCCGCAGAGGCGCGAAGTACGGGCGGTCGGCGAAGTTCACCGCCGGCGGGTCGGGATCGAAGCTGTTCGCCTCGAGATCGCCCGCCTCGTTCAGGATCCAGAGAGAGCCGACGACCCGGGCGTGCTGCAGGATCGTGGCGAGCTGCCGGTGCCCTGCGCCCCGCAGCGTCGCCGTTCCTTCCCGGCGCAGGATGTCGGCCACACGCTCGCTCACCAGCGCGGCGACGGCTAGGCTTCGTTCGGCGTGGCCGGAGGCGCCGAGCGCCGCGCGCTCGACCCCGCCCCAGCTTTCCTCCAGCGAGGCGCGGTGGTCCTGCCAGGTCACCACCGCGATGCTCCCCGCGAGCAGCAGCAGGACCGCGCCGAGCAGAAGGCCGAGGCGCCGGCCGGCCGTCCCGAGCGAGCGGACCTCCTGGCCTCGCCCTGCGGCGGGTGCCTGGCCGGCGATCAGGCGTTCGGTGTCAATCCTCGTATCCGGCATCCCGCGCAGGAGCGTCCCATGGGCTGGCACGGACCGTGCAGCGCCGTGCTCGCGTGTGCCCTACTCATGCGCTGTCGGGTTGTTGTGCGGCAATGCAGCAAGGCGTCCCGGTTTCCACGGACACGGGGATTTGTACGGCAGACTTGGCAGCCGGGCCTTTCGGCTCCTGTGCCGGGGGTCGCGCCGGTCCGGATCGTTCCAGCCGGCATGCCCGGGGCCGATCGGGCCCCGGGCAGCGGGGCCTCAGCCGGCGTTCTGGACGGCGCGCTTGGCCATGACCGTGACGAGATGGGCGCGGTACTCGGCGCTGCCATGGATGTCGCCGTTCATCATGGCGGGGTCCATCTTCACGCCGGCGACGGCGTCGGGCGACCAGTTGGCCTGCAGCGCTGCTTCCATCTGCGGCGCGCGGAAGGCGCCGTTGGCGCCGGCCCCGTTCACCGCGACGCGCACCCCGGCCGGCCCGCGCGCCACGAAGACGCCGGCCATGGAGTAGCGGCTAGCCGGGTTCTTCATCTTGGCGTAGCCGGCCTTCTCCGGCACCGGGATGTGGATCGCGGTCACGAGTTCGCCGGTGTCGAGCGCGGTCGAGAACATGCCGGTGAAGAACTCGTCGGCCGAAAGCTTGCGCCTGTCGGTCTGGATCGTCGCCCCGAGGGCGAGCAGCGCCGCCGGGTAGTCGGCGGAGGGATCGTTGTTCGCGACCGAGCCGCCCATGGTGCCGCGGTTGCGGACCTGCGTGTCGCCGATGGTGGAGGCCATCCAGGCGAGCGCCGGAATGGCCGCCTTGATGTCGGCGTTGGTCGCGACCTCGTAGTGCTTCGCGAGGGCGCCGACGACGATCGTGCCGCCGTCGCGCCTGATGCCGCGCAGCTCCGCGATGCCGGACAGATCGACCAGCGCGGTCGGCTTCGACAGGCGGAGCTTGAGCGCCGGCAGGAGCGTCATGCCGCCAGAGATCGGCCGCGCCTCCGGATCTGCGGACAGCAGCTTGACCGCATCGGCGACGGAGGCGGGCTTGTGGTAGGAAAACTCGTACATCGTGGTGCTCCCCGCTTATTCCGCCGCCGCGCGGCGGCCGCCATGGATGATGTTCCAGATCTTCGCCGGTGTCGCCGGCATCTCGATATGGCGCACGCCGTAGTCGCGCAGCGCGTCCACCACCGCGTTGATGACCGCCGGCGGCGAGCCGATCGCGCCCACCTCGCCGCAGCCCTTCACTCCGAGCGGGTTGTGCGTGCAGAGCGTGGTGTGGGTCGCCACCGACACCGGGGCAAGGTCGTCCGCGCGCGGCATGGTGTAGTCCATCATGCTGCCGCTGATCAGCTGGCCCTGGTCGTCATAGATCGCGCTTTCCAGCAGCGCCTGGCCGATGCCCTGCGCGACGCCGCCCTGCACCTGGCCCTCCACGATCATCGGATTGATGACGCGGCCGACATCGTCCACGGCGGTGAAGTTCACCATGCTGACCTTGCCCGTCTCCGCGTCGATCTCGACCTCCGCGATGTGGCAGCCGCCCGGATAGGTGAAGTTCTTCGGGTCGTAGAACGCCGTCTCCTCGAGCCCCGGCTCGATCTCCTCGATCGGGTAGTTGTGGGGCACGTAGGCGGCGAGGCTGATGTCGGTCAGCGACTTCGTCTTGTCGGTGCCGGCGACGCGGAAGGTGCCGCGGTCGAACTCGACGTCCTCGACGCTCGCTTCCATCAGATGGGCGGCGATGCGCTTGCCCTTGGCGACGATCTTGTCCATCGCCTTGACCATCGCGGACCCGCCGACCGCAAGGCTGCGCGAGCCGTAGGTGCCCATGCCGAAGGGCACCTTGGCGGTGTCGCCATGCACCACGTCGACATTGGCGATCGGCACGCCGAGCCGGTCGGCAACGAGCTGCGCGAAGGTCGTCTCGTGCCCCTGGCCATGGCTGTGCGCACCGGTCAGCACGGTCACGCTCCCGGTCGGATGCACGCGGATGGTGCCGACCTCGTAGAGGCCGGCCCGCGCGCCGAGGCTGCCCACCACCGCCGAGGGCGCGATGCCGCAGGCCTCGAGGTAGGTGGAGATGCCGATGCCGCGCAGCTTGCCCTTGGCCGCCGCAGCGGCGCGGCGTGCCTCGAAGCCCTTCCAGTCGGCCGTCTCCAACGCGGCGTCGAGCGTCGCGAAGTAGTTGCCGCTGTCGTATTGCAGCGCGACCGGCGTCTGGTAGGGGAAGGCGTCCACGGGGATGAAGTTGCGGCGGCGGAACTCCACGCGGTCGAGCCCCATCTCCTTCGCCGCGACATCCATCAGCCGCTCGAGCAGATAGGTCGCCTCCGGCCGACCGGCGCCGCGATAGGCGTCCACGGGCACGGTGTTGGTGAAGACCGCCTTCACCTCGGCATAGATCACCGGCATCACATACACGCCCGACAGCAGCGTGGCGTAGAGATAGGTCGGCACGCAGGGCGCGAAGGTCGAGAGATAGGCGCCCATGTTGGCGTGGGTATGGACCTTCAGGCCGAGGATCTTGCCCTGCGCGTCCAGCGCAAGCTCGGCCTTCGTCACGTGGTCGCGGCCATGCGCGTCCGACATGAAGGACTCGGTGCGCTCCGCCGTCCACTTGATCGGCCGCTTCACCTTGGCCGAGGCCCAGGTGACGATGGCCTCCTCGGCGTAGTGGTAGATCTTCGATCCGAAGCCGCCGCCGACGTCGGGCGCGACCACCCGCAGCTTCGCCTCCGGGATGTGCAGCACGAAGGCGCCCATCAGCAGGCGGATGACATGCGGGTTCTGGCTGGTGGTGTAGAGCGTGTAGTCGCCGGACTGCGCGTCGTATTCGCCGATCGCCGCGCGCGGCTCCATCGCGTTCGGCACCAGGCGGTTGTTGGTCGTCTCGAAGGAGACGACCTTGTGCGCCTTGGCGAAGGCCGCATCGAGCACGGCCCGGTCGCCGATGTGCCAGTCGTAGCAGAGATTGCCCGGAGCGCCGTCATGGATCTGTGGGGCGCCGGGCTTCAGCGCCTGCTCCATCGTGGCGGCGGCCGGGAGCGGCGCGTAGTCCACGACGATCGCCTCGGCCGCGTCGCGCGCCTGCTGCTTCGTCTCGGCGATCACCACCGCGACCGGGTCGCCGACATGGCGCACCTTGCCGATGGCGAGCGCCGGATGCGGCGGCTCCGCCATCGGCGAGCCGTCCTTGTTGTGGATCTGCCAGCCGCAGGGGATGCCGCCGACATTGTCGGCCGCCATGTCGGCGCCGACGAAGACGGCCAGCACGCCGGGCATCGCCTTCGCCGCCGCGGTGTCGAGGCCCTGGATCGCGGCATGGGCATGCGGGCTCCGGAGGATCCACGCATGGGTCTGGCCGGGACGGTTGATGTCGTCGGTGTATTGCCCGCGGCCCGACAGGAAGCGCAGGTCCTCCTTGCGGCGCACGGAGGCGCCGATGCCCTCGAAGGGTGCCACCACGTTCATTGTCGTTCCTCCCCGTCCCCGCCGTGCCGCCTATTCGGCGGCGCGGGCCAGTTCGCTGCGCCGGCCCTGCATCACGTCGGCCGCGGCCGCGATCGCCTTGACGATGTTGTGGTAGCCCGTGCAGCGGCAGAGGTTGCCCTCGAGCCCCTCGCGGATCTCCTGCTCGGTCAGGCCGTTCGGGTGCTTGTTGACCAGGTCGATCGCCGACATGACCATGCCCGGCGTGCAGAAGCCGCATTGCAGGGCGTGATACTCGCGGAACGCCTCCTGCATCGGGTGCAGCGTGCCGTCGGGCTTGGCGAGGCCCTCGATGGTGGTGATGGAGGCCCCCTCGCACTGCACGGCAAGGATGGTGCAGGCCTTCACGCTGTCGCCGCCCATATGGATGACGCAGGCGCCGCATTGGCTGGTGTCGCAGCCGACATGCGTGCCGGTCAGGCGCAGCTTCTCGCGCAGCAATTCGACGAGCAGCGTGCGCGCCTCGACCTCGACCGTGTGCCTGGTGCCGTTGACCGTCAGCGAGACCTGCGGCATCGCGCCTCTCCCCCGAGTTCCTGGATTGCCCCTCGATGTGGGGGCACCTTTTCGGAGGGGAAGCCTCGCCCTGCCCCGCGCGCCCGTCAAGCGTTCCGCGCGAGGCGGAGGCTCCGGGCGGCGGACGGTTCAGGCGTGGGCGAGGATGGCCGCGCCCTTCGATCCGGCAAGCGGATTCTGCTCCGCCGGCAGGTCGTGCAGGTGGCAGGCCGCCACATGCCCCTCGCCCAGCGCATCCGCGACCGGGCGGAGCGGCGGTTCCTCGACGCGGCAGCGGTCGAAGGCATAGGGGCAGCGGGTGTGGAAGCGGCAACCCTTGGGCGGATTGATCGGGCTCGGCACGTCGCCCTTGAGGATGATCCGCTCCCGCGCCGCGCCCGGCTCCGGCACCGGCACGGCCGACAGCAGGGCCTCGGTGTAGGGATGCTTCGGCGCGGCGAAGAGGCTGCGCTTCGGCGCCACCTCCACGATCTTGCCGAGATACATCACCGCGACGCGATGCGTCATGTGCTCGACGATCGCCAGGTCGTGGCTGATGAAGAGCAGCGCGAGGCCGAGCTCCCGCTGCAGGTCCTGCAGCAGGTTCACGATCTGCGCCTTGACCGAGACGTCCAGCGCGCTGACCGCCTCGTCGCAGATGATCAGGTCGGGCTCGGCCGCCAGCGCGCGGGCGATGCCGATGCGCTGGCGCTGTCCGCCCGAGAATTCGTGCGGCCAGCGGCCGACCGCGTCGCGCGGCAGGCGGACCTTGTCCATCAGCCCGGCGACCTTGGCCTCGAGCTCGGCGGCGTCCTTTGCCAGGCCGAAGTTGCGGATCGGCTCGGCCAGGATGTCGCGCACCCGCATGCGGGGATTGAGACTGCTGAAGGGATCCTGGAAGACCACCTGCATGCGGCGGCGCATCGGCCTGAGCGTGCCAGACGGCATGTCGTCGATGCGCTGGCCGTCCAGGATCACCTGGCCGTCGGTGATGTCGAAGAGGCGCAGCACGGCCTTGCCGACGGTGGACTTGCCGCAGCCGGATTCGCCGACCAGCGACAGCGTCTCGCCCTTCGCGATGTCGAAGGAGACGCCATCAACCGCATAGACGTAGCCCGTCGTGCCACCGAAGAAGCCGGCGCGGATCGGGAAGTGCTTCTTGAGGTCGTTGACCTGCAGGACGGGCGTGCTCATGCCGCAACCATCTCGTCAGCGCCGAGATCCTCACGCGCCGCGTAGTGGCAGGCCGCGACATGGCCGGGCGCCTTCTCCTCCAGCGCCGGCGCGACGGTGCGGCAGAGGTCGGTCGTGTGCGGGCAGCGCGAAGCGAAGACGCAGCCATCGAGCTTCTTCTTCAGGCTCGGCACCAGGCCGGGGATTTCCGCCAGCCGCGTCTCCGTCCCGTCGAGGGAGGAGCCGAGCTTCGGCATCGAGCCGAGCAGCCCCTGGGTGTAGGGGTGGCGGGGCGTGCGGAAGAGCGGGCCGATCGCCGCCTCCTCGACCTTGCGGCCGGCATACATGACCACCACCCGCTCCGCGACTTCCGCCACCACGCCGAGGTCATGGGTGATCAGCACGATCGCAGCGCCGACCCGGTGCTTCAGGTCGCGCATCAGCTCCAGGATCTGCGCCTGGATGGTGACGTCGAGCGCGGTGGTCGGCTCGTCCGCGATCAGCAGCTTCGGGTTGCAGGCCAGCGCGATGGCGATCATCACGCGCTGGCGCATGCCGCCCGAGAGCTGGTGCGGGTATTCGCGCACGCGCCGCCGCGCTTCCGGGATGCCGACGAGGTTCAGCATCTCGACCGCGCGTTCCTCGGCCTGCTGCTTGGAGAGGCCCTGGTGCAGCCGCAGCGTCTCGCCGATCTGCCGGCCGACGGTCAGCACCGGGTTCAGGCTGGTCATCGGCTCCTGGAAGATCATCGAGACGTCGTTGCCACGGATCTGGCGCATCTCGCGGTCCGACAGTTCGAGCAGGTTCTTCCCGTTCAGCCGGATGGCGCCCGCGATCTTCCCCGGCGGCTCCGGGATGAGCCGCAGGATGGACATGGCGGTGACCGACTTGCCGCAGCCGGATTCGCCGACGATCGCCAGCGTCTCGCCGGCATTGACGTGGAATGAGACGCCGTCCACCGCACGGTTCACGCCGTCGGGCGTGCGGAAATGCGTCTGGAGGTTCTCGACCTCGAGAAGGGGCATCTCAGGCTTCCCGGGCTGCGTGCTGCGTGGCGGCCTGCCGCACTTCAGGCAGGCCGAGCGGCCGAATGGCCGCCGCGACGCGTGTCGCGAAGCCAAGCCGCCGGAGGCGGCGCCCGGCGTCTAAGGGCATCATGATCACAGCCTCTTCGCCATGCGCGGATCGAGCGCGTCGCGCAGCCCGTCGCCGAGCAGGTTCACCGCCAGCACCGTGATCGAGAGGAACACGGCGGGGAAGAACACGATGTAGGGCTTCACCTGCCAGAGCGCGCGGCCCTCGGCCATGATGTTGCCCCAGGAGGGAATGATCGGCGGCGTGCCGGCGCCGATGAAGGACAGGATCGCCTCGGTGATCATCGCGCTTGCGCAGATGTAGGTCGCCTGCACTGTCAGCGGCGCGAGCGTGTTCGGCAGGATGTGGCGCAGGATGATCACGGGGGTGCGGGTGCCCGCCGCGACGGCCGCATCGACATAGGGCTGCTCGCGCAGCGACAGGACGACGCCGCGAACCAGGCGCGACACGCGCGGGATCTCCGCGATGGTGATGGCGAGGATCACGTTGCCCACGCTGCCGCGCGTGAGCGCCATCAGCGCGATCGCCAGCAGGATCGGCGGGATCGACATCATGCCGTCCATCACGCGCATGATGATGCTGTCCGCAATGCGGATGAAGCCCGAGATCAGGCCGATCGTCAGCCCGGCAAGAGAGGCGAAGATGGCTACCGAGAAGCCTACGGTCAGCGAGACTCGCGTGCCGTAGAGGACGCGCGAATAGACGTCGCGACCCAGCATGTCCGTGCCGAACCACCACTCCGCCGAGGGCTCGCGCGTGCGCAGCGCCGGGGCCAGCGCGGTGGGATCCTTCGTCCAGAGGAAGGGCGCGAAGACCGCGACGAAGACCATCAGCAGCATCAGGAAGCCGCCGATCGCGATGGTCGGGTTGCGGCGCAGGAAACCCGTGAAGCCGGTCTTCGGCTTCACCGCCGGCAGGATGTCCGGCATCGGGGCCGCGGCGGCGACCCCGGGGGGAAGGACCGTCGTGCTCAATACCGGATCCTCGGGTCGAAGAGGGTGTAGAGAAGGTCGATCACAAGGTTGACCAGCACGTAGACGAAGCTGAACAGCAGCACGACGCCCTGGATGACCGGATAGTCGCGCCGCAGGATCGCATCGACCGTCAGGCGGCCGAGGCCGGGGATGGCGAAGACGCTTTCCGTCACCACCGCGCCGCCGATCAGCAGCGCGATGCCGATGCCGATGACGGTGACGATCGGCACCGCGGCGTTCTTCAGCGCGTGCAGGAACAGGATGGCGCGCTGCCCGACGCCCTTGGCCTTGGCGGTGCGGATGTAGTCCTGTTGCAGCACCTCGAGCATCGTCGCGCGGGTGATGCGCGCGATGAGCGCGATGTAGACGGTGCCAAGCGCGATGGCGGGCAGGATGAGGTTCTGCAGCCAGGGCCAGAAGCCGCGCGCAAAGGGCGTGTAGCCCTGCACCGGCAGCAGGTCCCATTCGAGGGCGAAGAAATAGGCCAGCAGATAGCCGACCACGAAGACCGGGACGGAGAAGCCGAGCACGGCGAAGGCCATCACCGCGCGGTCAACGATCGTGCCCTGCTTCCAGGCCGCCACCACGCCCATCGGCACCGCGACGGAGACGGCGAGGAGCAGCGTCACGATCATCAGCGACAGCGTCGGCTCGATCCGCTGCGCGATCATCGTGCTGACCGGCAGGTTGGTGAAGATCGAGGTGCCGAGATCCCCACGCAGGATGTCCCACAGCCAGGCACCGAAGCGCACGAGATAGGGCCGGTCGAGACCGAGGCTCGCGCGGATGCGTTCGACATCGGCCGGCGTCGCCTGGTCGCCGGCGATGACGGCCGCCGGGTCGCCCGGCGCGATGTAGAGCAGCGAGAAGACGAACAGCGCCACCACGGCCATGACCGGGATGGTGGCGAGCACGCGCCTGACGACGTAAGCGAACATCTATCCCCCGGAGGTCCGCGCCGGCCGCCCCGATCGGGCGGCCGGCGCGATTGCCTGCGCCATCAGCTCTTCGACACGCCCCAGAACCAGGGCAGCGGGCCGGGCACGATGCCCGACACGTTGCTGCGCCACGCCTGCACGGCGCGGTAGAAGCCCGTCGGCGTGAAGGGCTGGCTGATCATGGCGGCCCGGTTGAGCTCGTCGCAGGCCGCCTTCTCCTCCGCCGCATTGTTCGCCGCGAACCACTTGTCGCGCGCAGCCTCGATCGCCGGGTCGGTCGGCCATCCGAACCAGGCGCCGTCGCCATGCGCGCGGATGCCGAGCGTGCTGGCGGGATTGACGTGGTCGGCTCCGGCGAACCATGTGAAGAAGATGTTCCAGCCGCCCCGCTCGCGCGGCTCGCGGCTCGCGCGGCGTGCGCCCACGGTGCCCCAGTCGGTGGCGACGAAGTCCACATTCATGCCGATCGACCGCAGCAGCGCGTTGGCCACCTGGCCATGCGCGTTCAGCACGGGGATGTCCTGGCCGACGAGCATCGTCACCGGCTCACCGCGATAGCCCGCTTCCTGAAGCAGACGGCGCGCCATGGCGGGATCGCGCGGACGGCTCAGGATCTCGCTGCCGACCTCGGTGTAGTTCGGCGTGTCCGGCGTGAAGAAGCTGTTCATCGGTCGCCAGAGCGAATCCTCGTTGCCCACCACGGCGCGCATGAAGTCGGCCTGATTGACCACCCAGGCCACGGCCTGGCGGGCACGCACGTCATTGAAGGGCGGGTGCAGGTGGTTGAAGCGCAGGCAGCCCACATTGCCGAGCGGGTCGGCGACGTCCATGCGGATATTGCGGTTGCGCCTGAGGACCGGCAGCAGGTCGTTCAGCGGCGTCTCCCACCAGTCGATCTCGCCGGACTGCAGGGCGGCGCCGGCGGTGGCCGGGTCGGGCATGATCACCCACTCGATCCGGTCCAACAGCATGCGCTTGCCGCCGGAAAGCCAGTTCGGCGCTTCCTCCCGCGGGACGTACTGCTCGAAGCGGGAGAAGGTCGCGCGCGCGCCCGGCACCCATTCGGCGCGGTTGAAGCGCATCGGGCCGGAACCGACATATTCGCTGATCTGCTGGAAGGGGTCGGTGCGGGCGATCCGCTCCGGCATCATGAAGGCGATCGGCGTGTTGTTCTTGCCGAGCGCCAGCAGCATCTTCGGATAGGGCGCCGAAAGGCGGAAGCGGAAGGTGCGGTCGTCGACCGCCACCAGTTCCTGGCGCAGGGCGCGGATCATCTGCCCCATGAGGTCGCGGACCATCCAGCGCTCGAGGCTCGCGACGCAGTCGGCGGCACGCACCGGCTCGCCGTCGTGCCAGCGCATGTTCGGCCGCAGCCGGAAGGTCCAGGTCAGCCCGTCCTGGCTCACCTCCTCGCTCTCCACCATCTGGCGGCGCGGGGTGAAGGTGTTGTCGACGCCGTAGAGCGTGTCCCACACCATCATGGAGGCGTTGCGGACGACGAACTGCGTGCCCCAGATCGGGTCGAAATTGGCGAGGTTCGCCTGCGGCACGAAGCGCAGCACGCGGTTCGCCGCCTGGCTGTAGGCCGGGGCGGCAAGCCCCCCTGTGGCAGCGACGGCACCGGCGGCGACGCCGGCCTTGAGCAACGACCTGCGATCCATCGAGTCCACTCTCCCAGTTGTTCCAGCCAGTCGGCTCTGCCCGGTTGACGGGCAACCTGCCCCATCCGTGAGCGCCACGCCAGACCCGCCCCGCCTGAGCGGCGGCCCCGGCGCCCTGCGCCCCGACATCAGCACACGCCATGCCAGCAGACCGCCGGACAGGGTCAGGCGCGGCGCACGCCCCAGAACACGGCCGGGCCGCCCTTCACGACGCCGGTGATGCTGCGGCGATAGGCCATAGGCGGCAGCACCTGTCCGAGCGGAATGAACGGCACCTCCTGCCAGACGCTGCGCTGGATCTCGGCGGCGATCCGCCGCTCCGCGGCGAGGTCGGGCGCCTCGAACCAGGCTTCGCGCAGCTCCTCGAGCCGCGGCATGGTCGGCCAGCCGGCCCAGGCATTGGCACCATGGCCGCGGATCGGCTGGTGGCTGCCGGGGACGGAGACGTCGAGCCCTTCCCAGGTCGTGCAGAAGGCGCTCCAGCCGCCCTGGTCCACCGGGCCACGATTGGTGCGGCGCTGGATGTGCGTCCCCCAGTCCATCTGCTGGAAATCGACGTTGAACCCCATCCGCCGCATCAGGTCGGCCGCGACCTCCGACAGGTTCTGCAGCACCGGCAGGTCGGTCGCGGACAGCAGCACGACGCGCTGCCCGGCATAGCCGGCCTCGCGCAGCGCGCGGCGCGCGGCCTCCAGGTCGCGCGGGCGCGTCAGCACCTCGAGTCCGGTGTCGTTCGCGAGCGGCGTGCCCGGGGTGAAGACGCCGGCCGGCACCGTGGACAGCGCGGGGTCGGTGCCGATGGCGGCGTTCATGAAGGCCCGCTGGTCCACCGCCGGCAGCAGCGCGCGCCGCACCGCCGGATTGTCGAAGGGCGGATGGAGGAAGTTGAAGCGCAGCACCCCGAGATTGCCGGCCGTGTTGATCAGGTCCACCGCGATGTCGCGGTTGCGGCGCAGCAGCGGCAACAGGTCCGCCAGCGGCGTCTCCCACCAATCCGCCTCGTTGTTCTGCAGCGCGGCGGCGGCGGTCGCGGGGTCGGGCATCACTCGCCACTCGACCCGGTCGAAATGCACCACCTTGCCGCCGGCGAGGAAGTCGTTGGGCTCGTCGCGGGGGACATAGCCCTCGAAGCGCTCGTAGACCGCGCGGTCGCCGGGGCGGAACTGGTCCTGACGGAAACGGAAAGGACCGCTGCCCACCGTCTCGGCGATCTGGGCGAAGGGATCGGTGCGCGCGATCCGCTCCGGCATGATCGCGCACATGTTGGCCGACGGCTTGCCGAAGGCGAAGGCGAGGCCCGGCCAGGCCTTCCTCAGCCGGATCTCGAAGCGGCTGTCGTCGAGCGCCCGGATCTCCTCGGCCAGCGCATCGAGCCGCTGGCCGAGCACGTCGCGCTTCGCCCAGCGCTGGATCGAGGCGACGCAGTCGCGCGCCCGCACCGGCTCGCCGTCGTGGAAGCGCAGGTTGGGCCGCAGCGTGATGGTCCAGCGCCGGCCGTCATCCGTGATCTCGTGGCCGGCCGCCATCTGCGGCCGCGGGCGGAAATCGCCGCCGAGGCCGTAGAGCGTGTCGTAGACCATCAGCCCGTGGTTGCGCACCACGACGGCGGTGGACCAGATCGGATCGAGGCTCGCCAGGTTCGCCTGCGGCACGAAGCGCAGCGTGCGCGCCTGCGCCTGCCCGAATGCGAGCCGAGGCGCGGCAAGGCCCGCCGCGCCGACGCCGAGGAGGCCACGCCTGCCGATCATCGCTCTCTCCTGACCCCGGGGGGGGGGTCAGGTTCGCCGCAGGCCCCAGAACAGCGCAAGCCCCTTCACCCGGTCGGCCAGGTTCCGCCGATGCGCGGTGATCGAGAGGTAGGAGCCGACCGGGACGTAGGGCAGCTCGTCCATCGCGACCTCCTGGATCTGGCGCGCGATGGACTGCTGCGCGGCCAGGTCCGGGGCGACGAACCACGCGTCGCGCAGTTCCTCGAGGCGGGGGATCGTCGGCCAGCCCGGCCACGCCGCGGTGCCGTTCCCGCGGAGCGGGAAGTGCGCGGACGGGTCGACGAAGTCGAAGGAGGAGAAGGAGGTGAACAGCATCGACCAGCCGCCGCGCTCCACCGGCTCGCGCGAGGTGCGGCGCTGTACGGTGGTGCCCCAGTCGGTCAGCACGATGTCGGCATTGAAGCCAAGCCGGCGCACGAGGTCGGCGCCGACCTGGGTCATGGCCGCCGGCGCCAGGATGTCGGTCGGCCCGATCAGCCGCATCGGCTGGTTGGTGTAGCCGGCCTCGCGCATCATGCTCCGGGCCCGGTCCAGGCTGCGCGGCCCGGTGAGCGGGCCGAGCGCGGCGTCGTTCGCCAGCGGCGTGCCCGGGGTAAAGACGCCGACGCCCGTCATGTAGAGCGACGGGTCCGGCCCGTTCACCGCCTGCATGAAGTCGGACTGCGTGATGGCCGGCAGGATCGCCTGGCGCATCCGCTTGTCGTTGAAGGGCGGTTGGAGGTGGTTGAAGCGCAGGATGCCCGTCAGCGGCAGCGGGTCGATCGGCTCGATCGCCACGTTGCGGTTGCGCCGGAGCAGCATCTGGATCTCGGGCGTCGGCTGCTCGTACCAGTCGATCTCGCCGGTCTGCAGCGCCGCGGCGGCGGTCGAGGCGTCCACGATGATGTGCCACTCGACGCGGTCGAAATGCACCTGCTTGGGGCCCGCGGTCAGGCTCGGCCGGCCCACCGGCGTGGGGCTGTAGTCGGGGTTGCGCTCGTAGACGACGAGGCTGCCCGAGTTGAACTCGCGCGGCACGAAGCGGAACGGGCCGGAGCCCACCGTCTCGCGGATCTGCTGGAAGGGATCGGTGCGCGCGATGCGCTCCGGCATGATGAAGGCGGGGGAGTTGGAGACCTGCGCAAGGGCTGCCTGCAGCAGCGGGAAGGGCCGCTTCAGGCGGAAGACGATGCGGCGGTCGCCGTCGGCTTGCAGCGCATCGACGAACTCCTCGAGCTTCTGGCCGATCGGACTGCGCTTCATCCAGCGGCCGAGGCTCGCGACGCAATCCGCCGCGCGCACCGGCTCGCCGTCGTGGAAGCGAAGGCCCTGGCGCAGCGTGATGACGGCGCGGCGGCCGTCCTGCTCCGTCACCATGCCCTCGGCCATCTGCGGCTGCGGACGGAACTGGTCGTCCATGCCGTAGAGGGTGTCGAACACCATGTAGCCGTGGTTGCGGGTGATGTTCGCCGTGGTCCAGATCGGATCGAGGCTGGTCAGGTTCGCCTGCGGCACCATGCGCAACACGCGCGCCGAGGCTGGCTGCGCGATGGCGAAGCGCGGCAGCGCGGCCGCGCCGGCCGAGGCGGCACCTGCCGCCAGAAGATCCCTGCGAAGCATCCCGTTCTCCCATCGCGAGCGCGTAACGACGGATCAGAACAGGCAATGCCCGGAGGCGCAATGCGGGCCGCCCGGCACATCCATCGGTGCAGGCCACGCCCATGGCTCCGCCCCTCGGCATCCTCCCGCGGCTTCGCCGCAGGAGGATGATCCGTCAGCGAAGGATCAGCGCCATTCGGAGTCCCCGCGGCGGCGCCGCAGGCGACGTCGTGGGGATTGCATCACCCCCGCTGCACGTTCCAGAACAGCGGCAGGCCCTTCAGCACGCCGGTCAGGCCGCGACGATAGGCCGTCGCCTGGAAATACTGGCCGAGCGGAAGGTAGGGCACCTCCTGGAACGCCACCTCCTGCATCTGCCGCGCCACCGCCTGCTGCGCGCGCAGGTCCGGCGCCTCGAACCAGGCGGTGCGGAGCTCCTCGAGCCGCGGGATGGTCGGCCAGCCGAACCAGGCATTGGCGCCATGCCCGCGCAGGCTCTGATGGACGCCGGGATTGAACATGTCGATGCCGGCGAAGAAGGTGAAGAACACGCTCCAGCCGCCGCGCTCCGGCGCCTCGCGGCTCGCGCGGCGCTGCACCACCGTGCCCCAGTCGGTGGAGACATACTCCACGTTCATCCCGGCACGCCGGAACATGTCCTGCCCGACCTGTGCCAGCGCGTTCAGCGAGGGGAAGTCCGAGGCCGCGAGGATCGTAACGCGCTCGCCATTGTAGCCGGCCGCCGCGAGGTCGCGCCGCACCTTCTCGATGTCCACGCGGTCGGGAATCGCGTTCAGCCCCGTGTCGGAGGCCATCGGCGTGCCCGGCGGGAAGAAGCCGACGTCCGTGCGCCAGAGGCTGCGGTCGGTGCCGATGACCGCCGTCATGTAGTCCGCCTGATTCACCGCGCCGAGCAGCGCCCGCCGGATCGCGGCGTTGTTGAACGGCGGATGGAGGTGGTTGAAGCGGCAGAGCGCCATCAGCCCGGTCGGATCCGGGATCTCCATCACCACGTTGCGGTCGCGCCGCAGCGCGACCTGCAGGTCGCCGGTCGGCTGCTCCCACCAATCCGTCTCGCCGGCCCGCAGCGCGGCGGCCGCTGTCGCGGGATCGGGTGTCACGTGCCATTCGACACGGTCGAAATGCACGCGCTTCGGCCCCGCGGTCCAGCTCGGGTTGCCTTCGGGCCGCGGCACGTAGCCTTCGAAGCGCGTATAGACGATGCGCGCGCCGGGCACGCGTTCCCCCGCCGCGAAGCGGAAGGGGCCGGAGCCGACCAGGTCGCCACGGAGCGGCTGGTTCGGGTCCTGCGTCGCCAGCCGCTCCGGCATCATGAAGCAGACCGGAGTCGAAGGCTTGCCCAGCGCCTCGAACAGCATCGGGAAGGGCCGGCGCAGCACGAAGCGGATGGTGCGGTCGTCGGGGGCCGAGAGCTCCTCCGTCACGCTCATCAGCACCTGGCCAAGCGCGTCGCGCGCCGCCCAGCGGCGGATGGAGGCGACGCAGTCGCGCGCGCGCACCGGTTCGTTGTCGTGGAAGCGCAGCCCCTCGCGCAGGCGCATGGTCACGCGCCTGCCCTCGTCCTCGACCGCGTGGCTCTCGACCATCTGCGGCTGCGGCGCGTAGTCGCCGTCGAAGCCGTAGAGCGTGTCCCACACCATGTAGCCGTGGTGGCGGGTGACATAGGCCGTGGTGACGATGGGATCGAGCACCGCGAGGTCGGCCTGCGGAATGAAGCGCAGCACGCGCGCGGAATTCGTCGTCCCCTGCCCCAGTGCCGGCGCCGCAAGGGCTCCGGCCGCGGTCGAGGCGGCCGCGCCGGCGAGGAAGTAGCGTCGCTTCATGTCCGTCGGCCCCTGGATCATCCCCTGCGCCTGCGCGCCGGGCGGACCTATCCAGCGCAGGCGGCGGCGCCGTGCAAGGGCCGCCGCCGCCCGTTCCGGCTCGCGTGTCGAGCCGCGAGGCGCGTCGTCAGGCCCGCCGGATGTTCCAGAACAGCGGCGGCTGGCCCTTCAGCATGCCGGTCAGGTTCCGGCGATAGGCCGTCGGCTGATAGTACATGCCGGTCGGCACATAGGGCACCTCCTCGAAGGCGATGCGCTGCATCTCCGTCGTGGCAGCCAGTGCGGCCGCGTCGTTCGGCGCGTCGAACCACGCGTCACGCTGCGCCTCGATCGTCGGGATGGTCGGCCAGCCGGGCCAGGCATTCTCGCCATGCCCGCGGATCGAGGCATGGCTCGCCGGGTTCCAGTGGTCGACGCCGGACCAGAAGGTGAAGAAGCCGCTCCAGCCGCCCTGTTCCAGCGGGTTACGGCTCGCGCGCCGCGCCACCACGGTGCCCCAGTCCGTCGAGACCAGCTCCACGTTGAAGCCCATGCGCCGGAACAGGTCGGCGCCGACCAGCGTCGCGGCGTTGATCGAGGCGAGGTCGGTGGCGTTCAGCAGCACGAGCCGCTGGCCCATCGCGCCGGCTGCCTGCAGCTCGGCCCGCGCCGCGTCGATGCTCTTGCGCAGCCGGTCGAGCCCGACGCGGGAGGCGGAGGGGCTGTCCGGGGCGAAGTAGCCGATGCCCTCGCGGCGCAGGTCGGGCCGCCCCTCGATGCCGGTGGTGCCGATCACCGCCGTCATGAAGTCGATCTGGTTGATCGCGGTGAGCACGGCCCGCCGCACGGCAGGGTTGTTGAAGGGCGCGGTGACGTGGTTCGGGCGGAAGATGCCGATCAGGCCGGAGTTGTTGATGATGTCGACCGTGATGTTGCGTGCATTGGCGCCGCGCAGGAACAGCGGAAAGAGGTCCGCCGTCGGCTGTTCCCACCAGTCGATCTCGCCCGACTGCAGCGCCGCCGCCGCCGTCGCCTGGTCCGACTGGATGATCCATTCGACGCGGTCGAAGTGCACCACCTTCGGGCCGGCCGTCATCGAGGGCGTGCCGGAGGAGAGAGGCACATAGTCCGGGTTGCGCGCATAGGCGAGGCGCGAGCCCGGCACCCATTCGTTCTGCACGAAGCGGAACGGGCCGCTGCCCACCGCCTCGGTGATGTTGGTGAAGGGATCGACGTTCGCCAGCCGCTCCGGCATCACGAAGAGGCAGCTCGTGGTGACCTTGGAGAAGGCCTCGAGCATCTTCGGGAAGGGCCGGTTCAGCCGGATCGTGAAGACGCGGTCGCTCTCCTCCGTCATGTCGGCCACGCGCGCCATCAGCACCTGGCCGAAGGCGTCGCGCCGGCCCCAGCGGCGGATCGAGGCGATGCAGTCGCGACCGCGCACGGCGGAGCCGTCGTGGAAGCGCAGGTTCTCACGCAGGGTGAAGCGCCAGAGCAGGCCGTTGTTCTCGACGACGTGGCCCTGCACCATCTGCGGCTGCGGGCGGAACTGCTCGTCCATGCCGTAGAGCTGGTCGTAGACCAGGAAGGCATGGTCGCGCGCGACGAAGGCGGTGTTGGTGAAGGGGTCGATGTTGCCCGGATTGGCGTGCGGCACGTAGCGCAGCGTGCGCGCAGCGGCGGGCTGCGCGATGGCGAAGCGCGGCAGCGCCGCGGCGGCGGTGCCGGCGGCGGCGCCGGCCAGCAGGTCGCGACGAAGCATTCTGGTCTCCCTTCGGGATCGTGGGTCGGCGGGAGGCTAGCGCATCACGCGCGCGCACCGAAAGCCGGGGTGCCGGCTCAGCCGATGTCGGGGCGATGCCCGAAGCCCAGCGCCGGGTTCTCCGCCGTGTCCACCCAGACCGCCTTGGCTGCGGTATACGCATCCAGGGCCTCGCGGCCCGAGGACCGGCCGTGTCCGGAGGCGCCGAAACCGCCGAAGGGCGCGCTCACATGGATAGTGCGGTAGCCGTTCACCCAGAAGGTGCCCGCGCGCACCGCCGCCGCGACCCGGTGCGCGCGGCCGACATCGCGGGTCCAGACCGCGCCGGCCAGGCCGAAGCCGGTCGCGTTCGCAAGCGTGATGGCCTCCGCCTCGTCGTCGAAGGGAATGGCGGCGACGACCGGGCCGAAGATCTCCTCCTGCGCCGCGCGGGCGCCGTTCGACAGCCCGGCCAGGATGGTCGGCGGCACCCAGAAGCCGCCCGCCGGCAGCCCCTCTCGCGGCGCGGCCAGCACCCGCGCGCCCTCCGCCCGTCCCGCCTCGACCAGCGCGCCGACATGCTCGAATTGCCGGGCGGTGCAGACCGGCCCGGCCTCGGTCGCCGGGTCGAGCGGATCGCCGAGCCGGATGCGCGCCGACGCCTCCGCCAGCAAGGCGACGAAGCGGTCGTGCAGGCGGCGCTGCACCAGCAGGCGCGAGCCGGCGACGCAGCTCTGTCCGGACCCGGCGAAGATCGCCTGCTGTGCGCCCTGCACCGCGACCGGCAGGTCGGCGTCGTCGAAGACGATGTTCGCGCTCTTGCCGCCGAGTTCCAGCACGCAGGGGATGGTGCGCGCGGCGCAGGCGGCCGCGACGCGCGCCCCCGTCGCGGGACCGCCGACGAAGGTCGCCATCGCGACCTCGGGTGCCGCGAGCAAGGCCTGCCCCGTGGTCGCGCCGAGCCCCGCCACGACCTGCACCAGCCCCTCCGGCAGCCCGGCCTCGAGCGCGAGACGTCCGAAGGCGAGCGACGTCAGCGGCGTGTGCTCCGACGGCTTCAGCACCACCGCGTTGCCGGCCGCCAGCGCCGGCAGCACGTTCCAGCCGCAGGTGAAGAGCGGCGCGTTCCAGGGCGTGATCGCCAGCACGACGCCATGGGGCTCGCGCCTTACATAGACGAGGTGGCCGGAGGGCACGGGGATGGTCCGTCCCTCGATCTTGTCGCACCAGCCGGCCCAGTACTCGGCCATCTCGACAACTCGGGAAACCTCGGCGCGGCAGTCGCGGATCGGCTTGCCGGTGTTGGCGCATTCGAGCCGCGCCAGCGCCTCCGCCTCGCGTCGGACCAGCGCGCCGAGGGCCCAGAGCCGGCGGCCGCGCTCCGCGGCGTTGAGCGAGATCCAGGCACGCTGCGCGCGCGCGGC
>NZ_JAKJIB010000460.1 GCF_021864505.1 Falsiroseomonas oryziterrae
GGCGAAGTAGGCCGACCCGAAGCCGCCCGCGCCGGTGTTGAGCGCGACGAGGACGCCGTCATTGCCGAAGCCGACGATGTCGTCGCGGCCATCGCCGTTCACGTCGGCCATCATGCGCGGGAAGACGTCGTTGCTCGACCAGCCGCCGGCCGAGGCGCCGAAGCCGAACTCGCGCGAGGCGAAGTAGGCCGGCCCGAAGCCGCCCGCGCCGGTGTTGAGCGCGACGAGGACGCCGTCATTGCCGAAGCCGACGATGTCGGCCCGTCCGTCGCCGTTCACGTCGGCCATCATGCGCGGGAAGACGGTGTTGCTCGACCAGCCGCCGGCGACGACGCCGAAGGCGGGCAGGAGCGGGCGCAGATCCGGCGGCGTGTCGGCCTGCAGCGCGCCGCCGAGCCCGATCGCCACCGTCTGCCGCTCATTGAAAACGGTCGCGATCTCGCTTCCGAGCCCCGCCGTGCCGTGGTCCGTTAACCCGTCGGCACCGGAAATCACGAAGGCACGGCCCCCGACCGCATCGAAGTAGGTTCCTGTCAGGCGGACCGTGCCCACCGCGGGCCCGCCGGCCTCCACCGTTGCCTTGGCCGTTATGACGTAGGCTCCGAACGACGTGCGCAGCGTGGCGCCTGGAGCCCAGGCGGTCCCCACGTCGAACAGGAGGCCACCCCAGCTGTCGCCGCTGTCAGCCCGGAATACGAAGGTGAAGCGCGCATCGGCAGTCACCGTCGCACTTCCCGCCTGCAGGCGGCCGCCCAGGCCGAACACCGCCCAGGCGGCCCCGGTCCAGGCGGAGTCGAGTTCCGACCCCAAGCCGGCAGTGCCGGAAGCGAGGCCGGGCCCGTTCCGCGTCGGCAGGAACACGCCAGCGACCCGGTCGAAGTACCACTCCACGAACACCTGCCCGTCATCGAGGCCGAGCGGCGACAGGTCCATCCCGCGCTCTTCCTCCAGAAGGATCGTGTAGGTTCCCAGCAGCGCAGCCACCGTATCCCCCGGGGCATACAGGACACTGTCCGCCACGAAGGTGCCGCCCCAGGACGCCCCGCTCGACGCCTCGAACCGCCACGTGAAGATGCTGTCGGGTTGCCCGGATGCGCCGATCGCGGGTACGGTCGTGCTCATGCGTTCAGGCCAGGATCTAACTCGAAAGACGGGTCGGGCATCGGGGCTCCGAACCTAAAGGAGGCTGCTGAGCGCACCGTTAACTCGGTCCACGTCCTTTGCGGCAGCGGGCGACGCCCCTGGCGTGCCAGGCGACCGCGTGGCACACGGCCGCGCCCCGACGTCCCCGAGGTACGGACACGGAACGAGGATGATTGGCCTCCTGCACCGGTATCTCTGGCAGCGCCTGCCCTACGGCTTGCGCCGGGCTGCGCTGTTCCGCGCCACCACGCTCGCCGCGCCGCGGCCACGCCGCGGCGTCGAGCCGGCGGCGCCCCTGATCGTCGCCGGCACGCTGCGCGCCGCTTCGGGCCTCGGCGAATCGGCCCGCCTCTGCCTCGAGGCCTTGCGCGCCGAAGGCGTGGCCGCCATCGGCCTCGACCTGACCGAGGCGCTCCGCCAGCCCGCCGCGCTGCCCCCTCCCGCTCCGCCGCACACCGTCGATGCCGGGCCGGGCACGCTCATCCTGCACGTCAACGCCCCGCTCACCGGCCTGGCGCTGCTGGCGATCGGCCGGCGGCTCTTGTCGGGCAAGCACGTCATCGGCTGCTGGAACTGGGAGCTTCCGATCGCGCCGCCGGAATGGCGGCTCGGCGCCGGCCTCGTCCACGAGATCTGGGCGCTCACCCACTTCGTGGCCGATGCAGTCAGACCCGTCGCTGGCGACCGCGCCGTCCATGTGGTGCCGCCGCCGGTCGCCCTGCGCCCGGTGCCGCAGCGACGGCGGCGTACGGGCGGCTCGCGCTTCACCGTCCTGTCCATGTTCGACGCCGCCTCGAGCCTGTCGCGCAAGAACCCGGAGGGCGTGATCGAGGCGTTCCGGCGCGCCTTCGGGGCCGACCCGACGGCGCGGCTGCTGCTCAAGACGCAGCGCCTCGGCGAGATGCCGCAGGAGGCCGCGCGACTGGCGGCCATGGCAGCCGGCCCGAACATCGAGATCCGCTATGCCACGCTCGACGCCGCCGGGCTCGACGCGCTCTACGACGAGGCCGACGTCCTCCTCTCGCTCCACCGCGCCGAGGGCTTCGGGCTCAGCCTCGCCGAAGCTATGCTGCGCGGCTTGCCCGTCGTCGCCACCGGCTGGTCGGGCAACGCTGACTTCCTGACACCTGGGACGGGCATCCCGGTGCCCTGGCGACTGGTGCCCGCGCAGGATCCGCAGCGCACCTACGACCACCCCGACCAGCGCTGGGCCGAGCCAGACCTCGACGCCGCGGCCACAGCGCTGCGCCGCCTGCGCGACGACCCCGCGGAGGCCGCGCGGCTCGGCGCCGCCGCCGCCGCCTT
>NZ_JAKJIB010000461.1 GCF_021864505.1 Falsiroseomonas oryziterrae
CTCGACGGGGCGGCGCTGCTCGTCGCGGGCCTGCTCGCGATGGAGCGCGGACGCGGACCGAAACCGGCCTGACGCGCGCAGCCGACCCGGCCGACATGATGACTCGCTCCGTCGCCGTGGCGGATCGGTCGGTCGCGCTCGGCGCGCTGGCCGATCGCTTCGGCATGGCAGGCGCCGGGGCGCTGCTGCTGCTGCTCGCCGTGCCTGCCTTCCTGCCCGTGCCGCTGCCCACCGGTATCCCGGCCGGCGTCGCGGCAGCCGCGATCGGCGCCCAGATCGCCCTTGGGCATGACCGGCCCTGGCTGCCTTGCTGGGCGCGTCGTTTCAGCCTTCGGCGCGACCAGGTGGCGTCCGGGATCGGGCGGCTGTTCCGGATCCTCCGTCGCCTCGGCCTGCGGCTGCGTCGCCGGCTGCCGCAGGCGGTCGGCACGCATGGCGCGCCGCGGCCGCTGACCGGCCTCGTCCTCGTCGTCTGCGGCATCGTGCTGATCCTGCCGCTGCCTTTCGGCAACCAGCTGCCGAGCCTCGCCATCGCGGCGGTCGGGCTCGGCCTGCTGCGCGGCGACGGACTCTTCGTGCTGGTGGGCTACGCCTTCGCGGCCGCGACGCTCGCCTGGACGTCCGCGCTGGTCTTCGCCGGCGCCGAGATCATGCAGGCGCTGGCGGGCCTCCTGCCCGCCTTCTGACCGCCCTTTGCGGCGCATCCGCCGGAACTCGGTCCGCGAGCCGGACCGGCCGGCGCGGCGCGGCAGGAACTGCGGCGTCATCCACCGGGGTGGATCACGCCGCAGCCGGACCGTCAGCGGTTCGCCAGATCCGCCAGCACCGCCGTCAGCACGCGTGCGCCGGCGGCCAGCTGGTGCGGCTCGCTGTACTCGCTCGGGTGGTGGCTCACCCCCGCTCGGCAGGGCACGAAGATCATGCCCGTCGGGCAGAGCGGCACCATGAACTGCGCGTCGTGGAAGGCGCCGGAGGGCATGCGCAGCGTCTTGAGGCCCTGCGCCTTCGCCGCCGTCTCCACCGCGGCCGGCACCATCGGGTCGAAGGTCGCGGGCAGCGCGTGGAAGCGCTCCGTCACCGTCGCCTCGCCGGTCTTCAGCGCGCCCTTGATCACCCGCTCGATCGCGTCCCCGCGCTCGGTCAGCACGGCCTTGTCGGGGTGGCGGAAGTCGATGGTGAAGCGCACCCGGTCGGCGACCGAGTTGGAGGTGTTCGGGTTCACCTCGATCCGGCCGACGGTGAAGCGCAGCACGTCGTCCGGGTCGTGCATCAGTTCGTTCAGCGCGGCGATCGCGCGCAGCATGTCCTGCACCGCGTCCTTGCGCAGCTTCAGCGGCGTCGTGCCGGCATGGTCGGTCTTGCCGGTGATCTCGACGATGAACCAGCGGCTGCCCTGGATCCCCTCGACCACGCCGATGTCGAGCCCCTCGGCCTCGAGCCGCGGGCCCTGCTCGATATGGGCCTCGACATAGGCGAAGGGCGCTGCGCCCTCGACCACGCCGAGCGGCCGGCGCGCAATGTCGGCCTCCGAGGCGAGCAGCTTCTTCAACTCCTCGCCGAAGGTCAGGCCCTCGTTGTCGGCGACGCCGTCCCAGGTGTCGCGCGGCTTGAAGCCGGCATAGGCCATGCTGCCCATGCAGCCCGGCGCGAAGCGGCCACCTTCCTCGTTGGTCCAGGCGACCACCTCGATCGGGCGCTTCGTCCGCACGCCCGCCTCGCGCAGCGCCTGCACCGCCTCGAGCCCGGCGATGACGCCCCAGATGCCGTCGAAGCGGCCGCCATTCGGCTGGGTGTCCATGTGGCTGCCGGTCAGCACCGGGGCGAGCGTCGGGTCCGTGCCCTCATGCCGCAGGAAGAGGTTGCCGAGCGCGTCCACGGACACGGCCAGGCCCAGCTTCTCCGCCCAGGAGATCAGCAGCCGCCGCGCCTGGCGGTCGAGGTCGGTGAGGCAGGCGCGGTTCACGCCGTCGCCCGGGATGGCGCCGATCTTCGCCATCTGCATCAGGCGGTCCCACTGCCGCTCCTGGCTCACCGCCGCCACGGCATTCGGCGCCACGCTGCCGTCCATCGCACTCTCCCGGGTTCGAGGCGCCTCTTTCGCCGCGTATGGCGCGCGAATCAACCCGCCGTCGGGCCGCGATGCGGCAGCGCGGCCGCGCCGGTCAGCGCGCTACGACGCTCAGCCCCAGCACGCGCGCGGCCAGCGCGGGGTCGTCCCGCACCGCCGCGAGGTCCGAGAAGGCAACAGGCTTGGTCGGGCGGAGCGTGATCTCCAGCGTACCCGGGCGCCGGATGAAGGCTGCGAAGGCCTGCCGCGCCTGGGCGAAGGGGTCCTGCTGTGCGGGGGCCGGCTGGGCCTGCCGCTGGCCGGGACGCGGCGCAGGGCCGGGCGGCGCCGCGCCCGGCAGCGGGAGCGCCAGCGCCATCTGCGCC
>NZ_JAKJIB010000462.1 GCF_021864505.1 Falsiroseomonas oryziterrae
GGGGCGCCCATCGGGCGCGGCGGGATGGCGGTGCCGGAGGGCGGCGTCGGCCCGACAGGCAGCGTGGGCGTGGGGCCGGTCGGCTTGGGCGCGAGGCTCATGGCTGGATTGTCCCTGGTGTCGGAGCGGGGCGACGGCACCCCCAGTTCGGGGTCGCGCGCTGTGGGCACGGTGGTGGGCTTCGGCTCCGGGGTCGGCGCCGCCGGCTTCTCCTCGCGACGACGGCTGAAGACGTTCATGCGGAGGTCCCCCCTGGTGCTGGCCCCGGCGCGCAGCCGATCGCTGCGGCCCGGCCTCCGGCTAACACGCGCGCGTGTTCACGGACAACGGCCGGATCGCGGTTCCGCGAGGCTTTTCCACACAACTCTCGTCTGATTCCGCGCGCGTCTCGTTTCGTGATTCACACGTTGCGACGCTGCAGCAGATGCACCATCGCGGCCGTGCCCACGACGGGAACCAGCAGGTTGAGCGGCGCCACGATCCCGGCCAGGGCGAGGACGCCGCCGAGCATCCAGATCGGCACGCGCAGGCGCCGCTTCAGCGCTTCGGACTCGGCCACCGACATGCGCCGCTGCGCCACGCCGAGGAACAGGCCCTCACCCAGCCCGACGGCGGCGACCGCCCAGAGCGCGACGGCGCCGAAGGGTGGCAGCAGCAGCAGCGGCAGCAGCACGAGCGTCACCAGGGCGAGCCGGAGCGCGAGCAGCAGACCCGACCAGGCCTGCGCGGCGGTGGAGGCGCCGCGCGGCGGCGGCAGCCCCGGGTAGTGGCGCTGCTCCACCGCCGCCGCGACCCCGTCCGTCAGAATGCTCGCGATCGCCAGCAGCAGCGGCACGAAGAGCCACCACGCGGCGAGCAGCGCCAGCAGCCCGCCAGCCGTCGCCGCGGCCGTGGCGATCCAGCCCTCGCCGCCGGCGAGCCAGTTCACCGCCCAGCCCGTCAGCCCGATCAGCGCAACGCCGCCGAGCAGCGCCAGGACCGCCCCGATCAGCACCGGGCGACGGAAGGCCGGGTCGCCGACCTGGCCTATGGCAAGAAGCAATGAACGGATCATCGCACCCCGACTAGCCGCGCGCAGGCGGCTCGGGCAAACCCCGCCCGCGGCAATCCGCCGTCCAACGCGTCCCGACGAGGCCCGATCCCCGCATGAGCCAGCCCGCCCTCGACATCCTCGGCATCGGCAACGCCATCGTGGACGTGCTCGCCCGCGCCGACGACGCCTTCCTCCAGGCGCAGGGCATGACGAAGGGCGCGATGACGCTGATCGACGCGGCGGCGGCGGAGCGCATCTACGCGGCGATGGGGCCGGGGGTCGAAAGCTCCGGCGGCTCGGCCGGCAACACCTGCGCGGTGGCGGCCGCCCTCGGCGCGCGCGTCGGCTACCTGGGCAAGGTGGCCGACGACGCGCTGGGCCAGGTCTTCGCGCACGACATCCGCGCCGCCGGCGTGCGCTTCCCCTCCGCGCCGCTCCAGGGCGGCACGCCGACCGCGCGCTGCCTGATCCTGGTCACGCCGGACGGCCAGCGCACCATGAACACCTTCCTCGGCGCCTGCGTCGCCTTTGGCCCGGACGACGTGGCGGAGGCGGAGGTCGCCTCGGCCGCCGTCACCTACATGGAGGGCTACCTCTTCGACCCGCCGGCCGCCCAGGCCGCCTTCCGCAAGGCGGCGAAGGTCGCGCACGAGGCCGGGCGCAAGGTGTCGCTGACCCTCTCCGATCCCTTCTGCGTCGGCCGCCACCGCGCCGCCTTCCGCGACCTGGTGAAGCACGAGGTGGACATCCTCTTCGCCAACGAGGCGGAGCTGCTGTCGCTCTACGAGACGGAGGATTTCGCCGCCGCGCTGGCCGCCGTGCGCGCCGAGGTCGGGCTGGCCGCGGTGACGCGCAGCGAGAAGGGCAGCATCGTTCTGGCCGGCGACCGGACGGTCGAGGTCGCGGCCGAGCCGACGCAGGTCGTGGACACCACCGGCGCGGGCGACGCCTATGCCGCCGGCTTCCTCGCGGCGCATGCCAAGGGGCTGCCGCTGGCGGAATGCGGCCGCTGGGGCTCGGTGGCGGCGGCCGAGGCGATCAGCCATTTCGGCGCCCGCCCGCAGACCGACCTGACGGCGCGCCTCGCGGCTCGCTGAGCCGAGACCCGAAGCCGGGCACATCGGCAGGAGTTCCCGGGCGGGCCAGGACTGGTTGCGATCGACTGCCGGAACCGGCCTCGGCGTGGCGGGTTGCCTTGCCATGCCGCTTCGCCATGTCGCCCTGCCGCTCCTGGCCCTGTGCGTCGCCTGGCCTGTCCAGGCGCAGGACGGCACGGGCGCGCGGGTGTCGCCGACGCGGCCCGAGGTCACGCGCGCCCCCGCGCCGCGAGCGCCGCTGGCGGAAGGCGCGCAGGATCCCCTCGGCCTGCTGCGGCTCGCCGAGGGCACCCTGGCCGCGCG
>NZ_JAKJIB010000463.1 GCF_021864505.1 Falsiroseomonas oryziterrae
CGGGCCCTGATCGACACGGATCAGCGGCTTGCGCGGCACGCCAGAGGCCGCGAGGCGCTCCAGGTCGCCGGGGTCCCAGGCGGCGCGAAGCTGCGGCAGGCCGCCGCGCTGCTCGATGCGCGCATCCGCGGCCGGTGGCGCCGCGGCCAGCGCGGCGCCCGGCAGATCCCCGAGGCTGCGTCGAGGCGCCGGCGCGCAGTCCCCAGCGTGTGTAGATCGAGGTGACGAAGACATGCGACTGCAGCCGGTAGCCCTGTCCGGTCAGCAGCCGGAACACGGCGTTCTCGCCGGGCTTGCCGGGATCGAAGCCATGCGTCTCGACGGCGATCACGCGCGGCCGCCACCGCGTCCAGTCGTTGCCGGCCAGCACGTCGTGATCCAGGCCCTCGACGTCCACGTTGAGGAAATCGAAGGTCGCGTCCGGCGGCACGTGCTCGGCGAGCAGCGAGGCGAGTGTGCGAACCCGGACAATGCGGCGCGTCGCGCCCTCGAGCTTGTCGGCGAAGCGGAGCTGCCGCGCCGGATCGAGCGTGTTGAAGGTGGCATTGTCGAAAGTCATCGCCTCCATCTCGCCCTCCTCGCGCCCGACGGCACAGCAGAGGTTGATGTCGCCGGGCCGCGCCTGCTCGAAGAGGCGGATGGCGCGCTCGTCGAGATCGACGTTCAGGCCGCGCCAACCCCGCTCGTAATGCAGCAGCGCCGTGTTCGACAGGGAGAAGGGGTGAAAGGCGCCGATGTCGACGTAGAAGCCGCCAAGCTGCTTCCGCAGCCGCGTGTTGATCACGACGTCCTCGCCGAACTGCGAGGTGTGCAGCTCCGCCTCGCCGCGCGACAGCGCCCCGTACCAGAGGCGCTGCCGGTCATTCATGAGAAGGGACTTCATCTCGGCTCCGCGCTCCGGCGCCCATCGCGGGCGCCGGAGGCGTTGTTGCCGGTGCGGATGGCGGGGATCAAGCGCCCGCGCCGTCGCCGCCATGCACCGGGAGCCGTCAGGCCTGCGGTCGGCGGCCTTCCATGAAGCGATCGAACTCCTCCTGATCCTTGGCGCGGCGAAGCTGCTTCAGGAACTCGGCGAACTCGGCCTGCTGGGCGTCGAGCTGCCGGCGCTCCTCCTCCAGACGCTTCAGCACGCCCTCGCGGTACTCGTCGAAGGCGGCGTTCCCGGTCGGGACCGGACCCGTCGCACGCTGCGCGGCGTCGCGCATGCGGTCCTTCCAGGGGGTCATCCAGCCGGCGGACCAGGGCGCGGACCAAGGGGCGGAATTGCAGGACATGGCGGGTCTCCAGAAGAAGAAGGCGAGCAGGGCGAGGCCGATCGGCCACCAGGCGATGAAGCCGAGGATCATGGCGGGCAGCCGCCAGCCGCGGAGCGGATGGCCGCCGCGGGCGGCCCAGTAGGCCTGCCGCGCCTCGCGCCGCATCTGGCGGCGCTGGTGGCGCTCCCATCGTCGGGCGAGGCCGGGTGGAAGGTCGGCGGGCAGCGCGGGGGCAGCGGCGGACATGCGGTCACCTTCTCCGATGTCGATGTTTCACACATTCACATAAGAACTCGGCGCCCGCGATGTCAAAGGCATTTACATTACGTTGCGCGGAGCAGCCGCCCGACCGCGTCCTCCAGCACCTGTTCCGGCGCCGGCGCGCCGGCGCCGGGCGGCGGCATGCCGGCGCGCTCGAGCCCGGCGAGCCCGTGCGAGATCGCCCAGACCTCGAGCGCGAGCAGCCGCGCCTTCTGGGGGTCCGCGCCCTCCGGCAGGGTGCGGGCGATCGCCTCGACGAGCCCGGCGAAGGGGCCCGACGCGCCCCCCTCCGGTGGCGTCGGGTCGCGCCAGGCGAACATCGCGCCGTAGAGGCCGGGCTCCTCCCGCGCAAAGGCGAGATAGGCGCGGCCCATGGCTGCCAAGCCCTCGCGCACGCCGCGGCCGATCGTGGCCTCGCGCAGCCGCGCGCCGAAGGCCGCGAAGCCGCGGCTGCAAAGCTCGGCCATCAGCGCGTCGCGGTCCTTGAAGTGGCGATAGGGCGCGGAGGGCGAGACACCGGCCAGCCGCGCCGCCTCGCTCAAGGTGAAGCCGTGCGGGCCGCACTCGGCCGTCAGCTGGCGCGCGGCCTCGACCAGCGCCTCGCGCAGGTTGCCGTGGTGGTAGCCGCGCCGGTGGCAGAAGTCGAAGGGGCGGCCCGATGTGTGCCAGCGTGACATCGCGACAGGTCTACCCCGGATCCGCCCCGACGGCGACCTTCGACTGCCCCGGCCCTCAGCGGCTCGGGTAGCTGCGCGGGAAGGTCACCTGCTCCGGCGGGCCGGGCGGGCGGATGTCGCCGGCGCGGCCGCAGGCGGCCAGCAGCAGCGCGACGGCGGCCAGCGTGGCGAGGCGCGTCATGCCAGCCGCTCCCGCCACTCGGCCGCCATGCGCGCGACATTGGCCGGCG
>NZ_JAKJIB010000464.1 GCF_021864505.1 Falsiroseomonas oryziterrae
GGCCGCGCGCTGACGGCCGGCGCCGGCGTCCTGCCCGCGCCGATTTTGGATCACGCGGGCGGGCTCCTGCGGGATCTGGTTGCCTCCGCCGCGCCGTCGCGGCTGCTGCATGGCGACCTGCACCACGCGAACATCCTGCGCGACGGCGAGGGCTGGGTGGCGGTGGACCCGAAGGGATTGCTCGGCGAGCCCGCGGCCGAGGCGGCCTGCCTGCTCCGCAACCCGGCCGATCCCGTGCTGCTGACGCGTGCGGCACGCCGCGCCGCGATCCTGGCCGAGACCGCGGGCCTCGCGCACGATCGAGTGCTGGCCTGGGGCTATGCGGGCGCCGTCATCGCGGCCTGCTGGGCCATCGAGGACGGCGCCGACCCGTCGCCCTGGCTGGCGGCGGAGGCGGCGCTCGCGCCCTGCCTCAGGCCGTCCAGCCGCCGTCGATCGCGACCTCCGCCCCGGTGACGTAGCTCGCCTCCTCGGAGGCGACGCAAAGCACGAGCCGCGCCACCTCGTCCGCCGCGGTGGCAGGGGCCGATGCCCCGGCATCACGCGCGCCGGCGATCGGTTGACAGCCTGAGGCGGCGCTGCCCGGATGGTTCCCTCCGCCCGCGCAAAGGATCGCGACACCGGCCATGGATGCGCCGCCGCTGAGGCACTACGCGACCGGCGTCGCCTGGGGTGCCGGCGCGCTCGCGCTGCCGATCCTGCTGCAGGTCGCGCTCGGGCCGGTGCTCGGCGACGGCTTCATCCTGTTCCTGCTGTTCTTCCTGTGCCTGATCCCCTGCATCGGCGTGGCCTTCGTCTGGGCCGGCGTGCGGCTCTGGCTGCTGTTCCCCGCCGCGCTGCTGCTCGTCTTCGTGCCCTTCGCCTCGCTCATCTGGCCCGAAGCGCGGGTCATCGGGACGGTGCCGGAGGCGACGCTGGCGGAGATGGCGGCGCGCCGCGCGCCCGCAGGCTTCCGCCTGCCGGATGCCGCGCCGCTCGTCGCCGCCGCGCGGAGCGTGAACGCGGCCAGCACCTCCCGCCCGACGGACCTGCGCGGGCGACGCGGCGCGCCGGTCACCATCCGCGGCGACTTCACCGTGGTGCCCATCGTCGGCCCCGGCTGGTCGCCGGACCAGCCGGTGCTGGCGGTCGGCGTGGTGGATTCGGCCGAGGCCCCGGCCTGGGCAGCGTCGGGTGGGCTGCTCCGCCTGCTCCCCGACAGGCTGCGCGAGGTCGCGGTGCGCGATGCCCTTGAGCAGGCCGGGCTGGTCGCCGCGCCGGGGCTGGAGATCGGCCGCTGGGTGGCGTCGCCCGGCTGGGCCAGGCTCGACGCCGCGATGCCGCTGCTGGCGCTCTACGGCGCCGCCGTGCTGGCCTGGGGCGTGCTGGTGGGGATCGCGGGCGCGATCGATCGCCGCGACGAGGCGCGAGCGCCCCGCAGACGCCTCGCGCGCCGCTGATGCCGCGCGCGCAGCCTCAGCCGCGCGCCTCGAGGAAGCGCAGGACGCGCGCGATCTGGTCGGGGTCCGTCAGCGCCGGCGCATGGCCGATGCCGGGCAGCGTCTCAAGCCGTACGCCCGGCCGCATCGCCATCTCGGCCGCCGTCTCCTCGTCCAGGATGTCGCTCTCGGCGCCGCGCAGCACGAGGGTGGGCAGCGCGACGCGCGACCAGACGAGGGCGAGGTCGACCGGGCCGGTCGCCGCCTGCTCGAAGGGCACGGCGATCGCCGGGTCGTAGTGCATGCCGAGCCGCCCATCGGGCAGGCGCCGCGCGCTGGTCTCGGCGAGATGCCGCCACTCGGCATCGGTCAGCGGGCCGAAGGGGGCGTGCACGACGCGCAGATGCGCCTCCAGCGCGCCCAGATCCTCGAAGGCGAGCGGCAGCTTCACGTAGGCGGCGATGCGGGCGGCGGCCTCGGCCGGCACGCGGCTGCCGATGTCGTTCAGCACCAGGCGGCGCAGCGGGTGGTTGGCGCCGGCGGCGACCATCATGCCGCAGATCCCGCCGAGCGAGGTGCCGACCCAGTCCACCTCCCCGTCCAGCCTGGCGAGCAGATGCGCGAGCGCCACGACGTAGGAGGGTGGGATGTAGAGCATCGGGTCTGGCAGCCGGTCCGAGGCGCCGCGGCCCGGCAGGTCGGGACACAGCACGCGCCGGCCGCGCTCGGCCAGCGCGGCCGCCAGCACATCGAAGTCACGCCCGGTGCGGGTCACGCCGTGGACGCAGACGACGGGCGCCCCGTCCTCCGGTCCCCATTCGGTCCAGGCCAGCCCGTGGAAGCCCCCGGCAAGCAGGTAGCGGAGTCGGTGGTGGCGGGGGGTCATCGCGGCTCCCTGGTCACGGCCGCCTTGTGACTCGCGGCAGCGCAACAGCAAAGCCCGGCCGCCGGCGCGGTTGCGCCGCGGGCCGAGGGGAGCGC
>NZ_JAKJIB010000465.1 GCF_021864505.1 Falsiroseomonas oryziterrae
GCAGCTTCGACCATGTGCGCGACGTGCTGCGCGCCACGCCCTCGGCTTGGCGCGACGGCTTCGCCGCCGCGGAGGCCGCGGCCGCCACGCCCGGCCGCACGCGGCTGATGGCCGCGCAGGCCGCCGACATTGCCGAATGGCTGCCGAACGACCTGCTGCTGAAGCTCGACCGCTGCCTGATGGCGCATGCGGTGGAAGGCCGCACGCCCTTTCTCGATCCCGGCGTCGCCGCGGCGGCGTGGCGCCTGCCAGACGCCCTCAAGGTGCGCGGCCGCACAGGCAAGTGGCTGCTGCGCGAATGGCTCTCGCGCCACCTGCCGGCCTCGAAGCCCTTCGCGCCGAAGCAGGGCTTCACCGTCCCGGTCGCCGCCTGGATCGCCGGCGTCGGCGAGCGGCTCGGGCCGCTCGTCGCCGCGCAGCCGGGGGTGGCGGAGATCGCGAAGCCGGACCGCGTCGCTGCGCTGTTCAAGGCGGCGGGCACCGACAAGCATCGCGGCTTCGCCGCCTGGCACCTGCTGTTCTACGCGCTCTGGCATCGCGCCCATGTCGAGCGCCCGAGGGCCTCCGAAACGGCGGAGGGCGATGTGTGGGAGGTCCTTTCGGCCCGCGGCTGAGGCGGCCTGTCCGCCGCGCCGCGATGGGCTATACGGGGCCGAGCCCCCGGAAGGATCGCCCATGGCCCAGCATTTCGACCTCGTCCTCCGCGGCGGCACGCTCGTCCTGCCCTGGGGCGTGGAGCAGGCCGATGTCGGGGTGCGCGGGGGCAGGATCGCGGCGATCGGCGACCTCCGCATCGTGCACGCCGCCGACGAGGTGGATTGCCGCGGCCTGCACGTCCTGCCCGGCCTGATCGACAGCCACGTCCATCTGCGCGAGCCCGGCGACGCCAGCGTCGAGACCATCGCGACGGGCACCAAGGCCGCTATCCTCGGCGGGCTGACGGCGGTGTTCGACATGCCGAACACCAACCCCTCCATCACCAACCGCGATCAGCTCGACTGGAAGCGCGGCTACGTGACGGGCCATGCGTATTGCGACATGGGCCTCTATGTCGGCGCGGCGAAGTCGAACATCGCGCAGCTCGCCGAGCTCGAGGCCGAGCCCAATGTCTGCGCCATCAAGGTCTTCGCCGGCTCCTCCACCGGCGACCTGCTGGTCGAGGACGACGAGAGCCTGGAGCGCGTCATGCGCTCCGGCCGGCGCCGCATCTGCTACCATTCGGAGGACGAGTACCGCCTGCAGGCACGCAAGCCGGACTACCACAGCGGCATGCCGCACCGGATGCATGCGGTGTGGCGCGACGTGGAATGCGCGCTGCTGGGCACGCGGCGGCTGATGACGCTGGCGCGCAAGACGGGGCGGCCCGCGCATATCCTGCACGTCTCGACGGCGGAGGAGCTCGACTACCTGAAGGACTACCGCGACCTCGCGACGGTCGAGCTGCTGCTGAACCACCTGACCCAGACGGACGAGGCCTATGACAGGCTCGGCGGCTATGCGGTGATGAACCCGCCGATCCGCGACGAGCGGCACCTGAAGGCCGCCTGGGCCGCGGTGGCGGACGGCACGGTGGACACGGTGGGATCGGACCACGCGCCGCATTCCCGCGCGGCGAAGGAACGGCCTTGGCCCGATTGCGCCGCGGGGCTGACCGGCGTGCAGACCATCGTGCCCCTGATGCTGGATCACGTCAGCGCCGGCCGCCTGACGCTCTCGCGCCTCGCCGACCTGATGTGCGCCGGCCCGGCGCGCGTCTATGGCGTGGTCGGCAAGGGGCGGCTCGCCGCCGGCTACGACGCCGACTTCACCGTGGTGGACATGAAGCGGCAGCGGACGATCGAGGAAAGCTGGATCGTCTCGCCCTGCGGCTGGACGCCCTTCGCCGGCCACCGCTGCACCGGCTGGCCCGTGATGACGATCCTTCGCGGCCAGGCGGTGATGCGCGAGGACGAGGTGCTGGGCGCGCCCCTCGGCGCCCCGGTGCGCTTCGCCGGCTGACGGCGCGACGGTCCGGCCCGGTCGCAAGCCGGGCTGCGGCCAGCGAAGCTCGCAGGGCAGCCGGAAGGCGGCCGCCGCACGTGCCGGGCAGTGACGCCGCGGCGCCGCCCGGGGTCGGCCCCGGTTCCGATCGGCGCTTCAAGGCAAGACGACGTCAGAACCGGACCACCAGCTCCGCCCAGGCGTCCGGCAGCGCCGCCGTCGCCATCGCCTCGACCCGCTTGTCGAGCCCGGTCAGCACCAGCAGGCCGAACAACGCCAGAGCGCCGCCGAGCAGCGGCCGCGCCGTGCCGCCCGCCGCACCAAGCCAGCGGCGCAGCGCCGGTACCGCACCGCGCGCCGCATAGCCGAGCGCCAGCAGCGGCACCGCCGCGCCGA
>NZ_JAKJIB010000466.1 GCF_021864505.1 Falsiroseomonas oryziterrae
TCCAGTCTCACGGGCGGCGCGCCGGGCGAGGTGCCGGCCCTGGCCGCCGGGGCTGGCACCGCGCTCGGCGCCGTGGTGCCCGCCCGCCCGTCCTCGGGCGTCTCCAACCCCTCGCCGGAATACCCGCAGGCCAGCCGGATCCGCGGCGAGCAGGGGCGCGTGACGCTGCTGGTGCAGGTGGATGCGGGCGGGCGCGTGCTGGACCTTTCCGTCCTCGGCTCCTCCGGCCATGCCGCGCTCGACGACAGCGCGGCCCGCACCGTCCGCCGTTGGCGCTTCGAGCCGGCGACGCAGGATGGCCGCCCGGTCTTTTCGACCGTCACCGTCGGCATCACCTTCCGCCTCGAGCAGGACGGCTTCGCGCCCCGGCGCTGAGCCCTGCGGCCCCTGGAGACAGACGATGGTCCGGCTCGACGTGATCGCGACGCGCGGCGGCGACGGGGGCGAGACCTCGCTCGGCGACGGCTCGCGCGTGCGCAAGGACGCGCTGCGCGTCGAGGCCTATGGCACGGTGGACGAGGCGAATGCCGCGATCGGCATCCTGCGCCTGCACCTGGCGGGCGACGGCGAGGCCGATGCGATGCTGGCGCGCATCCAGAACGATCTCTTCGACCTCGGCGCCGATCTCTGCGTGCCCGGCCAGGGCGAGGACCGGCTGCGCGTCGCCGACGCGCAATGCGCGCGGCTGGAGCAGGAACTCTCCGCGATGAACGCCGAGATCCCGCCGCTGCGCAGCTTCGTCCTGCCGGGCGGCAGCGCGGGGGCGGCGCATGCGCATCTGGCGCGCACCGTGGTGCGCCGCGCGGAGCGGCTGGTCGTGGCGCTGGCCGGCGAGGAGCCGGTGAACCCGGCGGTGGTCCGCTACCTCAACCGGCTTTCGGACCACCTCTTCGTCCTGTCGCGCCGCCTGAACGGCAACGGCGCCAACGACGTCACCTGGACGCCGGGCGCGACGCGCTGAGTCGCGCGTAACATCGGCCGCGGCTCGCGCGAACGTGGCGCGTGGCGCAGCGTGGAGCATCCGTCATGATCCCGGCCTTCCGTCCCGGCCGCCGCGCGCTGTCGGGGCTTCTCATCTGTCTCGCGATTGCGCCGGAGGTGCGGGCGCAGGCGGCGAAGCCCGCGGTCCTGACCGAAGCCGGGCTCGCCCTGCGCGGCTTCGACCCGGTCGCCTACTTCGCAGCCGGCGCGCCGGTGCGGGGCGAACAGCGCTTCGAGGTCGAGTGGGGCGGGGCGCGTTGGCGCTTCGCCTCGGCAGCCAACCGTGACCGCTTCCTGGCCGATCCGGCGCGCCATGCGCCGGCCTATGGCGGCTACTGCGCCTGGGCGGTGGCGCAGGGCTACACGGCGCCGGGCGATCCCCGGCACTGGCGCATCGAGGGGGGGCGGCTCTACCTCAACTTCGATGCCGCGGTTCACCGGCGCTGGCTGCGCGACATCCCGGGCTTCATCGCCGCCGCCGACCGCAACTGGCCGGGCGTGCTGTCGCGCTGAGCGTCAGCTCATCGCGACGGCGACGTGCTTCGCGTAGCCCGGCCGCGCCTTCAGCCGCCCGTACCACGCCTCCAGCGCCGGCATCGGCTTGCGCTCGATCGGCAGCGCGAACCAGCGGTGGATGTAGGGGCCGAAGGCGATGTCGGCGAGCGTCAGCGACGCGCCGCAGACGAAGTCGTGGCGTTGCAGCCTTGCGTCCACCATGGACCAGAGCCGTTCCGCCGCGTCGCGCGCCTTCGCGGTCGCCGGCCAGTCGCGCTCCGGCTCCGGGATGCGGACATAGGTGAAGAAGACCGTGGTCATCGGCGCGTTGAGCGAGGCGAGCTGCCAGTCCATCCAGCGCTCGCAATCCGCCGCCGCCTTCGGATCCGACGGGAGGATTGCGCTGCCGGGCGCGCGGGTGCGCGCCAGGTAGCGCAGGATCGCGTTGCTCTCCCACAGCACGAAGCCGTCATCCTCGATGGTCGGCACCAGCGCGTTCGGGTTCATCGCCAGGTAGTCGGGGTCCTTCGTCCGGCCGAAGGCGCCGCCGGCATCCACCCGCTCGAAGGGGATGGCCAGTTCCTCGCACAGCCACAGCACCTTCATCACGTTGGACGAGTTGGCGCGGCCCCAGATGCGCAGCATGACGATCCCCTGTCGGTGCGGGCGGCGAGGGTAGGGGCGACGACAGGTTGCGGCAACGGCGCGGCCGGACGATCTTCGCCGCCATGTCCTTCGCCCTGATCGCGGCCGCGCTCTCCGCCGCGGCGCCGCTGCTGGCCTTGGGCAGCGAGCGCTGGCCCGGCCTCGCGCCCTGTGCGCTCTGCCTCTGGCAGCGCTGGCCCTATTGGGCGGCGGCCGCCGTCGCGCTGCTGGCCGTGGCGCTGCCGCC
>NZ_JAKJIB010000467.1 GCF_021864505.1 Falsiroseomonas oryziterrae
ACCGAGGCCGAGGACCGGCGGCAGCACCCCGCCGAACCAGAGCCCGGCACAGAGCGCGGCCAGCAGGGCCGGCGCGCCGAGCAGCATCAGTCGCGCCCGGCCCTTGCCCGCGCCCTTGCCTGCGCCCTCGCCCGTCGGCGACTCAGATTGTGTCGCTTCCGCCATGGATGCCCCGGTCTTGTGCCCGCCGGGGTTGATTGCCGCGGCGGCGCTTAACGAAGCCTTGCGGCGGCGCGACTTGCCGCCGGCCGGCATGTCCTGCCGCCCGGCGGCACGGACGGGTGGCCTGCGATGCGCGATGGGCTGGCACGACGCTTGCCCCGACCGTCGCGACGCAACCACCGGAGCCGCGACCTTGGACAGCCCCGGCTACATCGTGCTTTCCCGCCTCGTCGCCGCGCAGCGCATGGCCGCGGTGACGGCGAACAACATCGCCAATGCCGACACGCCGGGCTTCCGCGCGCAGCGGCCGCTGTTCGGCGCGGCGCTCGAGCGAGAGATGGGCGCGGCGCCCATGCGCGGCCTGCGCGACGTCGCCTATGCACAGGACCGCGCGACCTGGCGCGACGGCTCCGCCGCACCGCTGATCCGCACCGGCAATCCGCTCGACCTCGCCCTCGCCGATCAGGAGGCCTTCTTCGCCGTGCAGACGCCGGCCGGCGAGCGCTACACGCGGGCCGGCCGCTTCGCCCTCGACGGCGAAGGACGCGTGGTGGATGCGGAGGGCAACGCGGTGCTCGGCGCCGCCGGCCAGCCGATACGCATCGAGCCGGGTGCGGCGCGGATCACGGTGCGCGGCGACGGCAGCGTGGAGACGGAGAACGGCCCGGCCGGACGGTTGCGCGTGGTGCGCTTCGCGGACGCGCAACGCCTGCTCGCGGAGGGCGAGCGCAACCTCGCCGCGCCGCCCGACCAGGTGGCGCAGGCGGTCGAGCGTCCAGGCATCATCCAGGGCGCGATGGAGGGCAGCAATGTCCGTCCCGTGCTCGAGATGACGCGCCTGACCGACGAGATGCGCCACTTCCAGCTCGTCGCGCAAATGGCCGAGCGCGAGGGCGAGCGCCTCGGGAGCGCGGTCGAGCGCATCCTGCGGCGGCGATGAGGGAGGACAGCGCGTGATGCCACTACGGCAAGACCACGAGATGGCGGCCGGCGCAGCCGGCCGAGGCCGCGACGGGTTCCCGGCAGCGTTGCTCCGCAACGCGGGCGGGGTCCCGGAACGCGGCCCGTGCACCAACCGACCGGGTGACCCAGCGCGCCGGTGGCCTGCGCGAAGCCAGGGCCGGCCGACGCCGGCCGCCCGGCGCCGGAGGGCATAGCACGATGCGCTCCCTCCACATCGCCGGCACCGGGATGCTGGCGCAGCAGACCAATGTCGAGGTCATCTCGAACAACATCGCGAACATGAGCACGACCGGCTACAAGCGCCGGCGGGCCGAGTTCCAGGACCTGCTCTACCAGAACCTCCGCCGGGTCGGCTCCCAATCGGCCGACACGGGCTCCGTGCTGCCCTCCGGCGCGCAGATCGGCCTCGGCGTGAAGACCGGCGCGGTCTATCGCATCACCGAGCAGGGCAACCTGAGCCAGACCGGCAACCGCTTCGACGTCGCGGTGCGCGGCAACGGCTATTTCCAGGTCCAGCTGCCGTCCGGCGAGACCGCCTACACCCGCGACGGCACCTTCGCCCTGTCGCCGGAAGGCGTGATCGTGACCGCCGACGGCTTCGTCGTGCAGCCCGGCATCACCATCCCGGCGAATGCGACCGACGTCACGATCAACGCGACCGGCGAGGTGCTGGCCAAGCTCGACGGCCAGTTGCAGCCGCAGAATGTCGGCCAGATCCAGCTGGCGATCTTCGCCAACGAGGGCGGGCTGGAGGCGATCGGCGACAACCTCCTGCTCGCCACACCCGGCTCCGGCGCCGCGCAGCAGGGCGCGCCGGGCACGCCGGGCTACGGCCAGGTGATGCAGGGCTTCGTCGAGACGTCGAACGTCAATGTGGTCCAGGAGATCACCAACCTGATCACCGCGCAGCGTGCCTATGAGATGAACAGCCGCGTCATCTCGGCGAGCGACGAGATGCTCTCCACCCTCTCGCGGCTGCGGTGACGGCCATGCGGATCCTGCTGTGGCTGCTCCTGCTCTGCGCGTCCGCCCGGGCGGAACTCGCCACGCTGCGCCCGCTCGCGGTGGTGGAGGACGGCGTCGTGCGCCTCTCCGACCTCTTCGACGGCGCCGGGGCGCGCGGTGCGACGGTGCTGGGCCCGGCGCCGGCGCCGGGCGCGCGGCAGGTTGTGGAAGCGCCGCAGCTGCTCGCCATCGCGCGCGCGCATGGCATCGCCTGGCGGCCGGT
>NZ_JAKJIB010000468.1 GCF_021864505.1 Falsiroseomonas oryziterrae
TCTTCCGTCCGCAGCCCACGCCCTTCCGCCCGCCGGCGCCGCGGCTGCCGCTCGGCTTCGCGCCGGCGCCCATCGCGGCGCCGCAGCCCGAGCCACCGCCACCGGCCGACGAAGGCCCGCTCGGCCGTCCCTTCGCGCAGCTCCTCTCGACCTATGTGCTGGCCGAGGCGCCGGACGGCGCGCTGGTGCTGGTGGACCAGCACGCCGCGCATGAGCGGCTGACGCATGAGGCGCTGAAGGCGCAGTTGGATGGGGGCGGCGTGCGCGCGCAGCCGCTGTTGCTGCCGGCCGTCGTCGAGATGCCGCAAGGCGCCGTCGCGCGGCTGCTCGATGCGGCGGATGCGTTGGCGCGGCTCGGCCTCGAGATCGAGGGCTTCGGGCCCGGCGCGGTGCTGGTGCGCGCGCTGCCCGCGCTGCTCGGCAATCCCGATCCCGCGCCGCTGCTCGCCGACCTCGCCGAGGAACTGGCCGAGAGCGGCGAGGCGCTGGCGCTGGCCGACCGGCTGGATGCGGCCGTGGCGCGGCTCGCCTGCCACGGCTCGATCCGCGCCGGGCGGCGGCTGACGTCGGCGGAGATGGCGGCGTTGCTGCGCCAGATGGAGGCGACGCCGCGCGCCGCGACCTGCAGCCATGGCCGCCCGACCTTCATCCGGTTGGGCAAGGTGGAGCTGGAAAAGCTGTTCCTCCGCCGCTGATCGGGTGTAAGCAGCCGGCCTCCCTCGGAGACACGCCAATGCGCGTGGTGCAGCTGATCTACGCCTCCCGTCCCTTCGGCTTTCACGACGGCGCGCTGGAGGACATCCTGGCGGTGGCGCGATACCGCAATGGCCGTGACGACATCACCGGCACGCTGATCTGTCGTCACGACCTCTTCATGCAGCTGCTGGAGGGGCCGCGCGCGAAGGTGACCGCGACCTTCGCCCGCATCCTGCGCGACGACCGACATGTCGAGGTCGCGCTGCTCTGGTGCGGCGACGCGGCGGCGCGGCTGTTTCCGGACTGGAGCATGCGCCACGACCCGGTGCGGTCCTGGATGTGGAGCCGCGCGGCGCTGGCCGAAGGCGCAGTCGCCGGCGCCACGGCGGAGGAATGCCGGCAGGTCTTCGTGCGCCTCTCCCGCGAGCCGGTCGCCTCAGGGCGCGTCTCCGAAGCCGGTCGGCATTGACGCGCCGTCACTGACGCGCCACTCCGGCGGCATGGCGAGAATCCAGGCCGCCCAGGTCGCCGTCACCCCCTTCCAGCAGAATTGCGCCCTGATCTGGGACGCGGAGACGTCGAGGGGCGTCGTGATCGACCCCGGCGGCGACGTGCCGCGGATCCTCGCCGCGCTGGACCGCGCCCGATTCACCGTGGAGCGCATCCTGCTCACCCATGGCCACCTCGACCACGCCGGGGGTGCCGCGGAGCTGAAGCGGGCGCTGGAAGCCCGACAGGGTGCCGCCGTGCCGATCGAGGGGCCCGACCGACGCGACGAATTCCTGCTCAAGGGCATCGCGGCGCAGGCGGCGGAATACGGGCTCGACGGCATGGCCGACGCCACGCCCGACCGCTGGCTGGCCGAGGGCGAAACGGTGTCGATCGCCGGCCAGGATTTCGAGGTGCTGCATTGCCCGGGACACACACCGGGGCATCTCGTCTTCGCCTCGCGCGATCTCGGCTTCGCCGTGGTGGGCGACGTGCTGTTCCGCGGCTCGATCGGGCGGACCGACTTTCCCTATGGCGACCACGACGCGCTGATCGCCGCGATCGAGGGCAAGCTGCTGCCGCTCGGCGACGAGATGCGCTTCCTCTGCGGCCACGGGCCGGGCTCGACCTTCGGCGAGGAGCGAAGGTCGAACCCGTTCCTGCGCGGCGTCTGATCAGCGCGGGCGCAGGATCGCCACCGCCTGCACCGTAGCCATCACCGGGATGTCCTCCGCCATCGCGACCGGCGGCGGCGCGGCGGCGGGGCCGCGCGCGGAGGCAGCCATCGGTGCGGCGAAGGGACGCGGGCCGCGCTCCGGCACGTCGATCCGCACCTCCTTCAGCCCGACCAGCTGCAGTCCGAGCTGCTCGGCGACCGCCTGCGCCCGCCGGCGCAGCGCATCGAGCGCCAGGCGCGACGCCTCCTCCCGCGCGGTGCGCTGCGTCTCCCGCGTCAGCTGCCAGTGCAGCGCGGAGGTGGCGAGGCCCTGCGCCTGCAGCGCGCCGACGAGTTCGAGCAGCGCGGCGCCGTCGCCGCCGCGCAGCGTGACCTGCTGCGCCGATTGCCAGGCGCGGTTGTCGTCCACGCGGCCTGTCCAGTAGCCGCCGGTGGAGACGCGCACGCCTGGCACCGCCTGGGCGCGGGCGACGGCGGCCGTGACGGC
>NZ_JAKJIB010000469.1 GCF_021864505.1 Falsiroseomonas oryziterrae
CCGCGCGACGCCGGCGAGGCGCGCGTGCCGCGCGACGCCGGCGAGGCGCGCGTGCCGCGCGACGCCGGCTTGAGCCGCCGCGACCACCCCTCTAGCGTCCGCATCCCCAAGCCCCGGACCCTCCGCTCGTGTCGGCCATCGCAGCCAACCTCGCCGCCGTAAAGGCCCGCATCGCGGAAGCCTGCCGCCGCGCCAACCGCGACCCCGCCTCCGTCACCCTCGTCGCCGTGTCCAAGACGCATCCGGCCGAGGCGGTCGAGGAGGCGCTGGCCGCCGGCCAGACCGTGTTCGGCGAGAACCGCGTGCAGGAGGCGATGGCGAAGTTCCCGCCGCTGCGCGCCGCACACCCGGCGCTCCGCCTGCATCTGATCGGCGCGCTGCAGACCAACAAGGCGCGCGAGGCGGTGCGGGTGGCCGACGTGATCGAGAGCCTGGACCGCCCGAAGCTCGCCGCCGCGCTGGCGGATGCCATCCGCAAGGAAGGCCGCGCGCCGGCGCTGCTGGTGCAGGTCAACACCGGCGACGAGCCGCAGAAGGCCGGCGTGCCGCGCGCCGAGGCCGACGCCTTCCTGCGCGCCTGCCGCGACGAGCACGGCCTGACGGTGGCCGGCCTGATGTGCATCCCGCCGGTCGAGGCCGACCCGCGGCCGCATTTCGCGTATCTCGCGGGCCTCGCCGCGAAGCATGGGCTGGCGACGCTCTCGATGGGCATGAGCGGCGACTACGAGGCCGCGATCGCCGAGGGCGCGACGCATGTCCGCGTCGGCACCGCCATATTCGGGGCGCGGCCGTATCCCGCCGCGACTTGACGGCGCGGCCCGCGCCGCACGACACCTTCGGCCCTTCACCAGAGCGAACACCGCATGTCCCGCGTCTTCTCCGGCATCCAGCCTTCCGGCGTGCCCACCCTCGGCAACTATCTCGGCGCCATCCGCAACTGGGTGCCGATGCAGGACACGCATGAATCGATCTTCTGCGTGGTGGACCTGCACGCCATCACCGTCTGGCAGGACCCGAAGGAGCTCGCGCGGCAGACGCGGGAGATGGCGGCGGCGCTCATCGCCTGCGGCCTCGATCCGAACCGCTGCACGCTGTTCATCCAGAGCCACGTGCACGCGCATGCGCGGCTCGCCTGGATCTTCAACTGCGTCGCGCGCCTCGGCTGGCTGAACCGGATGACGCAGTTCAAGGACAAGGCCGGCAAGGACCGCGAGGCCGCCTCGTCGGGCCTCTACGTCTATCCGAACCTGATGGCGGCCGACATCCTGACCTACCACGCGACCAAGGTGCCGGTCGGCGACGACCAGCGTCAGCACCTGGAACTCGCGAATGACATCGCCCAGAAGTTCAACCACGACTACGGCGTGGAGTTCTTCCCGACGATCGAGCCGCTGATCCAGGGCGTCGCCGCGCGCGTAATGTCGCTGCGCGACGGCACGAAGAAGATGTCGAAGTCGGATCCCTCCGACCAGTCGCGCATCAACCTCACCGACGACCACGACGCGATCGCGCTCAAGATCCGCCGCGCGAAGACGGACCCCGAGCCGCTGCCGGAGAGCGAGGCGGGCCTGGAAGGCCGGCCGGAGGCGCGGAACCTGGTCGGCATCCTCGCCGCCATCACCGGCGACACGCATGCCGGCGTGCTGCGCCATCATGGCGGCAAGGGCTTCGGCGCCTTCAAGGAGGTGCTGGCCGAGGCGCTGGTCGCGCATCTCGACCCGATCCGCACCGAGATGACGCGGCTGCTGCAGGACCCCGCCGCGCTCGACGCCGCGCTGCGCAAGGGCGCCGAGCGCGCGGACGCGATCGCGACGCCGATCTGCGACAAGGCCGAGGAGCTGGTCGGCTTCCTGCCCAGGAGATAGTGACCTCAAACGCCGGCGCCATGCCGGAGGCATGCTGCTCGCATGACCCCTCCGGGCGCGTCGTGCGAATAGCACGCCGCCGGCGTGACGTGCGAATAGCACGCCTCCGGCGTGACGCTTGCGCGCCGCAGCCATGGCGCACCCGGCATCGCTGTCGGTCGCGGCGCGGCGGCCGCCGTGCGGCCGCTTGTTGGTCCCAACTGCCCGTTTGAACCTCCGGACTCACCCCGTCAGCAGCCACGCCCAGACCGGCAGGGTCGCGGCGGCGAGGATGTGCTGGTTGCTGGTGATCGCCGCCATCAGCGGCGCGTTGCCGCCCATCGCGCGCGCCATCACGTAGCTGGTGGAGGCGGTCGGCAGCGCCATGAACAGCACGGCGACGCCGGTGGCCAGCGGCCCGACGCCCGCGGCCGTGCAGACCGCCCAGGTCACCGCCGGCACGACGGCGAGCTTCAGCACCGCCGTCGCCGCCTGCGTCCCC
>NZ_JAKJIB010000047.1 GCF_021864505.1 Falsiroseomonas oryziterrae
GCCCCGCGCCTTCCGCATGGGCCTCCGCGCCGGAGACGATGACGGGCCGCCGCGCCGCGGCGATCAGCGCCGCCGCCTCCTCGAGCGCCGCCGGGTCGGGTGCGACGTCGGCATGCTGCGTCCGCGCCGCGACAGGCCGGCACGCCGCGGCCCAGTCGTCCGAGGGAACCGACACGAAGCACGGCCCGAAGGGCCGCTGCATCGCGACACGATGCGCCTGCGCGATCGCGGCGGGCACGTCTTCCGCCCGCGCCGGCTCGACCGCGAACTTCACGTAGGGCTTCGGGAAGGACGCCGCGTCGGTCGCGCCCAGGAAGGGCAGGTTCGGCAGCAGCGCGCGCGCCTGCTGCCCCGCCGTGATCACCAGTGGCGCCTGGTTCTTCCAGGCGGTGAAGAGATTGCCCAGCGCATGCCCGACGCCGGCGGCCGAGTGCAGGTTGACGAAGGCCGCCCGCCCGGTTGCCCGCGCATAGCCATCCGCCATGCCGAGCACCGACGCCTCCTGCAGGCCGAGCACATAGGTGAAGTCGTCCGGCCAGCGATCGAGGAAGGGCAGCTCGGTCGAGCCCGGATTGCCGAACACCGTCGTCATGCCGAGGCCGCGCAGCAGGTCGAGCGTCGCCTGCCGCACCGTCATGGTGCCGTCCGTCATCGCCTGCCTGCCGCTCGCCTCAATCGGCCCGGATGCCGGCGGCGCGGATCACCGGCGCCTGCGTCGCCTTCTCGCGTGCGATCAGCGCGGCGAAGTCGGACGGCGTGCCGCCGCCGAGCTCCGCGCCCTGCTCCGCAAGCCGCCCGCCGATGGCAGGATCGCGCAGCGCCTCCGTCGTCAGCGCGGCGAGCCGTGCGAGGATCGGCTCCGGCGTCCCCGCCGGCGCGGCGAGCCCGAAGGCCGTGCCGAAGACGAACTCCACGCCCTGCTCGCGCATCGTCGGCAGGTTGGGCAGCTGCGGCGCGCGGCGCTCCGTCCCCATGCCGACGGCGCGCACCGCCCCGGCTGCGATCTGCCCGAGGATGTTCGGCAGGTTGTCGATGACGAGGTCGATCTGTCCCGCGACGAGGTCCGTCACCGCCGGCGCCGCGCCGCGATAGGGCACGTGCTGGATGTCGGTTCCGGTTGCGCGCTTGAACAGCTCGAGCGCGATATGCAGGCTGCTGCCGTTCCCCGCCGAGCCCGCGGTCAGCGTGCCGGGCCGCGCCCGCGCCGCGTCGATCACCTCCTGCACGCTGCGCCAGGGCCGCGCAGTCGCGACGCACATGACCTTCGGCGTCCGCGCGAGCAGTACGATCGGCGCGAAGGCGGTGTCCGTGTCGAAAGGCATGGACGCATAGATGTACTGGTTGGTCGCGATCGGCCCGAGCGAGGTGGCGAGCAGCGTGTAGCCGTCGGGTGGCGATTTCGCGACGAGGTCGGCGCCGATGTTGCCGTTCGCGCCAGGCCGGTTCTCCACCACCACCGGTTGGCCGAGCCGTGCGGAGAGCGTGGGCGCGATGGCGCGCGGCAGCACGTCCACCAGCCCGCCCGGCGGGAAGGGCGCGATGATGCGGATCGGCCGGCTGGGCCAGCCCTGCTGGGCGACCGCCGGCGCAGCCAGGAGCAGCGAGGCCCCGAGTGCCGCACGCCGCGTGATCACGGGCATCGTCCTGCGCCTCCTCCGCTTGCTTCTTGCCGCGAGGGGACCACAGACCGCGCCGCCGCGGCAATCTTTCCGCCATGCCGCGATGGGTGGCATCGCGCAGCCGCCTCCGCTATGGCCGGGCCGCCATGCGGACCCTGCTCCTCCTGATGCCGCTCGCGCTCCTCGCCTGCGGCAACCGCTTCTCGCCCGACACCTACGCCACCCGCGCCGTGCAGCAGGTGAACCGGGTCGAGCAGGGCGTGGTGATCGGGCGCCGCGCCGTCGCGGTGCAGGTGGAAGGCACGACGGGTGCCGCGACCGGCGGCGCCGCGGGCGGCATCATCGGCAGCCAGGTGCCGGGCGGGAACATGGCCGGCGCGATCGGTGCTGTCGGTGGCGCGCTGGTCGGCGGCCTGTTCGGCACGGCAGCGGAACGCGTCGCAGGCGACAGCAACGCCATCGAGTACATCGTGCGGAAGACGAATGGCGACCTGGTCTCGGTGACCCAGCGCGACCAGCAGCCGCTCGCGGTCGGGACGCGGGTGCTGGTGATCGCCGGCGCGCAGGCCCGCATCGTGCCGGACTACACCGAGGCCGGCGCGGCGCCGCCCACCGACATTCCGGCAGAGCCCACCGCGGCAACGCCTTCGACGGCCGCAACCCCCGCGGCCGCGCCTGCTGCACCCCCTGCGACGCCAGCCGCATCCACGCAGTGAGCCATTGATTTTGCTTGCTTTTCCGGCACCGAGGAGCGATGCTTCCCCGTCACCGTGCGCCGGGGAACGCAATTTGTCCGAAACCGGCACGGGGCTTCCTCGCCCACGGCGTCACGGTTGCACGGCGTCGTCGTCGCAAGGGCGGTAAAGCGCCAAAGCGCTAAAGCGGCAAAATGCCAAAGCGCCAGGCTGCGGTGCCCTGGCATGCCCCTTGCCCCGGCGGAGGCATGCGCCGCGCCCTGCTCCTGTTCCTGCTCCTGCCCCTGCCCGCCCTGGCCGAGCCCGGGCGGCTCTGTCGTGCCGCGATCCAGGCGGCGGAGCGGGAGGCAGGCATCCCGCCGCAGCTGCTCATGGCCATCGGCCGGGTGGAATCCGGCCGCCGCGACCCCGACACCCGGGCCTTCCACCCCTGGCCCTGGACCATCAATGCCGAGGGGCGCGGGCAGTTCTTTCCCACCCGGGCGGCAGCCATCGCCGAGGTGCAGGCGCTGCAGGCGCGCGGGGTGCGTTCCATCGACATCGGCTGCATGCAGGTGAACCTGCGCCACCACCCCAACGCCTTCCCGGACCTCGAGACCGCCTTCGACCCGGCCGCCAACGCCCGCTACGCCGCCCGCTTCTTGACCGAGCTGCGGGGCGCGCGAGGCTCCTGGGAGGCCGCGGCCGCCGCCTATCACTCCCACACGCCGGAATTCGCCGAGCCCTACCGGGCCCGGGTCCTGGCCGCCTGGGCAGAGGAGCAACAGCGCCCTCACCCGCCGGTCGCGTTGCAGGCTGCGATGCCGCGTGCGGGCGGCGGGGCGATGCTCTCCAACGGCGCCGAGCGGGCCACGGTGACGGCCGGCCCTGCCCAGGGGCGCGGCCTCGACGCCTATCGCAGCCTCCCGGTGCCGATCGCCGGCCGGCCCCCTGTCGTGCTCGCCCTCGCCCAGCGGAGGGTGGAGGCGCGCTGAGGCCGAGAACCGCGACGCCGCAATCGGGTTGAGCGCGGAACCGGCCTCGACAGCCGGGGGCGCCCGATCCACTTAGGGATGGCATGACCCTCACCTCGGCCCTCGCGCTGGCAGGCTTCGTCCTGGCCTGCTTCGCCGCCGCCTCCACCGGCGCGGTCTTCAAGCCGGGCGCCTGGTATGCGCGGCTGAGGAAGCCCTGGTTCAACCCGCCGAACTGGCTGTTCCCGATCGCCTGGGCGGTGCTCTACCTCATGGTCGCCGCCTCCGGCTGGCTTGTCTGGCGGCAGACCGGCTTCGGGGCGGAGATCCTGCTCTGGTGGGGCTCGCTGCTGCTCAACGCCGCCTGGTCCTGGATCTTCTTCGGCATGCGGCGGATGGACCTCGCCCTCGGCGAGCTGATCGTCTTCTGGGCGTCGATCGTCGGGATGATCTGGGCCTTCCTGCCGGTCAGCGAGCTCGCTGCCTGGCTCCTGGTGCCCTACCTCGTCTGGGTCAGCTTCGCCGGCTTCCTGAACTGGACGCTGTGGCGGATGAACCCGGCCGAGAACGGCGCGCCGGAAGAGGTCACTCCGCAGCGCGCGGCAGCCCAGTAGGCAGCGCCGCGCCGGTCAGATCGGCGACGCGCGCGAGGCCCTTTCGGGCGCAAAAGCCGCGCAGCCCATCGACCACGCCGAGCATCGCGGTCGGGCTGACGAAGGTCGCCGTGCCGACCTGCACCGCGGTCGCGCCGGCCATCAGGAACTCCACCGCATCCTCGGCCGTCGCGATGCCGCCGACGCCGATCACCGGGATGCGCACCGCCTGCGCGACCTGCCAGACCAGGCGCAGCGCGATCGGCTTGAAGGCCGGGCCCGAGAAGCCACCCATGCCGGAGCCGAGCTTCGGCCGCGCCGTCTCGATGTCGATCGCCAGCCCCAGGATCGTGTTCGCCACCACCAGCGCATCGGCGCCCGCATCTTCCACGGCGCGCGCCACGGCCGCGATATCGCCGGTGTTGGGCGAGAGCTTCACCCAGAGCGGCGCGCGCCCCACGACGCGCCGCATCGCCGCGGTGGCCGCGGCGGCGGGCTCGGGATGCATCGCGAAGGCGCGGCCATCCTCCTCCAGGTTCGGGCAGGAGATGTTGGCCTCGATCGCCGCCACCCCCGGCGTCGCGGCCAGCCGCGCCGCGCCCTCGGCGAAGGATGCGACAGTCGGCGCCGAGTAGCTGACGACGAGCGGCGCGCGGAAGCGCCGCCACTCCGGCATCGCATGCTCGATGAAGTGATCCAGCCCCTTGCCCGGGATGCCGATGGAATTCAGCACCCCGGCCTCGGTCTCGCAGAGCCGCGGCAGCGGGTTGCCGGCGCGGAACTCCGGCGTGACGGATTTCGTCACCAGCGCGCCGAGCGCGTCGAGATCGAAGACCTTCGCCAGTTCCGGCCCGAAGGTCCCGGAGGCCGGCATCACCGGGTTGGCCAGCGTCAGCGACCCGATACGCGTGCTGAGGTCTACCACGCCAGCGCCGCCTGCAGGTCGAAGACGGGTCCTTCGGCGCAGACGCGCAGGTTCACGACTGCGCCGGACGCGTCGCGGATCTGGCGCACGCAGCAGAAGCACATGCCGAGGCCGCAGCCCATCTGCTGTTCCAGCGCGACCTGGCCCGGAATGCCGAACTCCGCCGAGAGGCGCTGCAGCAGCAGGAACAGCCGGTTGGAGCCGCAGGTGAACACCGCATCGGGCCGCGCCGCCGCGAAGCGAGCGCGCAGCAGCGCCTCGACCCGCGCGACCTCGCTGCTGCCATCGGCATCGAACACGGCCGTGACGCTCGCGCCCGATACGCCGGCAAACTCTTCCGCCATGAGGTCGGCCGGGTCGCGCGCCGAGAGGACGGCGTCCGCCGCGATGCCCATCGCCGCCGCAGCACCTGTCAGCGGCGCGAGGGTCGCCAGCCCCACGCCGCGCGCCAGGATCAGGATGCGCCGCCAGGCCGGATCCAGCGCGAAACCCTGGCCGAGCGGCCCGACCACCGACAGCGCCTCGCCCGCCCGCAGCCGCGCCAGCGCCGCCGTGCCCTTGCCCTTCACATGGAAGAGAAAGCCGAGCGGCTCGCCCGCGCCGCAGCGCCAGATGCTCATCGGCCGACGGAGATACGGCCCGTTGCCCGCGCCGTCGCGGCAGAGCAGGTGGAAGAACTGCCCCGGGCGGCTGCGCGCGGAGAGGTCCGGCGCCTCGAGCAGCAGGCGATGATAGCGCCGCCCGACGGGCGCGCTCTCGATCACCTTCAGGCTGCGCTCGGCCACCATCGCGGCCGGTCCGAGATCCATCGCCCTGATGTTCGGACGCAGGTGCATGAAGTCAAGCACGCCTTGCCTGCCGTCCGGCTGCGGGCGAAGGTCGGGCGCATGCAGATGGGACAGCCGCTCGCCGTCGCGCCCGACCTTGCCGACCTCGCGCGCGACCTGTTCGCGGCGTTGCGCGCGGCGCATCACGACGGCATCGGCATCACGCGCGAGACCTATGGCGACGGCGAGACGGCCGCGATGCGTCGCATCGAGGCGATCGCGCGCGAGGCCGGGCTCGACTGCGCCTGGGATGCGGCGGCGAACCTGCGCGTAACGCTGCGGGGAACCGATCCCTCCCTGCCCGCGGCCGCCTGCGGATCGCATCTCGACAGCGTGCCGCAGGGCGGCAACTACGATGGCGCGGCGGGCGTCATCGCCGGGCTGCTGGCGCTGCTCCACGCCGCGCGCGGCCCGCAGCCGGCACGCACGCTGCACCTCTTCGTGCTGCGCGGCGAGGAAAGCGCCTGGTATGGCCGCCCCTATCTCGGCTCCTCCGCCCTGTTCGGGCAGTTCGACCCGGCCTGGATGGATCTCCCCAACCTGCGCGACCGGACAATGACGCTGCGCCAGGCCATGGCGCGGGAAGGTGCCGACACCGATACAGTCGCCGCGCGGAGGCCGCTGCTCGACCCTGCGTCGCTGTCGCACTTCGTCGAGCTGCATATCGAGCAGGGACCGGTGATGGTGGCGCGCCGCGTGCCCGTCGGCCTCGTCTCCGGCATCCGCGGCAACCACCGGCACCCGGAGGCGCGCGCCCTCGGCGAAGCGGCGCATTCGGGCGCAGTGCCGCGCTGGCTGCGGCGCGACGCGGTGCTCGGCGCGGCGGACTTCGCCATGCGGCTGGATGCGAGTTGGCGCACGCTGTTGGAACGCGGCGAGGACCTGGTGATGACCTTCGGCATCTTCGCGACCGACCCTCGCGAGCACGCCATGACCCGCGTGCCGGGCGAGGTGCGGTTCACGCTGGAATGGCGGAGCGAGAGCGAGGCGACGCTCGACGCCTTCGGCGCGCTGGCTGCCGCGGAGGCCGAGGAGATCGCGCGCGAGCGCGGCGTGCGGATCGCGCTCGGCCCCGGCGTACGGACGCCGCCGGCCGCGATGGACAAGCGGCTGCTCGCGCTCTCGCGGCGCATCTGCCAGGCGGCGCGGATCCCGCACGAGGTGGTGGCGTCCGGCGCGGGGCATGACGCGGCGATCTTCGCCAATGCCAGCGTGCCGAGCGCCATGGTCTTCGTGCGCAACGAGCACGGCAGCCACAACCCGCGCGAGGCGATGGAGCTCGACGACTTCCTGGTCGGCGCGGCGGTGCTGCGCGACATCCTGCTGCAGGGCGCGGAGGTGGTGCGATGACAATCGGGCGGCGCACGGCGCAGATCCTGCTCGACACCGGTGCGATCCTCGTCCGGCCCGACCGGCCCTTCGTGCTGTCCTCCGGCTGGATGAGCCCCGCTTGGCTCGACATGCCCCGCGCCCTGTCCTTCCCGCTGGCCCGCGCGGCGCTGCTGGAAGCCGCGGAGGGCCGCATCCTGGAGGAAGCCGGACATGCCGGCTTCGACGCGGTCGCCGCGACCGAGCAGGGCGGCATCGCGCTCGGCGCCATGCTCGCCGAGCGGTTCCGGCTGCCCTTCGTCACCGTGCGCCGGCGCGCGCAGGGCTTCGGCGCCGACGCGCATCTCGACGGCGCGCTGCGCCCCGGCGCGCGGGCGCTGCTGGTCAGCGACGTCACGACCGACGGCCGCAGCAAGGCGCGCTACTGCCGCTCGCTGCGCGAAGCCGGTGCCGAGGTCGGGCACGTCTTCGTGCTGTTCAACTACGGCATCTTCGACCGCGTGGTGACCGAGGTCGCGGACCTGGGCGCGCGCCTCTTCGCGCTGGCGACCTGGCAGGACGTGCTGCCCGAGGCCGAGGCACGCGGCGCCTTGCCGGCCGACGCGCTCGGCGAGCTGCGCGCCTGGATGGCCGATCCCTTCGCTTGGTCGGCCGCGCGCGGCGGGCTGGCCGCGCCCGACCCTGCCTGGAGAAGCTGAATGCGCGTCGTCCTCGTCACCGGCGCCGGATCGGGCATCGGCGCCGCCTGCTGCCGGCGCCTCGCCGGGCCGGACACCGCCATCCTGGTGCATACGCGCAAGAACGCCGAAGGCGCGGAGCGCGTCGCCGCCTCGGTGCGCGAGCGCGGCGGCGAGGCCGAGGCGATGCTCGGCGACATCGCCGACGCGGCGCTGCCGGAGGCGCTGGTGGCGCGCGCGGTGGAGCGGTTCGGCCGGCTCGACGGCGTCGTCTTCGCCGCCGGCTTCGCCGACAAGACGCCCTTCACGGCCGCCACGGACGCGGTCTTCGCGAAGTCGCTCGACGCCGTGCTGTGGGGGTTCCTGCGCACCGCGCGCGCCGCGCTGCCGCATCTGCAGGAGGGCCGCATCGTCGCGATTTCCTCCTTCGTCGCCCATGTCTTCCGCACCGACGTCGCGACCTTCCCGGCCAGCGCCGCGGCGAAGGCGGGCATGGAGGCGGCGGTGCGGGCGCTCGCGGTGGAGGCGGCGCCGACGGGGACGACGGTGAACGCAGTCGCGCCCGGCTATACGCGCAAGGATCCCGGCGCGCATGCCGCGCTGACGCCGGCGCAGTGGGAGGCGGTGACGGCGAAGATCCCGCTAAGGCGCCTCGGCACGCCGGAGGACGTCGCGGCGATGGTCGGCTTCCTGCTCTCGCCCGAGGCCGGCTACGTGACCGGCCAGGTCATCCACGTGAATGGCGGGCTGATCTGAATCGAAAGGGCCCGCCACGTCGCCGTGGCGGGCCCCTTCCTCACGCGGCTTCGGCTGCGCTCAATTGCCGCGCATGCGGACGTGGCGGAGCTCCAGGTCCTCCTGCACGCGCATGGTGAAGTCGGCCACCGTCTCGCGCACCGCGAAGATCTGCGGCTCCTGGTGCAGCGGGACCATCGGCAGCAGCTCGCGGAAGCGCGTCCAGTACTCCGCGGCCAGCTGCTGGCGGCGCGGGTTGTCGGGCGGCAGCGTGCTGATCTCGGCCAGCAGCGCGTTCATGCGGTCGTCGCGGAAGCGGCCCCAGTTGAAGCTGCCTTCGCCGAGCAGCTCACGGCCCGGGTTGGTGATGTCGAAGTTCCCGGGCGTCCAGCCGAGCATGTAGAACTGGTACTCGCCGGCACCGCCGCGCTGCAGGAAGCGGCCGAAGGGCATCGCGTCGAGCCGCGCCTGGATGCCGACGCGCTGCAGCATCGCGGTCGCCGCCTGGCAGATCGCCTCGTCGTTGACGTAGCGGTTGTTCGGGCAGTTCAGCGTCAGGCGGAAGCCGTTCGGGAAGCCGGCCTCGGTCAGCAGGCGGCGCGAGGCGTCGGGGTCGAAGGGCAGGCGCTCATTCGCCGCCGGCACGAAGCCGCCGATCGCCTGGCCGATCGGGATGCCGGCCGCAACCGTCGAGTTGCGCAGCACGACTCGGGTGATCGTGCCCATGTCGATCGCCTGGTAGATCGCCCGGCGCACGCGCACGTCGCGCAGCGGGTTCGGCCGGCCCGGCTCGTCCAGGCTCTCGGCGCGCTCGACGTCGAAGGCGAAGTAGATGCTGCGCGCCGTCGGACCCTGCACCAGGCGCACGCCCTGCGCCTGCTGGACCTGCGGCACGTTCTGCAGCGGCACGTGGTACATGATGTCGAGCTCGCGCGAGAGCAGCGCGGCAAGGCGCGTCGGCGCCGAGGCGATCGGGCGGAACACGGCACGGGTGATGCCGTGGTTCATGTTCGAAGCACCCCAGTACTGGGGGTTCGGCACCAGCACGGTCCGCTCATCCGCGACGCGCTCGGTCACGCGGAAAGGCCCGGTGCCGTTGGCGTTGAGCTGCGCGAAGGCGGTGTTGGCGCCGGGCTGGCCGGCGCGTGCCACCGCCATGGCGTTGTTCTGCTGCACCCAGTTCGCGCTCATGATGAAGAAGAGCGTCAGGTCCTGCAGCAGGATCGGGTTCGGGGAGCGGGTGGTGAACTCGACCGTGTGGTCGTCCACCGCGCGGCCGGAGGCAATGGAGGCCACGGTGTAGGCCATGTCGTTCTGGCGGACGCGCTCGAGCGACATCAGCACGTCGGCGGCGGTGAAGGGCGTGCCGTCATGGAAACGGACGTTGCGGCGCAGGTGGAAGCGCCAGGTGGTCGGATTCACCACCTCCCACCGCTCGGCCAGCGCCGGGGAGAGGGAGCCGTCCGCTTCGCGGCGCACCAGCGGCTCGTAGAAATTGCTCTTCATGGCGTTGGTGACGCCATGGTTGTTGGCGTGCGGATCGAGGCCGAGGATGTCGTTGGCCGTCGCCCAGGTGAAGGTGCTGGCGCCGGCCGGAGCCGGCGCGACCGCCGCGACGGCGCAGAGGGCGGCCGCCGCGGCCGCGCCCCGCAGCACTGCGCGGAAGCTCGTCTTGAACAACATTGGTCTTGCCTCCCAGTCGGTCAGGTGGGCGCAACATGCTTTGCCGCCCCCCGCCTGTCCAGGGTCACGCGACCGTGACGGCGCCGCCCCGCACCGGCTCATTGGCGGGGCCGGACGGCACCGCGGCCTGGCCCGCGGCGGCATGGCAGAAGGCCACCACCTCGCCGAGCGACGTCGCGATCACCGAGGCGCCGCCGCGTTCCTGGCGCAGCTCGGCCAGCGTCGCGCTGCCGGACGGCGCGTGCCACAGCGCCACGACCACCGGGACGCCCGGCAGCCGCCGGGCGATCCGGCGCAGGAAGTAGCGGATCGCCGCCGCGCTGCTGCCCTCCTCCAGCACGGACAGCACGCAGGCCCGGACCCTCGTCGGGTCGAAGCGCGCATCCTCGTCGCCCTCCAGCGTGCCATTCGGCAGCGGCACCGCGCCGATGGCCTCGTGCCGCAGGCCCTGCGCGGCGATGGCGGCCGAAAGGTCATCGAGCCGCCCGCGGCCGGCGATGCAGAGCACCGCGCCCTCGGCCAGCCACTCCGGCGGCATCGCGGCACTCCCCGCCGGGGGCGTCTCGGCCAGTTCGTCCAGGAGGGTCTCCACCTGCTGGCGAATGGCGTCGAGCTTCGGCTCTTCCAGCACCTCGCGCGACCAGTCGGCCTCCGCGAGCGCCAGGCCGCGCAATGCCACGTCGTCGTGCCAGGCGACCAGCGACGTGCCCTCCTTCAGCGCAGCGCGGGCCTGGGCGACGAGCGCGTCGGCATCGCCCTCCAGCGCGCGCTGGTAGAAGCTCTCCGCCGGCTGCAGCGGCGGGCGGTCGCTCAGCATGACGTCGAGGAACTCGAGCCGCGGCACGTGGCGGCCCAGCACGACGAGGCAGACGGTCAGCGGCGTGGCCAGCAGCAGCCCGATCGGACCCCACATGAAGGTCCAGAAGGTGGCCGCGACGATGACCGAGAGCGGCGACAGCCCTGCGCTGCGGCCGAAGACCAGCGGCTCCGCGACCTGGCCCATCAGCGCCTCCGCCAGCAGGAACAGGCCGCCGACTGCAAGGGCGAGGCCCCAGCCCGGCTCGGCGGCAAGCGCAAGCAGCGTTGGCGGCAGCACGGCGATCGGCGTGCCGACGAAGGGCACGAAGCGCATCAGCCCGGCGAGGATGCCCCAGAGCGGCGCGCCCGGCAGCCCGACCAGCCAGAGCGTGCTGCCGATCGCCACGGCGAAGCCGGCATTGAGCATCAGCTGCGCCAGGAACAGGCGCGAGAGCCGGTAGGCCGCGTCGTCCAGCGCACCGACCGTCCGGTGCAGGTCGCGCACGCCAGCGAGCCGGATCAGCCGGTCGCGCAGGTTCTCGCGGTAGAGCAGGATGAAGAGCGCGAAGATCACCACGATGCCGAGGGTCGCGACCGGGGCGAGCACCGGGCCGAGCCAGGAGGCCGCCATCTCCAGCGGGGTGGCCTCGGTCGTCTGCACCGGCGCCGCAGCGGTCGCGCCGCGCGACGCGTCGCTGCCGAAGATGTCGCGCAACCCGTCGACCGTGCGCATCGCCTGGCCGACGAGTTCGTCGAGCCGTAGCCTGTCGAGCTTGGCGCGCAGATTGCCTGCAAAGGCGCTGAGCTCGCCCGCGAGCGATGCCAGTTGGCGCAGCACGATGAAGGCGATGCCGAGCATCACGGCGACACCGGCGAGCACCGCAAGCAGCGTCGCCGGCAGGTTGCCCAGCCCGATGCGACGCAGGCCACCCGCCAGCGGCGCCAGCACGAAGGCGAGGATCACCGCGAGCGCGAGGGGAACCAGCAGGTCCCGCCCGAGATAGAGCGCCGCGACGATCACGCTGGCTGCCACCCAGGGCGTCACCGCCGCAGCGCCATGCGCGCCGCCCGGCCGGAGCCGCCGCTCGGTCGCCTGCACCTGCATCCCTCCTGGCGCGTTGCGGGTGGGCAACGCATGCGCGTGCGGAGGGTTCGACACGATGAACCCGCCCCGCCGCCCGGCGCTATTCCCGGGCCAGCGGGAGACGATGGAGTGCCGGATCGGTTGCGGAACGCTGCCTTCGGGTCGGGTCCGGTGCTGCCCGGCTGGGTGCGCCGCGCGCCCCTGCTCGCCGGGCTCCTCGTCCTCCTCGCGCTTGGGACGGCCGGCTGGAACTGGCGCCTGGCGGGAGCGGAGGCGGAACGCGTCGCCGCCGCGCGCAGCTTCGTGCTCTCCGCCGAAGGCCTGCTTTCGGCCCTCAGGGACATCGAGACGGGCCAGCGCGGTTATCTCCTCACCGGCGATGAGAGCTTCCTCGATCCGCAGCGTGCCGGGACCGCCGCCGTCCCCGCACGGCTCCGCGAGATGCGGGAGGCGGCGCGCGGCGCGGGCCTGCCCGAGCCGAGCGGCGTCGAGGGCATCGCCGCACGGAAGGTCGCCTGGACCGAAGAGGTGATCGCGCAGCGACGCCGCGGCGAGACGCGCGAGACACTCGCCCTGTTCGAGACCGGCGAGGGCAAGGTCTTCATGGACGCCGCGCGCGGCGAGGTCGCAAGGCTGCAGCAGCAGGCGAGCAGCTTCGCCAACGGCATCGAGGCTCGGTCGCGCCATCGCTCGGCATGGCTCTATGCCCTCTCGCTCGGCCTCGCGCTGGCGGCGGCCGGCCTGCTCGGCATCCTGGCGCTGCTGCGACGACGCACCGAGCGGCGCGCGAATGCGCTGCTGCATGGCGTGATGGAGAATGCGCCGATCGGTCTCGGCTTCCTCGACCGGCAGCTGCGCCTGAGCCTGGCGAACCGCCACCTCGCGCTGCTCGGGGAGCGCGCGCTGGGCGTCGAGGCCGGCCGCGGCGACGTGCTGCCGGACTCGGTGCGCGCCCAGATCGCGCCGCAGCTGCAGAAGGTGCTCGAAGGCGCGGACGCACAGTCCGGAATCGAGGTGACGGTCCGTCCGCCCGGCAAGGACCGCATCCTGCGACACCTGACGCTGGGCGTCTTCCCGCTCGAGCTGGACGGGACCGAGGACGGCGTGGACGGCGTCGGTCTCGTCGCCGTGGACGAGACCGGGCGGCGGCGTGCGGAGGCCCGGCTCAAGCGGAGCGAGGCGCGACTGCGCACCATCCTGGATGCCATCCCGCAGCTCGCCTGGATGACGGACCCGGACGGCGCGATCCAGTGGTACAATCGCCGCTGGTACGACTTCACCGGCGCGCCGCCCGGGGAGATGCTGGGCGACGGCTGGCAATCGGTGCAGCATCCAGACCACCGTGCCCGCGTCGTCGAGCGGTTTCGCGAGGCGATCGAAGCCGGCGAGCCCTGGGAAGACACCTTCCCCCTGCGCGGCGCCGACGGGCGCTATCGCTGGTTCCTCTCGCGCGCCCTCCCGCTCTTCGAGGCGGGCGACGAGGAGGAGGAAGCGCGGCCGATCGGCTGGTTCGGCACCAACACCGACATCGCCGAGCTTCGCGAGGCGGAGGAGCAGCTGGCCGCCGCGAAGGCGGCGGCAGAAGACGCAAACATCGCCAAGAGCCAGTTCATTGCAAACATGTCGCACGAGCTGCGCACGCCGCTCTCCGCCGTGATCGGATATGCCGAGATGCTGGAGGAGGAGGCGCAGTCGCTGGAAAAGGCGGACGTCTTCCTCGACGACCTCGGCAAGATCACCGCAAATGCCCGCCATCTGCTGTCGCTGATCAACGACGTGCTGGACCTGTCGAAGATCGAGGCCGGCAAGATGGAGGTTCAGCCGGAGGACTTCGAGGTCGCGCCCCTGCTGCGCGAAGTCGCCTCCACGGTGGAAGCCCTGGCCGAGCGCAGGCGCAACAGGCTGGTCGTGGAATGCGCCGACGACCTCGGCAGCGCGCATTCGGATCCGGTGAAGATCCGCCAGTGCCTGTTCAACCTGCTCGGGAATGCCGCGAAGTTCACCGAGGACGGGACGATCACGCTGCATGCCGAGCGGGACGGGGACCGGCTGCGCTTCACCGTGCGCGACACCGGGATCGGCATGTCGCCGGAGCAGCTCGACAAGCTCTTCCAGCGCTTCAGCCAGGCGGACGCGTCGACCACCCGGCGGTTTGGCGGGACGGGCCTTGGGCTCGCGATCACCCGGGCCTTCACCACGATGCTCGGCGGCGACATCGCCGTGGAGAGCAAGGCCGGCGAGGGCAGCGCCTTCACGCTGACCATCCCGGCCGATATGCGCCTGGTCCGCGCCGAGGCGGACGAGCCCGCGGCGCAGATCGGCGAGGCCGTGGCGGCGGAGCAGGACGGGCCGGCGGGCCTTGTCCTGGTGATCGACGACGACGCGGCGACCCGCGACCTGCTGTCGCGCTTCCTCCGGCGCGAGGGCTTCGCGGTGCGCTGCGCGCCGGACGGCGCGCAGGGGCTCGAAATGGCACGGCAACTCAGGCCGGTGGCCATCCTGCTCGACGTGATGATGCCGCGCATGGACGGCTGGGCGGTGCTGTCGGCGCTGAAGGCGGATGCCGCGCTGGCGGGCACGCCCGTGGTGATGGTCACCGTCGTGCAGGAGCGCGGGCTCGCCTTCTCGCTCGGTGCCGACGACTACCTGAACAAGCCGGTCCGCTGGGACCGGCTGAAACGGGTCCTGGACCGCTTCCGCCGCGAGGTGGCGCCCGGCCATGTGCTGCTGCTCGAGAGCGATGAGGCGGAGCGCCGGGAACTTGCCGGCGTGCTCGCGGCAGAGGGATGGACCGTCGCGACCTCGGCGGATGCGCAGGACGCCATGGCGCGCCTGGCGTCGCCGCCCGTGCCGGCGGTGCTGGTGATGGAGTTGCGGGCCCCGGCGGCGGGCGAGGGCTTCGCCCTGCTGAGGGAGCTGCGCCGCCGGCCGGAGCTGCGGGAGACGGCCGTGATCGCCATCACCGAAGGCGAGGTGGACGAGGCGGAACTCGACCGGTTGCGCGCGGCGGTGGACACCGTCGTGCCCGCGGAAGCCGCCAGCCATGCACTGGCCGAGGAGTTGCGCCGCGTGGTCGCCGGCACGCCGCGCAGCGCGCCGGAGACGGGCGCCCCGGAGATGGAGACACGGATGTGACGCAGATCCTGCTCGTCGAGGACCACGAGGAGCTGTGGGACTTCCTGTCCCGCCGGCTGAAGCGGCGCGGCTTCGAGGTGGAGCTGGCGCATGACGGCCAGGCTGGCGTGGACAAGGCGAAGTCGCTCAGGCCCGACGTCATCCTGCTCGACATGAACCTGCCGGTGAAGGATGGCTGGACCGCTGCGCGCGAGTTGCGTGGCGACCCGGGGACCGCGCGCATCCCGATCATCGCGCTGACGGCGCACGCCATGTCGGGGGACCGTGACCGGGTGCTGCAGGCCGGCTGCGACGACTACCACCCGAAGCCGGTGGATTTCTCGCGGCTGCTCGAGCAGATCGATGCGGCGCTGCTGAAGCGCGACGAGGCCGACGAAGCCTAGCGGGCGCCGGGCGCCGGGGCAGCGCTGGCGCTCTCCTCCGCGACCGTCCAGGTCAGCCGCGCACGGGCCGGCCTTCGATCGGGTAGGCCGGATCGTTGTAGCCCGGCGTGGAGGGATGCCCCGCCGCGACGAGGCCATCCACCAGCGCCTCGTCCTCCGCCGTCATCCCGACATCCAATGCGCCGATATATTCCAGCCACTGCGCCATGGTGCGCGGCCCGGCGATGGTGCCGGCGACGAGGCGGTTGTGCAGCACCCAGGCGAGCGCGAATTGTCCCGCGGTGATGCCGCGCGCCTCGGCATGGCGGCGGATCGTCTGTGCGATGCGCAGGCTTTCGGGGCGGAACTCCGTCTCCATCATGCGCTTGTCGGCGCGCCCCGCGCGGGTGTCGGCTGCCGGCGCATCCTGGCTCGCATACTTGCCGGTCAGCACGCCGCGCGCGAGCGGCGAGTAGGGCACGACGCCGACCCCGTAGAAGCCGCAGGCCGGCAGGTGCTCGACCTCGATCTGGCGGTTCAGCGCGTTGTAGAGCGGCTGGCTCGCGACCGGCCGGTCGATGCCCATCTCGTCGCACAGCCGGCAGACCTCGGCGAGCCGCCAGGCGCGGAAGTTCGAGACGCCGAAATGCAGGATCTTCCCCTGCCCGACCAGGTCCGCCATCGCGCGCACCGTCTCGGCGAGCGGCGTCGCGTGATCCTCCTTGTGCAGGTAGAGGATGTCCACCGCGTCGAGCTTCATGCGGGCGAGGCTCGCCTCCACCGCCTCGAAGCACCGGCGGCGCGACAGCCCGCCGTCGTTCGGGCCGGGGCCGGTCGCGTTGCCGAGCTTCGTCGCCACCACCCACCAGCTTCGCGCGGCGCGCACGATGCGGCCGGTGATCTCCTCCGACCGGCCGCCGGTATAGACGTCGGCCGTGTCGATGAAGTTCACCCCGGCGTCCTTCGCATGCGCCGCGATGCGCTCGGCCTCCGCGGCCTCGGTCGGGCCGCCGAACATCATGGTGCCGAGGCAGAGCGGCGAGACCTTCAGGCCGCTCGCGCCGAGTGTCCGATACTGCACCGCGCATCCTCCCGACCGACCTTCCCATCCTGCGCGCGGTCGCCCGCCATCGGAAGCGGCTTGCATCGGCGGCTGGAATCTTTCTTGCTTCGTATCCGGCCGCGCCTGACGCGACCACGCACCGATCGGAGACCCCGGCCATGCTGCGCCGTCACCTGCTTGCCCTGCCCGCGCTGGCGGCACTGCCCGCACCTGCGATCGCGCAAGGCGCGGGCGGTTGGCCGAACCGGCCGATCCGGCTCGTCGTCCCCTTCCCGCCCGGCGGCGCCTCCGACATCGCCGGCCGCCAGCAGGCGCAGGTGCTGTCCGAGGCGCTCGGCGTGCCCGTGGTGGTCGACAACCGCGCCGGCGCCGGCGGGACGATCGGCACGGCGCATGTCGCGCAGTCCCCACCCGACGGGTACACGATCATGATGTCGAGCCCGTCGAGCCATCTCGGCGCGCCGCTGCTGTTCCGCAACCCGGGCTACGAGGGCGTCGACGACTTCACCCACATCGCGACCTTCGCGAGCGGCACGGCGATGGTCTGCGTGCATCCCTCGCTGCCGGTGCGCAACATCCAGGAGCTGATCGCCTATGGCCGCGCCAATCCGGGCCGGCTCAACTACGGCTCGGCCGGCGCGGGCGGCGCCAACCACATGCTCGGCGTGCTCTTCATGCTGCGCACGGGGGTGGAGCTGACGCATGTGCCCTATCGCGGCGCGGCGCCGGCGCTGGCGGACCTGATCGCAGGCAACATCCAGCTCGTCTTCGACAGCTTCTCCGGGATCATCGGGGCGGTGCGCGCGGGGCAGGTGCGCGCGCTGGCGGTGACTAACCCGACACGCTGGCCGCTCGCGCCGGAATTCCCGACCGTGCAGGAGCAGGGGGTGGCCGACTACAATCTGCCCTCCTTCTCGGCCGTGGTCGGGCCACGCGGCATCCCGGATGCGATCGCCGACCGCATGCACGCCGCGATCAACGCGGCGCTGGCCACGCCCGCGCTGGTCGAGACACTGGCGCGCGGCGGCAATGCGCCCTTCCTCAACTCGCGCGCGCGCTTCCTCGAGATCATGCAGGAGCAGCGCGGCACCTGGCGCGAGCTCGTGCGCGTCTCCGGCGTGCAGCCCGAGGGCTAGGCGGCCCTAGAGCAATATCCAATCTGACTGAGTCAGTCAGATTGGATTTCTTGCCCTAGGAATCTCGAATCTAGAGCCCCACCAGCCCGGCGAGCATACGCGCCAGGTCGCGCAGGTTCGCGGCGCCCGTCTTGGCCAGGACGGCGCGCACCTGGGTGCGCACGGTCGTCTCGCGGAGACCGCGCGCTTCCGCGACCGCGGCCTTCGTGGCGCCGCCGGCCAGCATCCGGGCCACCTCCGCCTCTTTCGCCGTGAGGCCGAAGAGGCCGCGCAGCAGTTCCGCGCGCGGCGCCGCCGACAGCGCCAGGTCGTGCAGCAGGATCAGCGCCCGGCCTGGAACGCGACCGCCGCCGCACGCACCGCTCGCGGGTGGCCGCTCCGGCAGCGGCGAGACGAGCGCCGCGACGGCTGGCGCGCCATCGGCGTGGTGCAGAAGGATCGCGCCGCCGGGCTGACCCGCGAGCGCGACGGCGCCGACGAGCGCAGCCAGCGCGGCCGCATCGCGCCGCAGGGATGGCAGGATCACGCATGCCGAGCCGATCCGCGCGTCATGAGGGCGCAGACGGAAGCCGTGCCCCGCCGACGCCATCGTCTCGGCGGCCGCATTCGCCACGACGACGCGCAGCGCCGCATCCACCACGAGCACCCCATGCGTGATGGCGTCGAGCGCTGCCGACCAGCATGCCGGCGCGTCATGCGGCAGCGGCACGCCCGCCGGGCCCTCCGTTCCCGCGAAGCCCAGGCTTCCCCGAGCCGATGCGTGCCGGATGGGTGTGCCGGGCGGCATCACGCGGGCATGGGACACGACGCAGCCTCCGCCCCCTTGGTACGACCGAAGTGACGCGAACTATGGCATGCACCCGCCAGGAAATTCATGAAAAGAATGAATTTTAGCATGAACAGGAAACAAAATTCCCGACCAATCGCTCGCCCACGCTCATCCGAAGGGCGGAAGCGCCGGCCCGCCGGCGCGCTCGAGCACACCCGCTTCGAATCGCTGTGGATCACCCCGATCGGCACGGACGCGCTGCGTCCGGTGCCGTCGCTGCTGAACCTGCCGCCCGGCTGGCAGCCCGGCGACGCCGTCGCGGTCCTGCTGTTCGATCCGCCGGGCGCCCACGCGCTGCACGACTCGCTGCTGGCTGCTGGTCGCGCTACTCGGCCGCGGGGCCGCGGTGCTGGAACTCGACGCCAACGCCGCGCGCGGCTTTTCGGCCGACTCCGGCGCGGACCCGCCGGCACCGACGACGCAGACCTTGCCGCAGGACCTGGCCGGCGCGCTGACGGCGCTGCGGCGTGACGTGGGGGCCGGCCGCGTGGTCGCGATCGGGCACGGGCTGGGTGGCGAGGCGGTGATGCTGGCCGCCGAGCCCGGCATCACCGCTGCGGCCTTCGGCGCGGAGGGTCCGCGCTTCACGGCGCATGCCGCGCTCGGGCCC
>NZ_JAKJIB010000470.1 GCF_021864505.1 Falsiroseomonas oryziterrae
CGCAGCACGCCGCCGCGCGATGTCAGCTCGTGGTTCAGCGGCAGGGCCGACAGATGCGCGCCGACCACGGCGATTTCGATGAGGTCGTTCATGCCGCGCGCCTCGCTGTGGTGGCGCCGAGGCGCGGTTGCGCGGCGGCCTGGAATCGCGCGCCGAAGGCGGCGAGCGCGGCGTCGCTGCCGCGCGGGCCGATCAGCGTCAGGCCCGCAGGCAGGCCATCGGGGCGGAACGGCCCCGGCACGGCGAGCGCCGCGAGGTCGAGCAGGTTGACGAAGTTCGTATAGGTGCCGAGGCGCGCATTCGGGCCGAGCGGATCGGCGGCGAGGTCCGCCAGTGTCGGGAAGCAAGGCACGGACGGGACGGCGAGCGCATCCACGCGGCTCCACATCGGCTCCGTGCGGCGCCGCAGCTCGGCCAGCAGATAGAGCCCGCGGAAGGCATCCACCGCGCTGAATCGCGACGCGCCGGCGAGGATGTCGCGCGTGACGGGGTGCACGGCATCCGGCCGCGCGAGCGCGAACTCGCCGACGGCGGCGGCGCGTTCCGCCACCCAGGGGCCTTCGTAGAGCAGGCGCGCGACGGCGTGGAATTCGGCGAGGTCCACCTCCTCGACGACGACGCCGAGCGCGGACAGGCGTTGGACGGCGGCCGCCCAGGCGGTCCGACCGGCCTCGTCGTCCAACTCGGGGCGGCGCGGCACGCCGAGCCTGCGGATCGGCGGCGCGAGACGCGGCTCCTGCGGCGCGATCGGGCGCGAGAACGGATCGGCCTGATCCTCGCCCGCGATCGCCTCGAAGCCGGCCCAGGCATCCTCGACGGAGAGGGCGAAGACCGACACGCAGTCGAGCGTCCGGCAGGCCGGCACCACACCTCGGCTGGACACGGCGCCAAGCGAGGGCTTCAGCCCGACCAAATTGTTCAGCGCCGCCGGCACGCGGCCGGAGCCCGCCGTGTCGGTGCCGAGCGAGAGCGTCGCCAGGCCCTGCGCGACCGCGACCGCGGAGCCGCTGCTCGATCCGCCGGGCACACGGGCCGGATCGAAGGCATTGCGCGGCACGGGGTAGGGCGTGCGCACGCCGACGAGCCCGGTCGCGAACTGGTCGAGATTGGTCTTGCCGATCAGCACCGCGCCTGCGTCGAGCAGGCCCAGCACGGCCGGCGCGGTCGCCTTGGCGACATAGGCGAAGCCCGGGCAGCCCGCGGTGGTCGGCAGGCCCTCGATGTCGATGTTGTCCTTCATCGCGACGGGCAGGCCCCAGAGCGGGTAGCGCGCCGGGTCGAAGGCGGGCAGGGCGGCCGCGGTGGCGGTCGCCTGCGTCTCGGGCACCAGGTGGATGAAGATGCCCGGATCGCCGAGGGTGGCGATCCGGCGGTGGATCAGCGCGACGACCTGCTCGGGCCGAAGCCGGCCGGCCGCATAGGCGGCGTGCAGGCTGGCCCGGTCGAGGGAAAGGTCGGCGTCCGATGACATGGAGACCGGTTCAGCAAACCCCGTGCCGCGCCTCCGGGCGGTCGTCCCGGTTTGCTACGGGTCTGATTCAGCACGATTCATAACGTCCAGCCGAGGCCGGCAGCGGCGGCGCTGCCGCGCGTCGTGTATGCACGGGCGCGCTTTTCGGGCTGATCTGCCTAGGAAATGTGCTGCGAGGCTGGGCTGTTGACCAGAAGTACGTCCATCATCTGGCCCCAGGCCGCCTCGGTCAGCGCCAGATGCTCCCGCATCACCCGCGCCGCTTCCTCCGCCTCGCCGCGCAGGATCGCCGTGACGATGGCGCCGTGCTCGGCATGCGAACGCCGCAGCCGTTCCGGCGCCTCGAGCTGCGCGGCGCGGAACGGCGCGAGGCGCCGGCGCGTGTCGGCCGCGAGCTCCGCCAGGTAGCCGTTGCGCGCACCGGCGTAGAGCGCCTGGTGGAAGGCGACGTTGGCCGCGCGGTAGCCGGCAAGGTCGAGCTCGCGCACCATCGCTCCCATCCGCTTGTGCAGCGCCTCGATCTCGCGTCGTTCGGCGGGCCGCATCGCGCGCGCGCAGCCGGCGGCGCAGAGCGCCTCCAGCTCCGCCATCACCGCGAACATCTCGCGCAGCCGGCCGGGCTCCGGCCGTGCCACCACGGCGCCACGCCGCGGCCTCGTCTCGACCAGCCCGCTCGATTCGAGGCGCCGCAGCGCCTCGCGCACCGGCGTGCGGGAGACGCCATGCGCGGCCGCGAGCGGGATCTCCTCGAGCGGCGTGCCGGGCGTCAGGCGGCCTGCGACGATCTCGTCGGCCAGCCGCTGGGCCAGCGCCTCCGCGCGGGTCGGCGGGCTCGGCCTGCCGCGGCGGCGCGCCGGGGTGGCGGTC
>NZ_JAKJIB010000471.1 GCF_021864505.1 Falsiroseomonas oryziterrae
TCGACCGGCTGTTCCAGGCGCGCGTGCGCAACGCCTGCCCCTGGTTCGAGCGCGTCGTGGCGCTGGCCGAGACTCCGGCGGCGCGCGCCGAGGTCGAGGCGGCGCTGCGCGAGGATGCGGTGACGGCGGCGCGCTTCCGCGCCGGGTGACCTACGCCGTCAGGCCAGCGCGATGCGCGCCGTGCTGCGCGCGGTGCGGCCGCGCTCGTCGGTGAAGCTGAACTCGAGCTCGCTCGCGCGCTCGATCCGCAGGAAGAAGACGTGGAAGGGGTTGGCGGCGCTGCCGTTGCGCAACTCCGCCTGCAGCGCGACCTCGCCGTTCACCCGCACGACCATGCGCGTCAGCATGTCGCGCGGCACGGTGCGGCCGCCCTCCTGCCGCAGGCCCGTCTCCATCGGGTGCTCGATCAACGTGCGGATCTCCACCACCTCGCCCGGACGGGCGGAGCGGGGGACGCGCACGCGCGGGGTGCTCAGCGTGCCGCTCATGACAGGCAGCCCCCGGTGGTGACGCGGATCTCGGCGGCGGCGCGGCGCACGCGGCCGTCGCTGAACTGCGCGACGGCCACGATGCGCTGGTCCTCCGCCAGGCGGATGCGCGTCTGCACCTCGGCGCGCGCCAGCAGCGGCGTCAGGCGGAAACTCGCGACGCCGGGCGTCGGGTTGCGGGTCGCGAAGAGATGGATGGCGGTGACGTGCTCGGCCGCCGTCTGAGGGCTGTCCACCACGACCGTCACCGGCACCTGCCCGCCATTCTCGGCGACCGTCGGCACGCGGAGCGCGATGCCGCCCTCCTCCACCGCGGCGTCGCCCACCTGCTCGCGGATCGCGGCGGCCAGCGCATCCTCCTGCGCCAGCACCGGCCAGGGCAGCGCGACGAGGACGAGTGCGCCGAGCGCCGTGCGCCGCGTGACGGATGGGTTCATGCGAACATGTCCCGCGTGATGCTCTCGTACCAGGCGTCGGCGTAGACCGCCTCCAGCCGTCGCTGCTCCGGCAGGTTGCCGCGCGGCGACACGCCGCCGGAATTCGGCACCTCGACGATCGCGCTGCCCTCCGCATTCGGGCGGAAGATGCCGACGATCGAGATGCCGTAGTCCTCGCCCACATGGCTGTAGCAGGTGTTGTAGTAAAGGGCCTCGGGTGGCCGCTCGCCACGCAGCGACGCGGCCGCGCTCGCCACCGCCTGCTTCGCCGTGCTGTTCGCGATGTAGCCCGATTTCGGCATCGGACCCGGGATGTTCGCATCGCCCACGACATGGATGCCGGGTGCGGCGCGGCTCTCGAAGGTCACCGGGTTCACCGGCACCCAGCCGGTATCGTTCGCGAGCCCGGCGTCGATCGCGATGCGCGCGGCCGATTGCGGCGGGATGACGTTGGCGACCGCGACGCGGTGCCGCTCGCCGAACTCGCTCTCCAGCACGCGCTCGCGCGCATCGACGCGCGTGACGCGGCCGTCGCGGTTCGCCGGCACCCACTCGATCATCCCGGGATAGAGCTCGGCCCAGGCATCCTGGAAGAGCCCCTGCTTGCTGAACGCGTCCTTGGCGTCGAGCGCGAGGATCTTCGAGCGCGGCTTGTGGCGCTTCAGGTAGCTCGCGATCATGCTGATCCGCTCATAGGGACCGGGCGGGCAGCGGAACGGATTGGCGGGGATCGCGAGCCCGACGACGCCGCCATCCGGCATCTCCTCGAGCTGGCGGCGCAGCAGAGTCGTCTGCGCGCCGTCGCCCGGCACCCAGGCATGCGGCATGCGCTCGGCCGCGGCCTCGTCATAGCCCTCGAGCGCGCCCCAGCGGAGCGCGATGCCGGGCGAGAGGATCAGCCGGTCGTAGGACAGCGTCTGGCCGCCCTGCAGCCGCACGCTGCGCGCCGCGGCGTCGATGCCCGTCGCCCAGTCGTGCACCACGCGCACGCCGCGCGCGCGCAGCCCGTCATAGCCATGGCTGATCTGCTCGATCCGGCGTTTGCCGGCCAGCACGAGGTTGCCGTAGGGGCAGGTGACGAAGCGCGCCTTCGGCTCGACCAGCGTCACCTCGAGCCAGGGGAAGCGCCGGCGCGCGAAGGAGGCGGCGGAGGCGCCGCCGAAGCCGCCGCCGATCACCAGCAGCCGGGCCTGGGTCTGGGCCGCCACGCGCCGCGGCGCGGCGAGCGGGGCAAGGAGGGCGGCGCCGAGCAGGGCGCGACGGGTCGCGGTCATCGTCGCTCTCCTCAACGCGGCAGACGCGCGAAATGCTCGGCCATGGCCGCGATCTCCGCCTCGGTGTAGCCGCGCGCGACGCGGCCCATGATGGTGCCGGGCCGTTAGATCCGAAGAGCTT
>NZ_JAKJIB010000472.1 GCF_021864505.1 Falsiroseomonas oryziterrae
GATCGGGCGGCGCGCCGGCGGCACGCCGCCGCATCCCGGGATCGCCGGTCCCGAGACGGCGCCGCCGCCGCGCAAGCCGGCGGCGCTGGTGCGCCTCGACACGCTCGGCTGGGACGAGACGGCGGATCCCTCGCGCGCTGCATTCGAGGCGGCGGTCTCGCGGCTCGCGGCGGCCGGCGTGCGCATCCTCGATGCGCGCAACGATGCCGATGTCGCCGCGCTGGAACGCCGGCTGCGCGGCATCTCCGACTTCGCCACCGACCTGCTGGCCTGGGAAGCACGCTGGCCGCTGGCCGCCTATCGCGCGCATGGCGCAGGCAGCGTCGGCGCGCGCATCGAGGACCTGCTGGCGCGGGCCGCGACGATGGATGCCGAGGCCTATGGGCGCGCGCTCGCCGACCGGCAGAGGCTGCGCGAGGCGGTCGCGGGCTTCGCCGGCCGCGTGGACGGCTTCGTGCTGCTCTGCTCCAGCGGACCGGCGATCGCGGACCACGGCTTCACCGGCTCGCGCCACTACGCGCTGCCCTGGACGCTGCTGGGTGCGCCTGCCTTCGCGCTGCCGCTGCTCGAGGCCGAGGGCCTGCCGCTCGGCCTGCAGTTCGGCGGCTTCGCCGAGCGCGACGCGCAGGCCTGCGCGGTCGCGGGCTGGATCCGGGACACGCTGCTGCCGGCCTGACCGCGCGCCGGAGAGACGGAGGGGAACCATGCGCCGCCGAAGCCTGCTTGCCGCAGCACCCGCGCTGCTCGCCGCACCCGCCCTGGCGCAGGGCTTTCCCAGCCGCACGATCCGGCTGATCGTCGGCTTCCCGCCGGGCGGCACCACCGACATCGCGGCGCGGCTGATGGCGCCCAAGATGGCAGCCCTGCTCGGGCAGCCCGTGGTGGTCGAGAACCGCACCGGCGGCGCCGGCAACATCGCGACGGAATCCGTCGCGCGCGCCGCCCCCGACGGGCACACGCTGCTGCTCGGCACGATCGGCGGCCTTGCCATCAACCCGACGCTCTACACCTCCCTTCCCTTCGACCCGCAGGGCGACCTGCTGCCCGTCACCCGGGTGGCGATGATCCTGAACGTGCTCGCCGTGCCGAACGAGCGGCCGTGGCGCAGCGTGGCCGACCTTGTGGCCGCGTCGCGAACGGCACCACGCAGCTTCGGATCGTCGGGCGTCGGCGGCGCAGGCCACCTGGCGGGCGAGCAGCTCAACCTGATGGCGCGGCTGCGCAACATCCACGTGCCCTATCGCGGCGGCGCGCCGCTGATCACCGACCTGATCACCGGCAACGTGGACTTCGCCTTCACCCCGGCCTCCGGCGCGCGACCGCAGGCGGAGGCCGGGCGGCTGCGCATGCTCGCCGTCTCGACGCGCGCGCGCAGCCGGCTGCTGCCGGATGTGCCGGCGACCTCCGAGACGCCGGGCCTCGGCGAGTTCGACATGGCGGATTGGAGCGCGCTCGTCGCGCCGCGCGGCCTGCCGGAGCCGGTGCTGGCGGCGCTGCATCGCGCCGCGACCTCGGCGCTGACGGACCAGGAACTCGTCGAGGCGCTGGCGCAGCGCCAGATCGAGGCGACGCCGTCCTCGCCGACCGAGGCAGCAGCCTTCATCCGCGCAGAGACGGCGAAATGGGCGCCGATCGTGCGCGCCTCGGGCGCAACGCCGGACTGACGGCGTCCGCCCTGGGATGCGGCGGGCGCGCCGTGCATCCCGGAGGCTCCTCGCGCGCTGAGGTCGTTCCACCGCGCAGGACCCCGGCCATGGCCGATACCGGAGCTTCACCCCTCTCGATCGCCATCACCCCGATGCACCGCGGCGCGGAGGGGATCTGGGAAAGCGGCGGCAGGTCCGGCGCCGCCTTCTTCCTGGTCGAGATCGTCCAGGGCGACGGCAGCGACGCCGAGGTGGTCCTGGAGTGCAAGGACGAGCGCAGCGCGGCGCTGGCCGCCCGCGTCGTCGCGGCCACCGCGGCCGCGCTCGGGCTCGCCAGCGAGCAGGATGGCGACATCCCGGCCTATGACGACGAAACCGCCGCCATCCTGTCGCAGCACGAGACGCCGGAGATCGCGATGCCGGCCGGGGCCTGGGGCGACGCCGAGGAAGAGGACGAGGAGGAGGGTGAGGAGCCAGGCGGCCCCGACGACGGGACGGAACGCCGGTGACCGCCCGGGGCCGCCGCGGCGCCGGCCGAAGGCGCCGGCGGGCGATGCCGGGATGTTGAAGGCCGGCTGGCTTCGCCCGTCGCTGCAGGCGCGCCGTGCCGGGCGCCGGCCCCCGGCCCGCGGCAGTGTCCTCGCGGGTCCGGGCTGAAC
>NZ_JAKJIB010000473.1 GCF_021864505.1 Falsiroseomonas oryziterrae
GGTGATCTTCGGCGACGATGTCGGCTGGTCCAACATCTCCGCCTACAACATGGGGATGATGGGCTACCGCACGCCCAACATCGACCGCATCGCGCGCGAAGGCGCGATGTTCACCGACGCCTATGCCGAGAATTCCTGCACCGCCGGCCGCTCCGCCTTCATCACCGGCCAGTCGCCGATGCGCACCGGCCTGTCGAAGGTCGGACTGCCCGGCGCGGCGGAAGGCATGCGCGCCGAGGACCCGACCATCGCCGTGCTGCTCAAGGCGATGGGCTACGCGACCGGCCAGTTCGGCAAGAACCACCTCGGCGACCGCGACGAGCACCTGCCGACCATGCACGGCTTCGACGAGTTCTTCGGCAGCCTCTACCACCTGAACGCCGAGGACGAGCCGGAGAACCCGGACTATCCGCGCGCCCCGGAATTCCGCCGGCAGTTCGCCCCGCGCGGCGTGCTGAAGACCTGGGCCAACGCCGACGGCACCCAGCGCATCGAGAACACCGGCCCGCTGACCATGAAGCGGATGGAGACGGTGGACGAGGAATTCCTCGCCGGCGCGCTCGACTTCATCGACCGCGCGCATGCCGCGAACCGGCCCTTCTTCACCTGGTTCAACTCGACGCGCATGCACATCTGGACGCGGCTCAAGGAATCGTCGCGCGGCGTCACCGGCCTCGGCATCTACGCCGACGGCATGGTCGAGCATGACGGCCATGTCGGGCAGCTGCTGAAGAAGCTCGACGATCTCGGCATCACGCAGAACACCATCGTCATCTACAGCACCGACAACGGCGCCGAGATCATGTCCTGGCCCGACGGCGGCAACACGCCCTTCCGCGGCGAGAAGGCGACCGCCTGGGAAGGCGGCTTCCGCGTGCCGGCGGCGATCCGCTGGCCCGGCCGCATCCCCGCCGGCCAGGTGATCAACGACATCTTCTCTCACCAGGACTGGCTGCCGACGCTGCTCGCCGCGGCGGGCGACGCGGAGATCAAGCAGAAGCTGCTCGACGGGACGCGCATCGGCACGCGCACCTACAAGGTGCATCTCGACGGCTACAACCAGCTGCCGCTGCTGACCGGGACCGGCCCCGGCGCGCGGCAGGAGATGTTCTACTTCACCGATGACGGCGACCTCGCCGCGCTGCGCTACGGCAACTGGAAGATCCACTTCCTGATCCAGGAGAACACCGGCCTGCGCGTCTGGGAGCGGAGCTTCACGCCGCTGCGCATGCCGATGCTGTTCAACCTGCGCTCCGATCCCTTCGAGCGCGCGGACGAAAGCTTCGACTACGGCCGCTGGCGCGTGGAGCGCGCCTTCGCCTTCGTCCCCGCCCAGCAATATGTCGGACGGTTCCTGGCGACCTTCCGCGACTTCCCGCCGCGCCAGGCGCCCGGCAGCTTCAGCCTGGGCGACGCGATGGCTCGGCTGCGGCAGGCCGCCTCGGCGCGCTGAGACACCACGCCGCGATGTCACCCGCCGCAGCCTCCCCCGCGGCGGGTTTCCTGCCGGCGGGCGCCGCCCCCGACGCCCGCCGGCCTCCATCCCGGGACGAATGCCGATGAGGCCAGGCGACACGGCGGGACGGCATCGCGCTCCGGGCGGCCCGTTCATCCTGTTGCGCCGCGTGCTGATCGAGGGCGCGCTGGTCGTGCTGCCGATCGGCGCCGTCGTGCTGCTCGTGCTCGGCCTGATCGGCCGGATCGAGCGCGCGGCCGATCCACTGACCGGCCATGTGCTGCATCCCGCGCTCGTCGCCATCGGCGGGCTGCTGCTGATCTGCCTTCTGGTTGGCGCGGCGATCCGCTCCGCCACGGGTCGGCGCATGCGCGCGCTGCTGGAAGGCACGCTGCTCGACCGCCTGCCCGGCTACCGCCTCGCCAAGGCCTTCGCCACCGACGGGCCCTGGGGCGAGGGCAGCGGCCGCGCGGTGCGGCCCGCCCTCGCCGCGATCGAGGACGGGCTCTGCCCCGCCCTCGTGATGGACGAGTTCGCCGACGGGCGGCTCGTGGTCTTCGTGCCCGGCGCACCGGCGCCGATGGCCGGCGCGATCTACGTCTTCGCGCCCGAGAAGGTCACGCTGCTCGACGTGCCGCTGCTGCCCTTCCTCAAGACCATCTCCTCCTGGGGCCTCGGCCTGGTCGAGATGATCGAGGCCGCGGAGCGCGCCCGCACGAAGGAAGCCGCCGCATGAGCCCGACGCCCCGCCGCGCGCTCGGCGCGCTCGGTCTCGCGGCGCTGCTCGCGCCACGCGCGCTCGCTCAGCCCGCCGATCCGCTGCCCTCCTGGCGCGACGCGCCGCG
>NZ_JAKJIB010000474.1 GCF_021864505.1 Falsiroseomonas oryziterrae
ATCGTCGCCACCACCAGCGCGCGCCCGGGCGGCATGCGATGCACGCCCAGCCAGAAGGCGAGCAGTAAGGCGGCCATGCCGGCGACGAAGCCCGCATAGAAGGCGACAGCCAACGCCGCCGCCAGCACCCGCCCCGAGCACGACCCTGCGCCGTCGCATCCGTCCGCCGGCCTTGGGATGGCCGCTCATGCCGGCACCACCCGCGTGATCGCACCCGTCATCCGTGCCTTTCCTTCGCCGGACCGATCCCGGATACTGCGCCCGCGTCCCAGGCAGAACCAATCCCCGAAGGCATGCCGGCTCTCGACTTCGACCTTCTCGCCGCGCTGTGGCGCTGGCTGTCCAGCTTCCCGGCCCTGTTCACCGACCCGAAGTCCGTCTTCTGGTGGCCGACGCTGCTGGTGGCGGGCGTCGTGGCGGTGGTGTTCGCGCTGCTGAGCGGAGCGCGGCCGCGCGAGATCCACCGCGTGCTCTTCCCGCATGACCGGCGCACGCTGCTGCGCGAGCTGCCCGTGGATCTGGCCTGCTTCGCCGGCTACACGGCGGTGCCCTTCCTGCTCGGGCCGGTGCTGTTCCTGATCGCCTTCGCCGGGACCTCGATCGGCATCCTGATCCTGCTGCCGGTCTTCGGCCTGCCGGCCCCCGAGGCGCCGCCGCCGTCCACCGCCTGGCTCGCCCTGGCCGCCGTGGTCGCCTTCACGCTGAGCGACTTCTCGCTCTACTGGACGCACCGGCTCTTCCACCGCTTCCCGGGGCTGTGGCGGTCGCACAAGCTGCATCATGCGCCGCCGGTGCTGACGCCGCTGACGGGCTTCCGCTTCTGGCCGCACGAGACCTTCCTGCACATGGCGGGCGCCGGCTTCTTCCAGGGTCTCGGCCTCGGCCTCGTCGCGGCGGTGGCCGGCGCGCAGGTCTCGCCGATGACGGTGCTCGGCGTGAACGTGCTGATGCTGGCCTGGAGCCTCGCCTTCTCCCATCTCCGGCACAGCCATGTGCCGATCCCCTATCCGCGCTGGCTGTCCTTCATCCTGATCAGCCCGCACATGCACCAGGTCCACCACTCCTCCGACCCGGCGCATCACGACCGCAACTTCGGCACCACCTTCGCGGTCTGGGACTGGATGTTCGGCACGCTCTACCTGCCGCGGCGCGACGAGCGCTTCCATTTCGGCCTCGAGCCGCCGGCCGAGGCCGCAGCACCACCCCGTTAACCTCTGCATGCTGGACGCCGGCCGCGCGCCGGCGCATCTCGGCGGCATGGCCGCGCCGCGAATCCGCCTGCTGCCGGAGACCACCGCCAACCGCATCGCCGCCGGCGAGGTGGTGGAGCGGCCGGCCGCGGCCGTGAAGGAGCTGGTGGAGAACGCGCTCGACGCCGGGGCGACCCGCATCGCCGTCACGCTCGAGGACGGCGGCACCGGCCGCATCCTGGTGGAGGATGACGGGCAGGGGATGAGCGCGGAGGAGCTCGCGCTGGCGGTGCAGCGCCACGCCACCTCCAAGCTGCCGGAGGAGGCGACGCTGTTCCGCATCGCCACACTCGGCTTCCGCGGCGAGGCGCTGCCCTCGATCGGCGCGGTGGCGCGGCTCACGCTGACCTCGCGCACCGCGGAGGGCGGCGCGCATGCGATCACGGTGGAGGGTGGGCGGGTCTCGGCCGTCGCGCCGGCCGCGGGGCCGCCGGGCACGCGGGTGGAGGTGCGCGACCTGTTCTTCGCCACGCCCGCGCGCCGCGCCTTCCTGAAATCGCCGCGCAGCGAGGCCGAGGCGGCGGTGGAGGCTGTGCGGCGGCTTGCGCTGGCGTGGCCCGAGGTCGGCTTCCGCGTCAAGCTGGAGGGGCGCACCGTCCTGGCCTTGTCGCCGCAGGATCGCGACGCGCGCGTCCATGCGCTGCTCGGGCCGGATTTCGCCGCCGCGGCGCTGCCGGTCGAGGCGGCGCGCGGCGAGATGGCGCTGGCGGGCCTGGCCGCCGCGCCGACCCACACGCGGGCGACGGGCGAGTTCCAGCATCTGGTGGTGAACCGTCGTCCGGTGCGCGATCCGCAGCTGCGCGCGGCGTTGCGCGTCGCCTATCGCGAGATCATCCCGCGCGGGCGGCACCCGGCGGCGGCGCTGTTCCTCGACCTGCCGCCCGAGGCGGTGGACGTGAACGTCCATCCGATGAAGACCGAGCTGCGCTTCCGCGATGCGGAGGGCGTGCGCGGCCTGCTGATCTCGGCGCTGCGGCGCGCGCTGGCGGTCGGCGTCGCCGCCGTGCCGGGCGTCGCGCTGCCGGCCGGGCC
>NZ_JAKJIB010000475.1 GCF_021864505.1 Falsiroseomonas oryziterrae
CGCCGCGAGCAGCCGCTCGCCGCCGTCCAGCGCTTCGCGCGCCGCCGCCAGCCGCGCCGCGTCGCGCCCGCAGATCGCCACGCGCGCGCCTTCCGCCAGCAGCAGCCGCGCCGTCGCCAGCCCGATCCCGGACGTGCCGCCGGTCACCACCGCCACGCGATCGCGATATCCGAGGTCCATGTTACGCGACCTTCCGCATGCCGCCGAAGCCCAGGCGCGCCGAGATCTCCGCCGCCGCCGCCGAAACCGCCGCGCCGATGCGCGCACGCCGCTCGGGATCGGCGAAGGACGCGACCTGGCCGCTCACATTGATCGCGCCGACCGGCCGTCCGCTCGCGTCGCGCAGCACCGCCGCGACGGACCCGATCGCCGGTTCGTAATGCCCGTCGCTCCAGGCGAGCCCCGCCGCGCGGTCCTCCGCCAGCTTCGCCAGCAGCGCCTCCAGGCTCGTCGGCGTGTGCGGCGTGGACGCTTCCAGTGGCCCGTCGCCGAACATCCGCCGCACCTCCGCCTCCGGCAGATGCGCCAGGATGATGCGCCCCATGTTCGCGGCATGCGCCGGCAGGCGCGACCCGACGCGGATATTGCTCGCGAAGGAGAGGTTCGGCGCGCGGCGCGCCATGTAGACCACCTCGCGCCCGTCCAGCACGCCGAGATGCGCGGACAGGCCAAGCTCCTCGGCCAGCCTCTCCAGCACGGGCAGCGCCGATTCCGCCAGGTCCTCCCCCGCGAAGCCGCGCGCCGCGAGGCCGAGCAGCGCCGTGCCGATGCGCCAGCCCCCGCCCTCACCGCGCGATTCAAGAAAACGCTCGGCCTCCAGCGTGCGCAGCAGGCGCAGCAGCGTGGTGCGGCTGATGTCGAGCTCGCGCGCCGTGCGCGACATGTTCACCACCGCATCGCCCTCCGCGATGCGGCGCAGCAGGCGCGCGGCGCGCTGCACGGGCGGCGAGATGTAGCCGTCCTCGGCGTCAGACATCCGGAGCACCCCGGGCGAGGCGGCCGCTGCAAGCGGCCGAGGCCGCGAATGCGGCCCGCCGCCAGTGCGGCGCAGCCAAGCCGCACGGACGTGCGGCGCCGGCGCCTGAGGGCGGACATGCGCCAGCATGTTCGCACACCAACATCATGCGAAGACGAACCCGTTGTTGACCGGCAGCACCTGCCCCGTCAGCGCCAGCGCGCCAGGCGTCAGCAGGAACACGACCGTCGGCGCGATGTCCTCCGGCACCATCGCGCCGGGCGCGGCGCGGCCCGTCTCGTAGAGGCGGTGTCGCTCCACCGGCACGTACTCCGTCGCCTCGTTGCGCAGAAGGCCCGGCGCGACCGCCGTCACGCCGATGCCCTTCGGCCCCATCTCGCGCGACAGGCTCCGCGTCATCGAGATCACCGCGCCCTTCGACGCGACATAGGCCAGCAGGCGTGGCGCGCCCCACAGCGCGGTGTCGGAGGCGAGGTTCACCACCCGCCCCGTCCCGCTCGCCGCCAGCATCGGCGCGCAGTCGCGCGTGACCAGCCAGGTGCCGCGGACATTCACCGTCATCACGCGGTCCCAGGTCGGGATCTCGATGGCGTCGTATTCGGGCCCACCGATGCCCGTCGCGATGGCCGCGTTGTTCACCAGCCCATGCAGCGCGCCCTCGTGGGCCGCGATGTCGGCGGCCATCGCCGCGATGCTGGCCGGATCGGCGAGGTCCACCGGCACGAAGCGCGCGCCGATCGCGGCGGCCGTCGCGCGCCCCTGCTCCAGCAGCAGGTCGGCGACCACCACCCGCGCGCCGGCCAGCACGCAGGCTTCCGCGATGGCGCGCCCGACGCCGCGCGCCGCCCCCGTCACCAGCACCGTCCGTCCCGCCAGCGAGTCCATGCCGTCCTTCATCCGGTCCAGATGAACGTTCAAATACGAACGCATCATCCAGATACGAACGGAGGCTAGAGGCCCGTAGCCCCGCCGGTCAACCTAAATCCTGGCGCGGCATGCCCCCAAAGCAAGGCGCGGCGGTCACCCCTCGGTGACCGCCGCGCCCATCATCCCTGCTCCAGGTCCGCAGACCCGAAGGCGTGCCTCAGGCCCGCGCCGTGTCCGCCATGCCCTTTGCCGGCTTGCCCTCGAACACCTGTTCGAGCCGCACCGCCCAGGCCGCCGGCGCGCCGACGCGCTCTCCGCCGACCTCGCAGAGCCGGTCGAGCAGCCCGATCGCCATGTCCCACAGCCGGTCGGCCTCGCGCGCATCCGGCGCCTCGCGCGCCGCCCGCGCCAGCAGTCGCCCGACCGCGCCCGCG
>NZ_JAKJIB010000476.1 GCF_021864505.1 Falsiroseomonas oryziterrae
GCGCGCCAGCCAGCCCGCCAGCCCGGCAAGTCCCAGGAAGGGCAGCGCTGGCATGCCCGGCAGCATCGCCATGAAGACCGACGCGCCCGAGGCGAGCGCGAGCGGCTTGGCGCCGCCGAGCTGCAGCGCGATGGCGCGGTCTGCGCGTCCCTCGACACCGCCCTTGGTGACCACGATGCCGGCGGCGACGGAGACGAGGAGCGCGGGAATCTGCCCCACCAGACCATCCCCGACGGTCAGGAAGGAGAAGGAGGTGATCGCCTCGCCGAACGGCAGGCCGTGGCGCAGGGTGCCGATCGCGATCCCGGCGAGCAGGTTGATCAGCGTCGTGACGAGCCCCGCGATGGCGTCGCCGCGCACGAACTTCGCCGCGCCGTCCATGGCGCCGTAGAAGGCGCTCTCCTCCTCCAGCTCCTTGCGGCGCCGCTTGGCTTCGGCCTCGGTGAGGATGCCGGCGGACAGGTCGGCGTCGATCGCCATCTGCTTGCCCGGCATGGCGTCCAGGCTGAAACGCGCCGCGACCTCCGCGATGCGGCCGGATCCCTTCGTGACCACGACGAAGTTCACCAGGAGCAGGATCGAGAAGACGATCAGCCCGACCAGCACGTCGCCGCCCATGAGGAAGCTGCCGAAGGCCGCGATCACCGCGCCGGCCGCCTGCTCGCCCTCGTGGCCGGATGTGAGGATGGCGCGCGTGGTGGCGACGTTGAGCGCGAGGCGCAGCAGCGTGGTCAGCAGCAGGATGGTCGGAAAGGCGGTGAAGTCGAGCGGACGCTGCATGAAGAGCGCGACCATCAGGACGAGGACGGACGAGACGATCGAGAGCGCCAGGCCGACATCGAGCAGCCAGGCGGGCATGGGCACGATGAGGATGACGATGAGCAGCGCGACGGCGATGCCGAGCGCGACGTCGCCCGACGGGCGCGCGCTGCCGATCCAGCCTCGCAGGGCGACGCCCTTCATTCGTCAGGCGAGGCCGGGCAGCGGGATGGGAACCTGGCCCGGGGCCGGCGGCACGGCGACGCCGGAGGCGCGGTACTCCTGCAGCTTGTTGCGCAGCGTGCGGATCGAGATGCCGAGGATCTCGGCCGCGCGCGTGCGGTTGCCGAGGCAGTGGGACAGCGTCTCGAGGATCAGTTCGCGCTCCACCTCATCGACCTTGCGTCCGACGAGGCCTGCGATCTGCCCCGCCGGCGCTGCGGTCCGGGGCTGGGCCTCCGGTGCGGCGGGCGCCGGCGCGGCGGCCCGCGGCGCCGTCAGTTCGATCGCCTCCGGCCCGATCTCCGCGCCTTCCGCCAGCAGCACCGCCCGGTGCAGGCAGTTCTCCAGCTCGCGGACATTCCCCGGCCATGGATGGGCGAGCAGCCGCGCTTCGGCGGCCGCCGACAGGGCGCGGGCCGGCAGGCCGTTGGCGCGCGCGTAGCGCAGGGTGAAATGCGCGGCGAGCGGCAGGATGTCGGCGGGCCGGGCGCGCAGCGGCGGGATGTGCAGTGCGAGCACGTTGAGGCGGAAGTACAGGTCCTCGCGGAAGCGGCCCTTCGCCACCTCCGCGGCCAGGTCGCGGTTCGTCGCGGCGAGCAGGCGGACATCCACCTTCACCGGCGCTCCGCCGCCGAGCCGGTCAACCTCCCTCTCCTGGATGACGCGCAGGAGCTTGGCCTGCAGGCGGGGGTCCATCTCGCCCACCTCGTCGAGGAGCAGCGTGCCGCCGTCGGCCTGCTCGAACTTGCCCTTGCGCGCGGCGATCGCGCCGCTGAAGGCGCCCTTCTCGTGGCCGAACAGCTCGGATTCCAGGAGGGTCTCCGGCAGGGCCGCGCAGTTGAGCGCGACGAAGGGGCCGCGCGCGCGACGCGATCGTGCGTGGATGTGGCGCGCCAGCACCTCCTTCCCGGTTCCGCTCTCCCCGGTGATGAGGAGCGAGGCGTCGGCGCGCGCCAGCTGGCCGGCCCGCGCCAGCAGCGACGCCATGCCCGGATCCTGCGCGACGGGCCCGTCCTCCACCGGCTCGGTGCCGGCCGCCTCCAGCATCGCCAGGATCACGTCGGGATCGGGCGGCAGCGGCAGGAAGTCGCGCGCGCCCGCCTCGATGGCGCGCACGGCCGCGTCCGCATCCTCGGCCCGGCCGCACGCGACGACGGGACAGGCGATGCGCTCCACGGCCAGCGCACCAACCAGCCAGGCGACGTCGTGGCGAAGATCCACCAGCGCGAGGTCGGCGCCTTCGGCGCGCAGCCTCGCGAGACCCGCGGCCGCGCCTTCGGCGTGCGCCAGCC
>NZ_JAKJIB010000477.1 GCF_021864505.1 Falsiroseomonas oryziterrae
GTGCTGGTCCACCAGGAGGTGCGCGGCGTCAGCAGCACGAGGGGCGGCCCCTCGCCCGGCAGGCGCGCGAAGACGTTGCTCGACCGGGCCGCGCCGCGGCGCCCGCTGACGATCAGCTTGGCGGCCGCGCCGCGCGCGGCGAGCGCGTTGAGCCAGGGTGCCTCGTGGCCCGGCAACTGCAGCACGGGCGGACCGAAGGGCTGCTGGCTGTCCTGGGCGTTGAGCGGCGCGAGGCCATCGCCGCGGGTGCGCGGCGCGATGACGATCCCGGCGACGCAGGTGTCGCGCCGCGCCTCCGCGAAGGGGTTGCCCGGCAGGCTCGCCGCGCGCGGCTCCATCGGCAGGACCGCGATGCGCTGCCCGCGGTCGAAGCGGCCAGGCTCCTCGAACGGGCCGAGCGTGCCGACCAGCCCGCCAGCATCCGTCGTCCCGCCGTCGAAGAGCGGCAGCCCTTCGACCTCCCGCCCGTCGGCGATCAGGGCGGAAAAGCCGGGAATGAAGCGGGAGAAGGCGACGGGAACGAGCTCGGCCTCGGCACCGGTCGCGGCAGCCAGGTCGCGCAGCCAGGCGGCAGAGGCGGCGTCGTGCGGCGTGCCGGCGCGTCGTTCGCCGAGCGCGTCGTAGGCAGCGAAGAACTCGGCTGCGTTCATTCGAGGCGGGCTCCGGAGATCTCGACGAGGCGGCGGAGGCGGGCGACCTCGTTGCCCCATTCGGCGGCATAGGCGGCGGGCGTGGGTGCGAGGGTGATGTCGCCGCCCTCGCGGGTCAGCGTGTCGCGCAGCGCCGCGTCCTCGGTTACCACGCGGTTCACCGCGGCGTGGATGCGCGCGACGAGTGCCGGGTTCATGCCGGCCGGGCCGACGATCGAGCTGCCGGAGGTGATGACGGGGCCGTCGGGCACCGTCTCGGCCATGGTCGGCACGTCTGGCAGGGCGGGGATGCGGCGCGCGGCGGTGGAGAGCAGCACGCGCACCGCGCCCTGCTGCAGGCGCGGGATGACGATGTTGGAGATGGCGAAGGCGAAGTCGATCTCGCCGGTCTCGACGGCGAGCGTCGCCTGGTTGGCGCCGCGATAGGGCACATGCGTGCCCTCCGCGCCGATCGCCTTCAGCATGGCGGCGGCGGCCATGTGGGCGGGCGTGCCGACGCCGCCCGAGCCGTAGCGCAGGCCGCCGCGCCCAGGCACGGCATCGGCGCCCGCCGCGACCAGCAGCGCCGAGATGTCGCGCCAGGGTGCCGCCGGGCGCACGGCGAGCAGCGCCGGGTTCTCGACGATGGTGGCGATCGGCGTGAAGTCGCGCAGCACGTCGTAGCCAGGATCGCGGCCCATCACGGCATGGGTGATGGCGGTGCCGCCGCCCCAGAGCAGCGTCGTGCCGTCGGGCGCGGCGCGCGCCACCTGCTGCGCGGCAAGGAGGCCGCCCGCGCCGGCGCGGTTCTCGACCACGATGCTGGTGCCGAGCGCCTCCGCCAGCCGGACGGAGACGATGCGCGCGATGGTGTCGGAGGAGGCGCCGGCGGCGAATGGCACGATCAGGCGGATGGTCCGCCCCGCGAGGTCCTGGGCGCGCGCGATGCCGGCGAGCGGCAGCGAGGCGGCGGCGAGCAGAAGCGTCCTGCGGCGCATGGCGTCCTCCCTCTTCGTTGGAGGAAGCCTAGGGCGGCGGCGCGGGCGGCGCCAGCATCGCGCGCGCGACGTGGCGGAAGGGCAGCGCGGCGAGGTCGAGGGCGGCGGGGCCCGGGCAGTCGCATTCCACGATCGCCGCGCAGCGATCCGCGAAGGCGGCGCGGAAATGATTCTTCGCCTTGTTCGCCAGGATGCGCGTCGCGCCGAGGTCGATGCCGTGCAGCGAGAAGAAGGCCGGATCCACCGCGGCTTCCTTGCGGCCGGTGACGATGACGCGCAGCTCGCCGGCACGCAGCACGCAGGTGGGGCCGAGATGCACCGCCATGCCGCGCTCCATCGGGCCCTCGTTGACGAAGCGGCCGTCCGTGAGACGTTCGACCGTGGCGTGCCAGGCGACCGGCGCGCCGAAGGCGTCGGTGGTGCGGGCGCAGAGGTCGAAGCGCGCGCTCGCCCCCTGCCCCGCTTCGCGCGCCTGCGCGACCGTGACGGGGTCGTGCAGGAAGGCGAGGACGGTGGGCACAGGCGGGCCAGCGGCGAGCAGCGCGCCCAGCAGGCCGGGCGTGTCGGCGACCCCGCCCGAGAGCGGGTTGTCGGCCGGGTCGAGCAG
>NZ_JAKJIB010000478.1 GCF_021864505.1 Falsiroseomonas oryziterrae
GGCATCGACCGTGGCGCGCGCCTCGGCGGTGGCGACGCGTCCCCGCGGGCCGAGCCGCGGCTGCCGCACCGCGGCATCGCCCACCGGGGCATCGCCCACCGGGGCCAGCGGCAACCCAGACATGTCCATCCCCAACCCGTTCTTGCGCCTGGAGCACGTTCCGATCGGCTGGAATCAGCCGATGGGAAGGCCGTGCTCCAGAAGACAGTGTTTCTGGCGCAGCTTACGCCCGTTCGGCGGAACCGCGCAGCGATTCAACCCGCACGAGCGCCGCTCTAGACCTAACGCAGTATCCGCCGGAATGTGAGCCGGTTTCGCCGGGCTGCGTGCCGGCGGATGCGGGCTTGTCGCGCGGCGCCCGGAGTTCCCGAGCGCCGCCAGCCGACGTTCAGTGCGACATCAGCACCGGCGCCGTCATCTGGCGCAGCAGCGTGCGGGTGACGCCGCCGAGCATCAGCTCGCGCAGCCGCGAATGCCCATAGGCACCCATCACGATCAGGTCGGCGCCGAGATCCGCGGCCTCGTTCAGCACGACGTCGCCGGCCGCGATGTCGGAGCCCGCGACCGTGCGCGTCGTCACCGCAAGGCCGTGGCGCGCCAGATGGGGCGCGATGTCGGCGCCCGGCCGCCCTCCATCCCCATCGGCGCCGGTCGCGGGATCGATGGTCAGGACCGTGACGCTCTCCATCAGCCGCAGCAGCGGCAGGGCGTCGTGCAGCGCGCGCGTCGCCTCCCGGCTCGCGTTCCAGGCGACCAGCGCGCGGCCGCCGAGCCGCGCCGGCGCGCCGGCGAAGGGCAGCAGCAGCACCGGGCGGCCGGAGGAGAACAGCGCCGATTCGATGATGCCGAAGCCGGCCGCGCCCGGGTCGCGCGGATCCGGCTGGCCGGTCACGACCAGGTCGGCGTAGCGCCCATGCAGCGCGAGCTGCGTCACGCTGCTGCCCTCGACCTGGCGCCATTCGCCCGGCAGGCCCTCGCGGCGCAGGACCTCACGGAAGCCGGCCTCGATCGGCTTCGCCGCCGCCAGCGCATCGTCCTGCAGGCGCTGGATCAGCTCCGCCATCGCCGCGCCCCCGCCCATGTCGGCGCCGGCGAAGACGGGAAGCGGGACGTCCACCACATGCAGGCCGACCAGATGCGCCGACAGCCGCGCGGCCAGATCGGCGCCGAAGCTCAGCCGGCCGGCCGAGCCGGGCGATCCATCCAGATGGACAAGCAGGTCCCGTACGCTCATCGCTTCCTTCCTCGCGGCTTGTTTCGCCCGTCCAGCGGACCATGCGCCGGCCGTCACGATCCCGCGCGACCCCGAAGCGATCAAGTCCCGGTGAGCGACGGCCCCCGGCCGGGCTCCGTGAACAGCAGCGCCGGCGTCTCCAGCAGCGCCTTCACGCGCTGGATGAAGGCGGCGGCGTCGTACCCGTCCACCACCCGGTGATCGAAGGAGGAGCACAGGTTCATCATTGTGCGGGGCACGAAGCCCTGGCCGTCCTGCCACACCGGCCGCACCTGCATGCGGCTGGTGCCGACGATCGCGACCTCCGGCACGTTCACCACCGGCGTGCTGGCGATGCCGCCGAGCGCGCCGAGACTGGTGACGGTGATGGTGGAGCCCGCCAGATCCTCCCGCCTCGCCGAGCCGTCGCGCGCCGCCGCCGCCAGCCGCGCCACCTCCGCGGCGGAGTCCCACAGGTCGCGCGCCTCGGCATGGCGCACCACCGGCACCATCAGCCCCGCCTCGGCCTGCGTCGCGATGCCGAGATGCACGGCGGCGTGGCGGCGGATCACGCCGGCCTCGTCGTCGTAGAGCGCGTTCATCTGCGGGAAGTCGGCGACCGCGCGCACCACCGCACGCATCAGGAAGGGCAGCGGTGTCAGGCGCGCGCGGCCGCGCGGCTGCGCTTCGGCGTTCAAGGCCGCCCGCAGCGCCTCGAGCGCGGTGAGGTCCACCTCCTCGACATAGGAGAATTGCGCGACGCGGCGCGTTGCCTCCGCCATGCGCTCCGCGATGCGGCGGCGCAGGCCGGTGACGAGGATCTCCTGGACCGCCGTCCGCCGCGGCGCGGATGCGGGCGCGGCGAACGGCGTCGCATGCCCGCGCAGCACCGCGTCGAGGTCGGCATGCAGGATGCGCCCTTCCGGCCCGCTGCCGCGGATGGCGGCGAGGTCGAGCCCGAGGTCGCGTGCGCGCTGCCGCACCGCCGGCGCGGCTAGCGGCGCCGCGGAACGGGGC
>NZ_JAKJIB010000479.1 GCF_021864505.1 Falsiroseomonas oryziterrae
GCGCGGGCTGCGCCGGCTGCGCCGGCTGGCCGGCCGGACGGCCCGAGGGCTGCTCGGCGAGCAACGCCACGCGGGAGAAGCCGGCCGAACTGACCGTGCCCATCACCTCCATCACGCGGCCATAGGAGATGCCGCGGTCGCCGCGCACGAAGATGCGCCGCTCGGGCTGCCCCTGCGGCTGGTTGCGCATGATCGCCTGGAGCTGCGGCACCAGGTTCTCGAGCGGCACCTCGGTCTCCTGGAGGAAGATGCGGCCCTGGCCGTCGACCGAGATGGTCAGCGGCTCCTGCTCCTGGTTCAGCGGCTGCGCGGCGGTGCGCGGCAGGTCCACCGGCACGCCGACCGTCATCAGGGGCGCCGCAACCATGAAGATGATCAGCAGCACCAGCATCACGTCCACGAAGGGCGTGACGTTGATCTCGCTCATCGGCCGGTAGCGGGTGCGACCGCCCCGCGCCGGGCCCATGATCCCGCCGGCCACCTCGCTACTCCGCAGCCGCGGCCGCTGCGCGCGGACGCGCGGGCTCGGACGCCGCGGCCTCGGACTGGCGCGACAGGATAGCGGAGAACTCGGCCGCGAAGGCCTCGAGCCGGCCGGCGAAGCGGCCGAAATCGGAGGCGAACTTGTTGTAGGCCATGGTCGCCGGGATCGCCGCCACCAGGCCGATCGCGGTGGCGAAGAGCGCTTCCGCGATGCCGGGCGCGACCACCGCGAGCGAGGTGTTCTGCATCCCCGCGATCGCCTGGAAACTGTTCATGATGCCCCAGACCGTGCCGAACAGGCCGATGAAGGGCGCCGCCGAGCCGACCGTCGCGAGGAACACCATCCACCGCTCCAGCCGCTCCATCTCGCGCGACGTCGCCACTGCCATGGCGCGTTCGACGCGTTCCTTGGTGCCGACCACGGCGAGCTCGCTGCCGAGGCCGCGGCCCGCGGAGCGCTTCCACTCGCCCATCGCCGCGCCGAACACGGCGGCCATCGGGTGCGACGGCTTCTCGCCCTCGCGCTGGTAGAGCTCCTCCAGGCTGCCGCCGGACCAGAAGCGGTCCTCGAAGGCGTCGGCCTCGCGCCGGATGCGGCGCAGCGTGGTCACCTTCTCGAAGATGATCGCCCAGACCCAGACCGAGGCGAGAAGCAGCCCGATCATGACGCTCTTCACGACCCAGTCGGCCATGAGGAACAGCTGCCACAGCGACAGGTCGTGCGCCGCCGCTGCCAGGGGTGCCGCCGCTACGTTGCCCAAGGCCTGGGCCTCCTCTTCCTCGGGCCGGCTCGCGCCGGTCCCCTCAAACGCCGGGCGGGCCGCCTCCGCGGCCCCTGGCTTCGCGGCACCGGCCGCGGCGTCCCTTCGGACGCTCGGCGCACAGGGGCGCCGCCAGCCCTCAGCCCGTCACGGGCACGACCCGACGCGCCAGCTCGCTCCGCCAGGGCTCGGGGATCCTGGCGGGCCGCAGCCCGTCGGTCCCGTCCGCGCCGCCGGGGGTGGCGGCGCGGACGCAGACCAGCCCGACCAGAAGCCGCGCCAGCTCGGCCTCCCCGGCCTCGCGCAGCACGAGCTGCTCGAGATCGAGGGATGCCGCGCCGATGGCGCGAATCCGTGTCTCGACGATCAGGGGCTCGTCGAGACGGGCCGGGCGCACATACGCCACTTCGATGCGCCGCACCACAAGCATCGCATTGTAACGCTCCATCATAAGCGCATGCGGCAAGTGCATGGCACGCAAGGATTCCGTCCGGGCCCTCTCGGCCCAGCGAAGGTAGGTCGCGTGATAGGCGACACCCCCCGCATCCGTATCCTCGAAATAGACCCGGACGGGAAAGCGGTGGGGATGTGTCATTCCGGCGGCGACTCGGGCGGCATCGCCGCCAGCAGGTCCATTTGGGCCCCGAATCCGGCCGGCGGGTTCAGCCCCAGGTGCCGCCACCCCGGCTCGCCCAGCATCCGCCCGCGCGGGGTCCGGAGCACCAGGCCTTCCTGGATCAGGAAGGGCTCGATGACCTCCTCCAGCGTGTCCCGGCTTTCGGCGAGCGCCGCAGCGAGCGTCTCCACCCCGACCGGCCCGCCGCCATGGTGCTCCGCGATCCGGCGCAGGTAGCGCCGGTCCTGCGCGTCGAGCCCGAGGCGATCCACCTCGAGCCGCGCCAGCGCCGCATCCGCCATGGCGCGGTCCGCCGCCCGGCCCGCGGCCTGCGCGAAGTCGCGCACCCGCCGCAGCAGGCGTC
>NZ_JAKJIB010000048.1 GCF_021864505.1 Falsiroseomonas oryziterrae
GAAGCGCTGGGCGGTGCCCGGCGCGGTCTGGGTCGAGGGCGGCGCCGTGTAGGTCTGGCTGCCGCGGCTGCCCGAGGAGCCGCGGCCACCCGGCCGCGCCTCGGCGATCGCCGGCGCGATGGCCAGCGCCACGACGGCGAAGGCGGCGAAAAGCGCCGCGCCGCGGCGGCGACGGGTCGAAGGGGTCATGGTGCTGGGCGTCTCCGGCATCTTTGTGGACAACAATATAGGAAGCCTTTGCCCCGGTTGCGAAGGACCTTCCGTTGGCGTCACGCTGTCCCTCTACCCTTGGGGAGTGCGGAAAATGACGGGACGGGCACGATGGGTCCTGGGCGCGGCAGCGGCGGCGCTGCTCGCGGCGCCAATGGCGGAAGCACAGCAGCCCCCGAACCGGGTGCTGCGGATGGCGACCAGCGTGGATGCCGCCACCCTCGACCCCCACGCCACCAACGCACTCTTCACCTTCCTGGTGATCCACCAGGTCTATGAAGGCCTGACTTGGCGCGGCGACGACCTGCGCGTCCATCCCGGCCTCGCCACGCGCTGGGAACAGGTGGAGCCGACGCGCTGGCGCTTCACGCTCCGCGACGGCGTGCGCTTCGCCGGCGGAGAGGCCTTCGACTCCGACGACGTCGTGTTCTCGATCCAGCGCGCCCTGGCGCCGACCTCGAACTACGGCATCTTCGTGGACACCGTGGCCAGCGTCGAGGCGCGCGACCGGCTGACGGTGGACGTCGTCACCCGCGTCCCCGACCCTGTCATCCCCGACAAGATGACGCGCGTCATGATCATGGACCGCGGCTGGTCGGAGGCGAACCGCGCCACGCTGCCGCAGAACTTCGCCCAGCGCGAGGAGACCTTCACCGTCCGCAACGCCAACGGCACCGGGCCGTTCGTGATCCGCTCGCGCGAGGTGGACCAGCGCACGGTGATGGCGCGCCACCCGAATTGGTGGGGCTACCAGAACGGCGCGACGCAGACGCGCGGCAATGTCACCGAGTACCACCACATCACCCTCACCTCGGATGCGACGCGCGTCGCGGCCCTTCTCTCGGGCGAGGTGGACTTCGTGCATGTCGTGCCGGTGCAGGACGTCGCGCGGATCCAGCGCGACCAGCGGCTCCGCATCCTGGAAGGCCAGGAGAACCGCACCGTCTGGATCGGCATGCGCCAGGACGTGGAGGAACTCACCGGCAGCGACGTGCGCGGCCGCAACCCGCTGAAGGATTTGCGCGTGCGCCAGGCGATCGCGCACGCCCTGGACCTGGACGCGCTGCGTCGCGCCACGCTGCGCGGCCAGGGCGTGCCGACCGGCAGCATGTGGACCGAGTTCGTCAACGGCTGGTCGCGCGAGACCGACCGCCGCACGCCCTACGACCCGGCACGCGCTCGCGCTCTGCTGGCCGAGGCCGGCTATCCGAACGGCTTCACCGTGCCGATGGACTGCCCCGTCGGCACCTATGACGAGGCGTGCCAGGCCGTCGCCGCGATGCTCACGCGCGTCGGCATTCGCGCGCAGCTGACGATCCACCCGAACGCCGTGTTCAGCCAGCGCGTCCGGCGGCAGGAGCCCATGATGTACATGCTGAGCTGGGGCGTACCGACCTTCGATGCGAGCTACACGCTGCGCGCCGTGATGGCCTCGCGCAGCATCGGCGGGGCCGCGACCTGGAATGCCGGCGGCTGGTCCAACGCCGCCTTCGACGCGATGCTGCCGCGCATCGACGAAGAGCAGGATGTCGAGCGCCGCCGGGCCCTGATGCGCGAGGCGCATGCGCTGCACAACGCCGAGCTCGGGCACATCCCGCTCTACCACATGATGATCCCCTGGGCGGTGCGGCAGGGCGTGCAGGTCACGCACCGCGCCGACAACCAGTTCCAGGTGAGGGAAATCAGGGTGGAATAGTGAAGCTCCCTCCCCCGTTCACGGGGGAGGGAATCAGATCACGCCCCTGCGAGCGTCATCCCCTCGACGCGGATGGTCGGCGCGTCGGTGCCGCGGCGGAACTCGAGGTCGTTCGCCGCGGTCATGTTCAGGAACATGTCCTTCAGGTTGCCGGCGATGGTGATCTCCGCCACCGGCTCGGCGAGCTGCCCGTTGCGGATCATGAAGCCCGTCGCGCCGCGGCTGTAGTCGCCGGTCACGCCGTTGATGCCCATGCCGATCATCTCGTGCACGTAGAGCCCTTCGGCGATGTCGGCCATCAGCTGCGCCGGCGTCATCGCGCCGGGCTCCAGCCACAGATTGGTCGTCGCGGGCCCCGGCGGGCCGCCGGTGCCGCGGCTGGCGTGCCCCGTGCTGCGCATTCCGAGCTGGCGCGCGGAGCGCCAGTCGAGGATCCAGGTCGTCAGCACGCCGTCCTCCACGATGGCGCGCGGCGCGCCCGCCATGCCCTCACCGTCGAAGGGGCGGGACCGCAAGCCGCGTGGCCGCATCGGGTCGTCGCGCACCGTCATGCCCTTCGGCAGCACCTGCTTGCCGAGATGCTCGCGCAGGAACGACGTGCCGCGCGCCACGCTCGCGCCATTCGCCGCGCCCGTCAGGTGCCCGAGCAGCGAGGAGGACACGCGCGGGTCATAGACGACCGGGATCCGCCCCGTCTTCGCGCGCACCGGGTTGAGCCGGCGCAGCGCCTTCTCCGCCGCCTTGCGGCCGATCTCCGCAGGGTCGCCGAGATCGGCGAGATGCACGGTGGAGGACCATTCGTAGTCCCGCTCCATCCCCGTGCCCGTGCCAGCGAGCGCGGTGCAGGACAGGCTGTGCGAGCTGCGCGCGAAGCCGCCGGCGAAGCCGTTCGACATGACGAGCGCGATGCGCACGCGGCCCCAGCCGGCATCCGCGCCCTCGCTGTTTGTGATTCCCTTCACGGCGAGCGCGCTGTCCTCGGCCGCCGCGGCGCGCGCGATCAGCTCTTCGGCCGTCGGCTCGGTCGCGTCGATCAGGTCGAGCGGCCCGGCATCGCGCGGCGGGTCGAAGCTGTCGGGCAGCCCGCCATACGGATCCTCGGGCACCACGCGCGCCATCGCGACCGCGCGCTCGGCCAACGCGGGAAAACCCTTCGGGTCGGGATCGGTGGAGGAGACGATCGCCTGCCGGTTGCCCAGGAAGACGCGCAGGCCGAGGTCGAACCCTTCCGACCGCTCCAGCTGCTCGATCTTGCCGAGCCGGCGCGACACCGACAGCGAGGCGTTCTGCACGAGCAGCGCATCCGCTGCATCGGCGCCGGCGCGCTTCGCCGCGGCGACGAGGGAGGAGAGGCGGTCGAGGTCGTTCATCTTGGGGCCTCTGGCGCGATGTGAGTCCGGGTACGGCTCAGGGCGAACCGCCACCCGCCTTCGCTTTGCTCAGGCACCCTCTCCCGCCAAGCGGGGGAGGGTCGGGGTGGGGGTCATCGAATTGTTTACGCGGCGAGCTTCTCGGCAATCACCGGCAGCGACGGCACCTTCCCCGCCGGGCCGAGCGCGGCCAGCGTCGGCGCGGCGCGGAACATGCGCGCGGCGAGCGCCTGCACCTGCTCCACCGTCACGGCCGCGATCTTCGCCTTGGTCTCCTCCACCGGGATGATGCGGCCATGCACCTGCAGCTGGCGCGCCAGCTGCTCGCAGCGGCTGCCGGTCGATTCCAGCGACATGAGCAGCGAGGCGCGGAGCTGCGCCTTGGCCCGCGCCAGCTCCTCCTCCGTCACGTCCTTCTGCACGCGGCGCAGTTCCTCGAGCGCCACGGGCACCAGTTCCTCCGCCTGGTCCTCGCCGGTGCCGGCGTAGATCGTGAAGAGCCCGGCATCCTGGAAGGGCGAGACGAAGGAATAGACCGAGTAGACCAAGCCGCGCTTCTCGCGGATCTCCTGGAACAGCCGCGACGACATCCCGCCGCCGAGCAGCGTCGAGAGCACCTGCGTCGTCATGTTGGCGGGATCGGTCGCCGGCACGGCCGGGAAGCCGAGCACGAGATGCACCTGGTCGAGATCGCGCTCCTCGCGGAACTCGCCGCCGGTGTAGCGGGCGGCCTCGGCATCCGCGGGCACCGCGTCGGGCAGGTCAGCGAAGTGCTTGCCGACCATCGCGAGCACGTCGTCATGCTCGATCGCACCGGCGGCGGCGACGATCATGCGCCGGCCGCCATAGTGGCGCGTCATGTAGCCGGTCAGCGCCTCGCGGCTCATCGCCTTGATCGTCTCCTCGGTGCCGAGCACCGGGCGGCCCATGGCCTGCGCGTTGTAGGCGGTGGCCTGGAAATGATCGAAGACGATGTCGTCCGGCGTGTCGTTCGCCTGGCCGATCTCCTGCAGGATCACGCCGCGCTCGCGCTCCACCTCCTCCGGCGCGAAGGCGGAGTGGCAGAGGATGTCGCCGATGATGTCGGCCGCCAGCCCGGCATCCTCCTTCAGCACCTTGCAGTAGAAGGCGGTGTTTTCCCGGGACGTGTAGGCGTTGATGTGGCCGCCGACATTCTCGATCTCGCGCGCGATGGCGGCGGCGTCGCGGGTCGCCGTGCCCTTGAAGGCCATGTGCTCGAGAAAGTGGGAGACGCCGTTCTCCGCCGCCGTCTCGTGCCGCGCGCCGGCATCCACATAGGCGCCGATCGAGACGGTCTCGACGCGGGGCATCTTCTCCGTGACGACGGTGAGACCGGAGGGCAGGCGAGTGAGCTTGATCGCGTCTGTCATGTCTGTCCTTGGATCACGCGGCGTTACGGCGCGCGTGGGCCCGCACGAAGCTCTCGACGGCGTCGAGCTCGGCGGGCAGGCGGGTGAGGCGTTCGGGCCTCTCATATAGGTCGGCCAGCCGCGCCGGCAGCGGGGGCGAGATGCCGGTCGCGCGGCGCACGGCATCGGGGAACTTCGCCGGATGCGCGGTGGCGGCGACCACCACGGGGATGGCCGGGTCCGACGGCGGCACGGCCAGCGCGGCGGCGGTGCCGATCGCGGTGTGCGGGTCGGCCAGGTAGCCGCAGTCGCGGTGCAGGCGCGCGATCTCCGCCAGCGTCCCTTCGTCGTCCAGCGCGAAGCCGCGAAAGATCTGCGTCGCCTCGCGCCACGCATCGTCGGTGACGGGCATGCGTCCCTCGGTGCGGAAGCGGCGCATGGTAACGGAGGTCGCCAGCGCGTCGCGGTGCAGCAGCTCGAACAGCAGGCGTTCGAAGTTGGAGCTGACCTGGATGTCCATGGACGGGGAAAGCGAGGGCTCCACCGCGCGCACCGTCATGTCGTTGTTCGACAGGAAGCGCACCAGGATGTCGTTGCGGTTCGACGCCACGATGAGCTGCGCGATCGGCAGGCCCATCCGCCGCGCCGCCCAGGCGGCCAGCACGTTGCCGAAATTGCCGGTCGGCACGGCGAAGGCGACCTCGCGGTCCGGCGCGCCGAGCGAGAGCGCTGCGGAGACGTAATAGGGGATCTGCAGCGCGACGCGGGCCCAGTTGATGGAGTTCACCGCCGCCAGCCGCATCTCGTCGCGGAAGGGCGCGTCGGCGAACATCGCCTTCACCAGGTCCTGGCAGTCGTCGAAGGAGCCCGCCAGCGCCAGGTTCGCGACGTTGGGCGACAGCACGGTCGTCATCTGCCGCCGCTGCACCTCGCTGGTGCGACCTTCCGGGTGGAGGATGACGATGTCCACCGCGCTGCGGTCGCGGCAGGCCTCGATGGCGGCGGAGCCGGTGTCGCCGGAGGTCGCGCCGACGATCGTCACGCGCTCCCCGCGCCGGGCCAGCGTCACGTCGAACAGGCGCCCGAGCGCCTGCATCGCCATGTCCTTGAAGGCGAGCGTCGGCCCGTGGAAGAGCTCCAGCGCGAAGACCCGGTTGTCGAGCTGGACCAGCGGGCAGACCGCGCGGTGGCCGAAGCCGGCATAGGCCTCCGCCAGCAGCGGCCGCAGCGCGGCCGCGTCCGGCTGGCCGCCGGTGAACAGCGCCAGGATGCGGGTGGCGAGCTCGGGATAGGGCAGGCCGCGCAGCGCGCGCCAGTCGGCGGCGGTGAGGACCGGCCAGGTCTCGGGGACGAAGAGCCCGCCATCCTCGGCAAGGCCGGCGAGGAGCACGCCCTCGAAGTCGCGGGGGGCGGCTTCGCCGCGGGTGGAGACGTAACGCATGGGGGCGGAAGGTAGTCCGGGCGGGGGCGCGCGGCGAGGGGTGGGGCGGTAAAGCCGCTTTGGCGCTTTGGCGCTTTACGCGACCGCGCCGCGGGACGCCTTCGGACAATGTCCCGCGTCCGGCGCGCTGGGCGGTTTCGGACAAATTGCCCGGTCCCGTGAGGGTGGCGGCCAAGGAGACGGATGCACAACCTGAAAGAGCACCGCCGGCGGGCCTGGACCCGCCGACACAGGAATTCTATCCTGTCGCCGATCCGGCCTCCGGTCCACCGGAATCGTCGGCGCCCAGCCCATGCAGCAGCTTGCGGGCGAGCCGCGCGAAGGCCGCCTGCTCGGCGGGGTCGAGGGCGGACAGCACCTCGCGCGCCTGCGCGAAGTGCACCGGCACCACCGCCTCGGCCCGCGCCAGGCCGGCCGCCGTCAGCCGCACCAGTTGCGCCCGGCGATCCGCCGGATCCGGCTCACGCACCGCAAACCCCCCGGCCACCAGCCGGTCGATCCGCTTCGTCATGGCGCCGGAGGACAGCAGGCACCACCGCGACAACTCGCCGGGCCGCATGGCGTGGTCCGGCGCCCGCAGCAGCGTCGCGAGCAGGTCGAACATGTCCCAGGTCAGGTCATGGGGCGCGAGCCACGCCTCCACCCGGCGACGCACCTGCGCCTCGATCCGGGACACCCGGCCGAGCACCTCCAGATGCGAGGGGTCGAGCCCCGGCCGGGCCGTCCGCCACGCCGCGACCAGGCTGTCCACGATGTCGTCCGCCAATTTCCCTCGCCGCGAAAATTCTTGACGTAAAGATAGTTTGCCCGGATCGTGCCCGTAGAGGACATGACCATGACGGCACCCTTCCGGACCTCCCCCACCAACCCGCGGCTCGGGGAGATCCAGACCCAGCCGGAGCGGCAGGCCGACATGCCCTATGCGCCCGCGATGCGGGTGAAGGGCGGCGGCGACCTGCTCTACATCTCCGGGGCGACGCCATCGCCGCTCTACCACCATCACCCGCATCGCGACGAGGAGCACCAGCACCCGGTCCGCATCGAGGAGCAGTGCCAGCGCGTCTTCGACACGCTCGGCGCGATCCTGGCGCATGAGGGGCTGACCTGGACCGACGTGGTGAAGGTGACGCGCTACCTCACCGACATGCGCGACCAGGACGGGCTGAACGCCGTGCAGGGCCGCTACTTCGGCGGCTGGCGGCCGGTCAGCACGACGGTCTGCGTGAACCAGCTCTCGACGCCCGGCGCGCGCGTCGAGGTGGACATCGTCGCCGCCTATCGGCCCGCGTGAGCGCCGCCGAGGTCATCCCGCTGCTGCTGGCCGCCGCCATGGCGGTGGGCGCGGCGCTGAACCTCGCGGCGCCGGGCTTCATCCGGGCCGAATTCGACCGCTGGGGCTATCTGCCCGCGCTGCGCATCGCCGTCGGCGTGGCGGAGGCCGCGTCAGCGCTGCTGCTGCTGGTCCCGTCGCTGCGCGGCATCGGCGCGGCGCTCGCGCTGGCCGTGCTCGCCGGCGTCGTCTTCACCCTGGCGCGCGACCGCGCCTGGCTGCGTCTCGAATACCCGATCGTGCTCGTGGTGCTGGCCGCGCTCGTGCTGCGCGGCGGCTGATCTGGAAGGAGTGGACGATGTTCCGACGCACCCTGCTCGCCGCCGCCGCTGCCGCGCTGGCCTCACCCGCCCTCGCCCAGGGCCAGGCCTGGCCGACCCAGCCGATCACCATGATCATCCCCTTCGCTCCGGGCCCGATCGACGGCGTGGCGCGCACGATCGGCGAGGTGATGGGACGCGACCTCGGCCAGCCCATCGTGATCGAGAACATCCCGGGCGCCGGCGGCACGATCGGCGTCGGACGCGCGGCCCAGGCGCGCCCCGACGGCTACCGCATCCTGATGCACAACATCGGCATGTCCACCGCGCCGACGCTCTACCGGCGCCTCGCCTGGGACCCGGTGCGCGACTTCGAGCCGATCGGCATCATGAACCGCAACCCGATGGTCTGGATCGGGCGGCCGAACTTCCCGGGCAACACGCTGGCTGATATGACGGAGTTCATGCGCAGCGGCGGCGCGCGGGTGAACCTGGCGCATGCCGGGCTCGGCTCCTCCTCGCAGCTCTGCGCGATGCTGATGCAGGCGGCGCTGCGCGTGCAGGTCACCACCGTGCCGTTCCGCAGTTCGGGCGAGGTCTTCCCGGAGCTGAACTCGGGCCGCATCGACCTCTACTGCGACCAGACGACCTCGGCGCTCGGACAGGTGCAGGGGCGGTCGGTGAAGGCCTTCGCGCTGGCCGCGCCGCAGCGCCTCCCGACCATGCCGGAGGTGCCGACGACGGCGGAAGCCGGGATGCCGGACTTCCAGCTCTCGATCTGGCAGGCGCTGTTCGCGCCGGCCGGCACGCCGCGGCCCGTGATCGACCGGCTGAACCGCGCGCTGCGCGTGGCGCTCGCGGATCCGCGCGTGGTGCAGCGCCTCAACGAACTCGGCACCGCGCCGGAACCGGCCGCCACTGGCACGCCGGAGGCGCTGCGCGACCTGCTGGCGAGCGAGGTCGCGCGCTGGCGCCCGATCATCCAGGCCGCCGGCGAGTTCGCGGACTGAGATCGCCGCTTCCCGACGGCGGCGGCCAGGGCTAGCGTTTCCGCCGGGATGGAAACGCAACCACGCGGCACGCCGCTCGGGATCCAGGGGCTGGCCGTCGCCTATGGCCGGACGCAGGTGCTGCACGAGGTCTCGCTGGCCGTCGGCGCGGGCGAGTTCGTGGCGCTGCTCGGCCCCTCGGGCTGCGGCAAGACGACGCTGCTGCGCAGCATCGCCGGCTTCGTGGCGCCAAGTGCCGGGCGCATCACCGCGGGCGGACGCGACATCACCCGCGAGCCTCCCGAGCGCCGCGGCGCGGCGATGGTGTTCCAGTCCTACGCGCTCTGGCCGCACATGAACGTCGCCAAGACCATCGGCTACGGGCTGGCCGTCCGGGGCTGGGACAAGGCGCGCATCGCCGCCCGCGTCGAGGAGATGCTGCGGCTGCTGCGGCTGGAGGGGCTTGGGCAGCGCCTGCCGGCCCAGCTCTCGGGCGGCCAGCGGCAGCGCGTCGCGATGGGGCGCGCGCTGGCGGTGGACCCGGAGATCCTGCTGCTCGACGAGCCGATGTCGAACCTCGACGCGCGGGTGCGCGAAGGCGTGCGGCACGAGCTGCGCACGCTGCAGCAATCGCTCGGCATCACCGCGATCCACGTCACCCACGACCGGGAGGAGGCGATGATCCTCGCGGACCGGATCGTGGTGCTGGAGGAGGGCCGGATCGCGCAGGTCGGCCCGCCGGAGGAGCTCTGGCGCCGCCCCGCCAACGCCTATGTCGCCGACTTCCTCGGTGCGACAAACCGCCTGCCGCTCGGCGACGGCGTGGTGATGTTCCGCCCCGAGGAAGGCCGGGTGCTGGCGCCGGGGGAAACGCTCGACGGGCCCGTCTTCGAGGGTACGGTCGCCTTCTGCGCCTATGCCGGCGGCCGCTGGCGCGCCACGATCCGCGTCGACGAGGCCGAAGCGCTGGTGGACGTGCCGGAGCGTCTGGAGGCCGAAACCGCGGTGCGGCTCGGTATCCCGCGAGAGGCCGCGCACCTATTCGGCGCAACGGCGCCGTCACGCGAGAGTCACGAAAGCTACGCCGAGGCCGGATAGGAACCGGCCCGAACCACAAGGGAGGTCATCATGGATCGTCGCAGCCTGCTTCTCGCCACCGCCGCGATCGCCGGCGCCGGCGCCCTGCCCGCCCATGCCCAGCAGCGCGTCACGCTCAACGTGCTGACCGCGGGCGACCAGAACATGGTGGACTACATCACCGACTATCTCGGCCCGCTCTTCCAGCGGCAGAACCCGGGCGTGACGGTGCGCGCCATCGGCACCGGGCCGGGCGACGCCGGCAGCCAGCGGATCTGGGAACGGCTCGAGGCGCAGCGGCGCGCCAATGCGCAATCCGTGGACGTGGACGTCGCCGTCGTGCACCAGAACATGGCCGGCCGCATGGTGGCCGAAGGGCTGCTGGCGCGCTTCCGCGAGCAGGCCGCCACCGGCAACCTCGCGACCAGCGCGGTGACGCGCAACGCGCTCGGGCAGAACGTCGACGGCTTCGTGATGCCGATGTTCAACAGCCAGGTCGCGATCGCCTTCAACCCGGCCCGCGTGCCGAATCCGCCGACCAGCTTCGAGGCGCTGGAGCAATGGGCGCGGCAGAACCCGCGCCGCTTCGGCTACAACGGCATCCGCGGCGGCATGTCTGGCGTGGGCTTCGTCTTCGGCTGGGCCTATGCCTTCGGTCCCGACCAGCGCCGCCTGATCGAAGGGCCCTTCGACGCCGAAGCCGTGGCCGCGCTGACGCCGGCGCTGCAGCGGCTGCGCGAGTTCAACCGCAACGTCGTGATCACCGGCGGCAATGCCGGCACGCTGGATGCGCTGAACCGCGGCGAGATCGACATGGGCCCGGTCTGGATGGACATGTTCTACACTTGGCAGGCCGAAGGCCGCCTCAGCCCGAACATGCGCCTCGTGCTGCCCGAGAGCGGCCTGCCCGGCCAGCCGATGTACTACGTGATCCCGGCGCGCGCGGCGAATGCCGACGTGGCGCGGCGCTTCATCGAGCTGGCGACGAGCCCGCCGGTGCAGGCCGAGGGCATCGTGCGCCGCTTCAACTGGCTGCCTGGGATCGACGCGCAGCATGTGCAGGCGCATCTCGACCAGCAGACCTGGAACCGCCTGTTCCGCGACGTGCCGCCCGACGTGCTGGCGCGCGGCGCGCGGCCGATGCCGCAGGCCGACTTCATGCGCGCGATCCAAGAGGCCTATGAGCGCGTCGTCCTGAACTGAGCGTGCGCGACGCCACCCCCGCTCCCGCCCCGCGCACCGGGGCGGGAGCGTCGAGCCTGTTTCCCTACCTCCTGCTCGCCCCCGCGCTCTTCGTCGTGGGCGCCTTCTTCGTGCTGCCGCTCGGCTTCTCCGTCGTCGGCGCCTTCGAGGGGAATGAGGGTCCGACACTCGACAACCTCGGGCGCGCCTTCGGTCTCTACCGCACCGACCTGCTCTTCACGCTGCTGATCGTCGCCGCCTCCACCGCGCTGATCGGGCTCGGCGCCATCGCGATCGGCGGCTACCTGACGCTCGGCCGCAACGCCAAGGCGCGGCGGATCCTGGCGGCGATGTACCGCTGGCCGCTATTCATTCCCTTCATCGTCGCCGCGCAGGCGATGCGCGGCTTCATCGGCCAGAACGGGCTGATGAACAACACGCTGATCTGGATCGGGCTGATGCCGCCGGAGTGGGCGCAGAGCTTCCTCGACTGGCGCGGCATCGTCATCACCTTCGTCTGGAAGCAGCTGCCCTTCGCGACGCTGCTGGTCGCCGGCGCCATGGCCGCGCTGGACCGCGCCGGGATCGAGGCGGCGCAGAACCTGGGCGCAAGCCGCATGCGCATCCTGCTCGGCATCGTGATCCCGCAGGTTGCGCGGAACATCATGGTCGCGCTGGTGCTGTCCTTCGTCACCATGATGTCGGTGCTGTCCGTGCCGCTGATGATCAGCGGCCAGTCGCCGACCATGCTGACGGTGGCGATGGCCTGGCGGATCAACGCGCTCGGCGACTACGGCACGGCAAATGCGCTGGGGCTCGTCGCCTGCATCGCGAGCGGGCTGGTGGCCTGGGCCTGGCTGCGGCAGAGCGCGCGCGAGGCCGCGCGATGATGGCGCGCGCCAATGTCGCCTGGTGGCTGCCGCGCGCCATCCTGCTCGCGGCCTTCGCCTTCTTCGTCTTCGGGCCGCTGGTGAACCTGGTGCTGTGGTCCGTGGCGGAGGCCTGGTTCTGGCCGAACCGGCTGCCGAGCCAGTACGGCTTCCGCTTCTGGGAACGCGTCTTCCGCCCGGAGGGCCAGGCGATGGAGAGCCTGTGGCTGTCCATCTGGATCGCCTCGCTCACCACGCTGCTCTGCCTCGGCGTCTCGATCCCGGCGGCCTGGGCCCTGGCCAAGGCGCGGCTGCGCTGGCGCGCGCTGATCCTGCTGGTCTTCCTGCTGCCGCAGGCCTTCCCCAACCTGCCGGTCTACATCAACGTCGCGCGGATCTTCTTCACCTTCGACCTGAACGGCACGGTGATGGGCGTCGTGCTGGTGCACGCCGCGCATGGCCTGGTCTATTCGATCTGGATCGCCACCGCCGCCTTCGCCGCGATCGACGACGACCTCGAACTCGCGGCGCGCAACATCGGCGCCTCCGGCTTCACCGCCTTCCGCACGGTGACGCTGCCGCTGGCCGCACCCGGCATCGCGGCGTCGGCCATCTTCGTCTTCCTCGAATCGCTCGACGAGTTCACCGCGACCTACTTCGTCGGCGCGCCGGAGGTCCGCACCCTGCCGCTCCTGCTGTTCAGCGCGGCGGCCGGCGGCAACATGCAGATCGCGGCGATCACCGCGCTGATCCTGCTGGTGCCGAGCGTCCTCTTCATGCTGCTGGTGGAGCGCTTCCTGCGCGCGGAGGTGCTGGCGCGGGTCGGGCGTTAGCGATGCGGCTGGCTCCGCCCCCGGGGAGCCGATTGGAACATGAAGGCGACCCTCGCCGGCGCAGTTCGCGGACGCGCCGGCTCAGGACGTCTCGGCGCGGAAGCGCAGCACGCAGCAGCCCTCGCGACCCGGTGCCCAGGTCTCTGCCGCGAAGGCGCAGCCGGAGGCGCCGAAGACGCCGTGGTCCGCGCGGCCCGCGATCCGGCAGAGCGTCGCGACCTCCACTGACGAACGTCCATCCGCGATCCAGGCGTCCTTCAGCGGGCAGCGCAGGACGCGCACCGTCACGTCGCCGCCGTCGCGCTCCACCTCATGCGGGAAGAGGCGGCCCCAGTCGGGGCTCGCCACCGTCAGGAAGCGCGCGGCGACTTCCATCGGCGCCGCGCTTTCGGCGCCGGCGAAAATGCGGCTGCCCGCCTCGGCGCCGGTGCGTTCGATCGCAAGGCCTAGCAGCCGCTCCGCCTCCGCCTCGCCCAGCGCCTCGCGCAGCGTGACATACAGGTGCCAGTAGAGCCGCGCGCGCGCCTGAAACGCCGCGTCCAGCTCCCGCGCCAGCCGCTCGGCGCGCGTTGCGGCATCCGGCTCCGTCTCCGGCAAGGCGGGAGAGCGGAGCCGTTCCGCCATGCTCAGGCCGCCTTCGCCTCGCGGCGCCGGCGGTGCAGCACGAACTCGGTGTAGCCGTTCGGCTGCGCCGCGCCCTCGAAGACCAGGTCGCAGGCGGCCTTGAAGGCGGCGCCGTCGAACCCGGGCGCCATCGGCACATAGGCCGGGTCGCCGGCGTTCTGGCGGTCCACCACCGCGGCCATGCGCTTCATCGTCTCCATCACCTGCTCCTTCGAGCAGATGCCGTGGCGCAGCCAGTTGGCGATGTGCTGAGAGGAGATGCGGAGCGTCGCTCGGTCCTCCATCAGCCCGACATCGTTGATGTCCGGCACCTTGGAGCAGCCGACGCCTTGGTCCACCCACCGCACGACATAGCCCAGGATGCCCTGCGCGTTGTTGTCGAGTTCGGCCTGCACGTCGGCCGGCGCCCAGTTGGTGTTCCCGGCGAGCGGCACGCTCAGGATGTCGTCGAGCTTCGCGCGGCGCCCGCCGGCGGCGATCTCCGCCTGCCGCGCCGCGACGTCGACCTCGTGGTAGTGCAGCGCGTGCAGCGTGGCCGCGGTGGGGGACGGCACCCAGGCGGTGTTCGCGCCGGCCTTCGGATGGCCGACCTTCTGCTTCAGCATCTCGGCCATCATGTCGGGCATCGCCCACATGCCCTTGCCGATCTGCGCGCGGCCGCGCAGCCCGCAGGCCAGGCCGACATCGACGTTCCAGTCCTCATAGGCCTTGATCCAGGGCAGGCCCTTCATGTCGTTCTTGCGAACCACGGCGCCGGCCTCCATCGAGGTGTGGATCTCGTCGCCGGTGCGATCCAGGAAGCCGGTGTTGATGAACACCACGCGGTCCTTCGCCGCCTTGATGCAGGCCTTGAGGTTCACCGTCGTGCGGCGCTCCTCGTCCATGATGCCCATCTTGAGGGTGGCGCGCTTCAGGCCGAGCGCGTCCTCCACCTTGGCGAAGAGCGCGTCGGCGGCCGCGACCTCCTCCGGCCCGTGCATCTTGGGCTTCACGATGTAGACGCTGCCGGCGCGGCTGTTCATCCGCTTGCCGCGGATGTCGTGCAGGGCGATGGCGACCGTCACCATCGCGTCCAGCACCGTCTCCGGCGTCTCGGCCCCGTCGAGCGTGACGGCGTCCGTCATCATGTGGTGGCCGACATTGCGCACCAGCATCACCGACCGCCCATGCAGCGTGACGGAGCCGCCGGCCGGCGTCTTGTAGCTGCGGTCGGCATTGAGCCGCCGGGTGATGGTCTTCCCGCCCTTCTCCAGCTCCGCCGTCAGGTCGCCCTTCATCAGGCCGAGCCAGTTCCGATACACCAGCACCTTGTCGGCGGCGTCCACCGCGGCGACGGAATCCTCGCAGTCCTGGATCGTCGTCAGCGCCGATTCCAGCACCAGGTCGGCGATGCCCGCCGGGTCGTCCTTGCCGATCGCGCTGGTGCGGTCGACGCGGATCTCGAGGTGCAGGCCGTGATTCACCAGCAGGATGGCGTTCGGCGCCCAGGCATCGCCCTGGTAGCCGACGCACTGCCCCGGCCGCGCCAGCCCGACCGTGCGGCCGTCCTTCAACGTCACCGCCAGCGCGCCGTTCTCGATCGCGTAGCCGGTGGCTTCCGCGTGACTCACGCCGCCCGCCAGCGGCGCAGCCCTGTTCAGCACATCCCGGGCAAAGGCGATCACCTTGGCGCCGCGCTTCGGATTGTAGCCCTTGCCCTTCTCCGCGCCGTCCGTCTCCGGGATCGCGTCGGTGCCGTAGAGCGCATCGTACAGGCTGCCCCAGCGCGCATTGGCGGCGTTCAGCGCGTAGCGGGCGTTGCTGACCGGCACGACCAGCTGCGGCCCGGCGACATGCGCGATCTCGGCGTCAACATCGGTGGTGCCGACGTGGAAATCCTCGGGCTCGGGCAGCAGATAGCCGATCTCGGTCAGGAACGCCTTGTAGGCGGCCGCGTCCACCGGCCGCGCCGGGTTGGCGCGGTGCCAGGCGTCGATCTTGGCCTGCAGGGCGTCGCGCTTGGCCAGCAGTTCCGCGTTGCGTGGCGCCCAGTCGCGCAGGATCGCCTCGAGCGAGGCCCAGAAGCGCGCCGGATCGACGCCGGTGCCCGGCAATGCCTCGGTCTCGATGAAATCGCGCAGGGCGGCGGCCACGCCGAGGCCGCCGATCCGGACGGTACCAGCCACGTCAGTCACTCCTGATTGGGGCCGCGGCACAGGTTCGCCGCGGCGCGGCGCGGTTTGGGCGCAATTGCCGCGGCAGGCAAGGGGGCGAGGCGGCGGCCGACCACGGCCGCGAAGGGGACGGGTGCGATGCGGTGCGGCGCGCGGCAGCGGCGCCGCAATCCTCGGCCAGAGACGGCAACCAGCAGGTGTCTCACTTGCCCGAAACGGCCAACCGTGGCGCGTGTGTCACACTTCGCACACAGGTGTCGTCCCAGGGCCACACAGGGCTTTGTGACCAAGCGTTTCACTTCTAGGTTGCTCACAAGCTCGGGATCGACCAGTGACCCCTCCCCCCGTGACGGCGCCCGAGGCGCCGCCGCTCGAAGACGCCCCCGTCCGGCGCCTCGCGCCGGTGCAGCCGCGCACCATGGTGGAGCAGGCGGCCGAGGCCGTTGTCGCCGCCGCGGCGCGCGGTGCCTTCCTGCCTGGCGATCGCCTGGTGGAAGCCGAGATCGCCCGCGACCTTGGCATCAGCCGCGTCCCGGTGCGCGAGGCGCTTCGCCTGCTCGAATCCCAGGGCATCGTCGTCAGCACGCCCTACAAGGGCATGCGGCTGATGCAGGTGACCAACCGCGCCGTGGCCGAAATGACCCGGGTGCGCGCCGCCCTCGAGTCGCTTGCGCTGCGGGAAATCGTGGCCGCCGGCGCCGGCGAGGCGCGAATCGCGCCGGCCCGCCGCGCCGCCGCGCTGCACGAGATCGCGCTGTCCGGCGGCGACCCGGCCGCCATCGTAGCCGCCGACATCGCCGTGCATGGCGAGCTCTGCCGCATCTCCGGCAACAGCGTGCTGCATGGCATCTGGTCGGGCCTTGCCCGCCAGCTCGCGGTGGTGCTCGGGTTGGCCCAGGGCGAGCGCTCGGCGCCCGCCATCGCGGGCGAGTACCGCCGCCTGCTCGACGCCTTGGCGGATGGCGACGCGGCGGCCGCGCAGGCCGCGCTCGACGCCCATCTCGCCTGGCACGAGCGCTTCGACTTCGAGGGCGCGATCGCCGAGCGCCGCGCCCGCCGCGGATAGGCATCCCCGCCGCGCCGTCGCATGATCGGCGCATGCCCCTGACCTACACCCCGCCGCCCCACACCACGCAGCACTGGCACGTCGCCAAGCCCGCCGCACGCGGGCGGCGTGGCGTCGTCGCGAGCCAGTCGCGCGCCGCGGCCGAGGCCGGGCTCGCCATCCTCGACGCCGGCGGCAACGCGGCCGACGCCGCCGTCGCCATGGCCTTCGCGCTGGCCACGACCGAGCCCTGGAACTCGGGCCTCGGCGGCATCGGCTTCGCCCAGGTGGCCGGGCCGGGCATCCCGGCGCGCACCTTGGATTTCGGCCCCGTCTCGCCGGGCCGGCTCGATCCGGCCGCCTTCCCGATGACGGGCCGGATGAAGCAGGATCTCTTCGCCTGGCCGGAGGTGGAGGGCGACCGCAACATCCACGGGCCGCTATCCTTCGCCATCCCGTCGGCCGTCGCGGGCTACGCCGCGCTGCACGAGGCGCATGGGAAGCTGCCGATCGCCGACGTGCTCGCGCCCGCCGTCGCGCTGGCGAAGCGCGGCCTGGCGCAGGACTGGTTCACCACGCTGAAGGTCGCCAATGCGGCGTCCACGCTGCGCCTCTATCCGGAATCGGCGCGCATCTACCTGCCCGGTGGCCTGCCACCCGTCGCGCCGTACCAGGGCACGCCCGGCTTCTTCCGGCTCGGCGCGCTGCCCGACACGCTGGAGCGGCTTGCCCGCGCCGGGCTGCGCGACTTCTACGAAGGCGAGGTCGCGCAGGCGATCGCGGCCGACGTGGCGGCGATGGGCGGCGTGCTCTCCGCCGAGGACCTCGCGCAATGCCGCGCGCGCATCCTGCCGGCCGTCTCGGTGCCGTGGCGCGGCCGCACGCTGCACCTGTCGAACGGGCTCACGGCCACGCCGACCTTCCGCCGCGTCGCGGCGCTGATGGAGGAGGCGGACTGGTCCGGCCACGCGCCGGGCCCCGCCTGGCACCTCGCCTTCGCCCGCGCCATGCAGCTCGCCTATGTCGAGCGCCTGGAGGGCCTGGGCGAGACCGAGAAGGGCAGCGACACCTGCACCACCCACCTCACCGTCTGCGACGCCGGCGGCATGATGGTCGCCATGACCACCACGCTGCTCTCCAGCATGGGCAGCCGCGTCGTGCTGCCGCGCTCCGGCGTGCTGATGAACAACGGCGTGATGTGGTTCGACCCGCGCCCCGGCACGCCGAACGCCATCGGCCCGAACAAGCGCCCGCTCTGCAACATGTCGCCGGTGATCGCGACCGACGCGGCGGGCGTCCCGGCCATCGCGCTCGGCGCGTCCGGCGGGCGGCGCATCCTGGCGGCGGTGTTCCAGATGCTGGCGATGACCGCCGCCTTCGGCATGGACCCCGAGGCCGCCGCCCATGCGCCGCGCATCGACGTCTCGGGACCGGAAGGCCTGACCGCCGACCGCCGCCTGCCCGCCGCGACGCTCGAGGCGCTGCAGGACGCCGGCCCGGTGGAGCTGGTGGAGCACGCCGTGCTGCCGGTCAACTTCGCCTGCCCGAACCTGATCGCCATCGGACCGGACGGCGCGCGCACCGGCATCACCGACCTGATGTCGCCCTGGTCGGCGGCGCTCGCCCAGCAGTGACCGCCGCGCCGCTCGCCGAGGCGGTGGTGCTGCTCACCGCGGAGACGCGCGGCCGCGCCGCTGCCGCGGCCGATCTCGCCTTCGCCGGCGCAGTGCTGCTCGACCTCGCCGCCGCCGGCCGCGTTGCGATCGAGGACGCGGCGCTGCGCCTGCTCGACGACGCGCCGACCTGGGACGAGGCCGCGGACGCGGCACTCGGCGTCGTCGCCGAGTCCCCTTCCGGCACGCTGCAGGACGCGCTGGCACGGCTCGTCGCCGAGGCGGAGCCGATCCGCATCGCGCTGCGCGACCGCCTGTTCGAGGCGGGCCGCGTGCCCGCTTTGGAGGACCAGGCGCTCTGGCTCTTCACCGGTGCGCCACGCGGACCCGACCCGGCCGCCGCGCTGCGCGCCCGTCTGGCCACGCGCGATCCGGCCCCCGGGGACGCCGCGCTCCGTTCGCTGCTGCAGGCCGCGGGCCTTGAGCCGGGCGAGCCGGCGGTGGCCGGGC
>NZ_JAKJIB010000480.1 GCF_021864505.1 Falsiroseomonas oryziterrae
GGAGGTGCCCGCGCGGCAGGCGGCGGTGGCGGGCCCGCGGGGGGGAGGCGTTGAGGATGCGTGCGATGATCCGGACCACGACCATGCTCGCGGCAGCACTGATCCTTGCCGCGCCCGCCTTCGCCCAGGCGCCGCAGGCCACGCCCGGCGCAACCCAGGACGCACCGCGTCCGGTGCCGCCGCAGGCCTTCCGCACGCCGGAAGAGGGTTTCGCCGCCCTCGTCGCCGCGCTGCAGGCCCGCAGCGATCGCCAGATCCAACGCGTGATCGGCAGCGAGAACATGCCGCTGATCCGCGATGCCGACGCCGCCGCGCGCCAGCGCGCGCGCGAGCGCTTCCTGGCCGCGCATGCCGAGAAGGCCGAGGTGGTGCGCACCGCACCCGACCGCGCCGTGCTGCAGGTCGGCAACGACGGCTTCCCGCTCGCCCTGCCGCTGGTGCAGCGCGGCGGGCTGTGGCGCTTCGAATCCGCCGCCGCGCGGCAGGAGGTGATCGACCGCCGCATCGGCCGCAACGAGCTCGACACCATCGAGACGCTGCGCGCCATCGGCGATGCGCAGGACGAGTACGCGCGCGACGCCGGCCGCCAGGGCGCCTTCCGCGCCTATGCGCGGCGCTTCTTCTCGACACCCGGGCAGCGCGACGGGCTGTTCTGGCCGACCGCCCAGGGCGAGCCGCCGAGCCCGCTCGGCCCCTTCGTCGCCGTGGCGAGCGCCGGCGGCTATGCGCCGCGCCGCGAGGGCGACGCGCCGCAGCCCTTCCACGGCTACCTCTTCCGCATCCTCGAGCGGCAGGGCCCGGACGCGCCCGGCGGCGCCTTCGACTACGTGGTGAACGGGCGGATGATCGGCGGCTGGGCGGTGATCGCGACACCCTACCGCCACGGCTCCACCGGCATCATGACCTTCATGATCAGCCACCATGGCGATGTCTGGCAGGCCAATCTCGGCCCCGACACCGCACGGCTGGCCGCCGGCATCACCGCCTTCAATCCCGGCCCGGGCTGGGAAAAGGTGGCAGAGTAGCCGGCGGCTCTCAGCCCGGCACGATGAAGCGCTTCGCCGCGCGGTCGTAGCTGCCGTAGCCGAGCGTCTCGCGCAGCTCGGCCGGCGGCAGCGCCGCGCTCGCCTCCGCCTCGCCGCGCAGTAGCGCGGCGAGCCCGGCCTTCATCCCGGCGATCGCCGGCGACAGCATGCCGGTCGGGTAGGTCGCGATGCGGTAGCCCAGCGCCTCGGCCTCGGTGCGGGAGGGTGTGGCGCGCGGCGCGCCGGGCGAGAGGACGCAGAAGCACGGCTTGCCGCCCGCCGCCGCGATGCCGCGCCGGATCTCGTCCTCGTCGGCCGGGCTGTCGAGGAAGAGGATGTCGGCACCTTCCTCGGCGAACAGCGCGATGCGCGCGACGGCCTCGTCGATGCCCTGCGTCGGCCGGCAATCGGTGCGCGCCAGCACCAGCACGCCCGACTCCTTCGCCGCCTCGACCGCCGCGCGGATCTTCATCCGCGCCTCCTCCCGCGGCAGGCAGGGCTTGCCGGCGGCGGTCAGCGCGCGCGGGGTGATCTTGTCCTCGATCAGCACCGCCGCCGCACCCGCGCGGCCATAGGCCTGCACCGTGCGCTGCACGTTCATCGCATTGCCGTAGCCGTGGTCGCCATCGGCCAGCACCAGCGTGTCCGGCGCGGCGTTGCGCACCATGGTGAAGCTGTCGAACATCTCGCCGAAGGAGACGAGGTCGAGATCCGGCCCGCCGAGCCGGCTCGCCGCGACGCAGGACCCCGAGAGGAAGGCCGTCCCGTAGCCGGCTTCCGCCGCGAGCTTCGCGCTGATGCCGTCCCAGACCGCGGGCATCACGATCAGGCCGGGCTGCGCGAGCAGCGCGCGGAGGCGGTCGGGCGGGGTCATGGCGTGTCCTCGGTGATCGTTGCCGCGAAGGCTAGACCCGGAGCGCGCGGGGCACCAAGGCACCCCGCGACCGTGACGACACCGTTCCATCGCAGGGCGCGCACGGGATAGGCTCGCCGCCGGGACAGTCCGGGAATGCCGTGCCATGCCGCGCACGCCGATCTTCGCCGCGCCAGCGCGTCGCCGGCGCGCGCGCAATCCATGAAGTCGCCGAAGGCGACCACCGCATCGCGCCAGTCGCGCCGCGGCGCGAGCGGCACCTCCACCTCCGTCA
>NZ_JAKJIB010000481.1 GCF_021864505.1 Falsiroseomonas oryziterrae
CCGGGGTCGCCGGCGACGCGGCGCTCGGCGTGGCATGGACGTCGTCCGGCGCGCTCTGGCCCGTGCCGACCTTCGTCGCCGAGGCGCGGCTGCCGCTCGCGCTGCCCATCTGGGTCTCGCTGGAGCCGCGGCGCGGGCCGGCGCGCGGCGCCGTCGGCTTCGCGACGCGGGGCCTGCGCCCCTTCATCGGGCGGGAGATCCGCTTCGAGCCCACCACCCTCCTGCCGCCCGACGACCTCGCCCGCCGCTGCCTCACGCTCGCCCGGCAGTTCCTCGCCGGCGGCGAGGTGCGGCAGGGCGTGATGATCCTCGGCCCTGCCGAGCGGATCCGCGCGCGCTTCGCCGAGGACGCCGGGATGGGCGGCCCGATCCTTTCGCTCTTGGCCGAGTCCCTCGAGATCGCGCGCTGACGCCGCTCACTCCACCAGCTTCAGCCGCACCAGCTCCTCGGCCACCTGCACGGCGTTCAGCGCGCCGCCCTTGCGCAACGTGTCGGTCGCGCACCAGAAAGCCAGACCGTGCGGCACCGTCGTGTCGCGGCGCAGCCGGCTGACATAGACCGCATCCTCGCCGGCGACCTCGGCCGGCGTCGCGTAGCCCGCCTCCTCCCGGCGATCCATCACGATCACGCCGGGCGCCTCGCGCAGCGCGGCCCAGGCGTCTTTCTCGGCGACCGGCCGCTCGAACTCGACCACCACGCTCGCCGCGTCGCCGATGAAGACCGGCACGCGCAAGCAGGATGCGACCGCGACGAGGTCCGGGTCGATCAGCTTGCGCAACTCGAGCGCGATGCCGGCCTCGTCGCGCGTGACGCCGTCGTCGCCGATGTCGCCGACCTGCGGGATCAGGTTGAAGGCGATCTGCTTCGGGAACTGCTCGGGCGGCGGCGTCTCGTTGACATAGACGCCGCGCGTCTGCGCCCAGAGCTCGTCCATCGCCTCCTTCCCCGCGCCGGCCACGGCCTGGAAGCCGGTGACGACCGCGCGCCGTGCCTTGCCCAGCGCATGGAGCGGCTTCAGCGCCACCGCGACGAGCGTGGAGACGCTGCCGGGGCAGGCGACGATGCGCCGCTTGCGCGCGCGCGCCACCGTCGCCGCATTCGCTTCCGGCACCACGAGCGGCACGTCGGGTTCCATGCGGAACCGCGCCGAGAGGTCCACCACCATCGCGCCCGCCGCGGCAGCCCGTGGCGCTTCGGTCGCGCTCGCCGCCTCTCCGGCGGCGAAGAAGACGAGGTCGGTGTCGCGGAAATCATGCCCGTCGAGGCCGCGCACGCGCAGCACACGCTCCTCGCCGTAGGAGACCTCGGCCCCGCCGCCGCGGCCGGGCGCAAGCGCCACCACCTCGCTCGCCGGGAAGTCGCGTTCCGCCAATGTCCGCAGGATCTCGCGCCCGACCTGCCCGGTGGCGCCTACCACCGCGACCTTCATGCCCATCTGCCCACTCCGACTTCGGCCGGCGGAGGTAGGCCCGCGGCGGCATCGGGGCAACCTGTCCGGCTACACGGCGCGCACGGCGGCCAGGAATCCGCCGGCCTTCTCGCGCAGCGCGGCGGCCTGCGCCGCAAGCGCCCCGCTGTCGTCGCGCATGGCGACGGCCGAGATGCCGGTCGCCTCCGCGGCCCCGCGCACGCCTTCGATCCGGCTGGCCACGGTCGCGGTGGCCTCGGCGACCTGGGCCGCGCTGCGCGCGATCTCCTGGGTGGCGGCGCCCTGTTCCTCGACGGCCGCCGCGATGGTGGTCGCGATCTCGCTGGTCCGCTCGACCGTCTGGCCGATGTCGCGGATCGCCTCCACCGCCTGTGCGGTCGCCGCCTGCATCTCGGCGATCTGGCGCCCGATCTCCTCCGTCGCCCTGGCGGTCTGGCCGGCGAGGCTCTTCACCTCGGAGGCAACGACCGCGAAACCCTTGCCGGCCTCGCCGGCACGCGCCGCCTCGATCGTCGCGTTCAGCGCGAGCAGGTTGGTCTGGCCCGCGATGTCGCCGATCAGCCGCACCACGTCGCCGATGCGGCTCGCCGCCTCCGACAGGCCCTGCACGGTCGCATCCGTCGCGCGTGCCTCCGCCACCGCGCGGCCGGCGACCTCGGCCGCCTCGCCGACGCGCCGCGCGATCTCCGACACGCTGGCCGCCATCTCCTCGGCGGCAGCGGCTACGGATTGCACGTC
>NZ_JAKJIB010000482.1 GCF_021864505.1 Falsiroseomonas oryziterrae
TGGCGGTGCCCTCGCCGTCCAACAATCCGATGGGCGATCCGACCGGCGGCTCGGGCAGCGCGGTCCGCCCGGGATTCAACCAGAACCGCTGAGCGCGAAGGGGGTCCGCGGCACGGCCGCGGACCCTGCCCCGGCGCCGCGTGGCGGTTGGCCGGGCCCGCCGTGTCAGGCGCCGAACATCGTGTTCGGCAGGAAGGTCACGATGCCGGGGAAGAGGGTCACCAGGACCACCGCCAGCACCATCAGGCAGAAGAAGGGCAGCGTATTGCGCGTGACCGTCAGGATGTCCTTGCCTGTCAGTCCCTGCAGCACGAAGAGGTTGAATCCGACCGGCGGCGTGATCTGCGCCAACTCGACGACCAGCACGATGAAGATGCCGAACCAGATCAGGTCGAATCCGGTCGCGGCGATGATCGGCAGCACGACGGAGGCGGTGAGCACGATCATGCTGATGCCGTCGATGAAGCAGCCGAGCACGAGGTAGATCAGCGTCAGCACGAGGATGATGGTGAAAGGCGAGAAGCCCTGCGCGCCGACCCATTCGGCCATCGCGGCGGGGATGCCGGAATAGGCCATCGCCTTGGTCAGGAAGGCGGCGCCGGCGAGGATCAGGTTGATCATGCAGGACAGCCGCACCGCGCCCATCAGGCTGTCGGTGAAGCTCTTCCAGCTCAGCGTGCGCCCCCAGGCCGAAAGCGCGAGCGCGCCGACCACACCGAACACCGCGGCCTCGGTCGCCGTCGCCCAGCCGAAATAGATGCTGCCCATCACGAAGCCGATCAGCAGCACGACGGGGATCAGCTGACCCGAGGCGCGGAGCTTCTCGCGGAAGGGCATCGGCGGGTCGGCCGGCGGCGTCAGGCGCGGGTTCAGCAGCGACCAGATCGCGATGTAGCCGCTGAACAGCACCATCAGCATGAGGCCGGGGATGATGCCGGCGATGAAGAGGCGCACGATCGAGACCTCGGCCGCGACGCCGTAGACGATCATCACGATCGAGGGCGGGATCAGCAGGCCGAGCGTGCCGGCGCCGGCCAGGCTGCCGATCGCCATGGGAACGTGGTAGCCGCGCTGCGTCAGCGCGGGCAGCGACATCTTGCCGATCGTGGCGGAGGTCGCCGCGCTGCTGCCGGATACGGCGGCGAAGATGCCGCAGCCGATGACATTGACGTGCATGAGGCGGCCAGGAAGGCGCTGCACCCAGGGGGCGAGGCCCTTGAACATGTCCTCGGACAATCGCGTGCGGAACAGGATCTCGCCCATCCAGATGAAGAGCGGCAGGGCGGCGAGCGTCCAGGAGGCGAGCGCGCCCCAGACCGCCGAGCCCAGCACCTTCTCGGGCGGCATGGTCGGCATGCCGGGCATCAGCATCGGCAGCACGATCACGCCGACGAGGCCGGTGGCGAGCAGGCCGAGCCCGATCCAGACGCCGAAGGCGAGGATCGCGAAGAGGAAGCCGAGCAGGATCAGCCCGGCCTCGGTCTGGGCTAGATCCATCTAGAGTTCCTCGGCGGCGCGCTGGAGGGCGGATTGCTCGGCCGCGCGGCGGTAGGAGGGCGTGCCGCCCGTGAGATGCACGACGAGGTCGTCGAGCAGGGCGATGGCGAAGAGCGCGCATCCGGCGGCGACGGCGGCCTGCGGATACCAGAGGATCCAGGGCACCGTGCCCTGCGCGACGTCCTCGAACTGCCAGGAATCATAGGCGAGGTCGGCCATGGAGTAGGCGAGCATGGCGCAGAGCGCCGCGGTGAGCGTCAGCGCAATCGCCTCCATCGCGAAGCTCGGCGTGCCCTTCAGGTGGCCGATGATGAGGTCGACGCGAATATGCGCCCCGTGGCGGAAGGCGTAGGCGAGCGGCAGGAGCGCCGAGCCCGCGACCGCGAAGGCGGTGAGGTCGTCGGCGCCGGCGAGCGTCAGACCAAGGTAGCGGCCGACCACCTGCGCGGCGATGATGCCGCCGATGGCAGCGAGCGAGACGGCGCCTGCGATGCCGCCGAGCAGGTAGAGACCATCCAGGCCGCGTCGCAGCGCCCCCATCTCAGCCGCGTGCCTCGCGGTACTGCGCGAGCATGCGGCGCCCGTCCTCGCCGGCGCGCTGCGCCCATTCCTCGATCATGGTCTCGCCGGCGCGGCGGATGGCGGCAAGCAGCTCGGGGCTGGCGGC
>NZ_JAKJIB010000483.1 GCF_021864505.1 Falsiroseomonas oryziterrae
GGGAGGGCCTGCTTCGGGCCATGCGCGTCGCGGCGCGGGGCGTGCTGCTGCGGACGGCCGCCGCCGCCCTGCTGGGGACGGCGCTGGCCGCGGCCGCCAGCAGGCTTCACCGCATCCGGTCTCCCCGCGGTGCGGTGCATCGGCTGGCTGACGTCCTGGCGGCGATCTTCCCGGGGAATCTCCTGGCGGATCAGCTTCTCGACCTGCCAGAGCTTCTCGCGCTCGTCCGGGGAGCACAGCGCGATGGCGATGCCGGCGGCACCCGCCCGCGCGGTGCGGCCGATGCGATGCACATAGGCCTCCGGCGTGTCGGGCATGTCGTGCTGGATGACATGCGTCACGCCGTCCACGTCGATGCCGCGCGCGGCGATGTCGGTGGCGACCAGCACGGGCGCCTTGCCAGTGCGGAACTCGGCGAGCGCACGCTCGCGCTGGCTCTGGCCCTTGTTGCCGTGGATGGCGTTGGCCTGGATGCCGTCGGCGGCGAGGTTCTTCACCACCTTGTCGGCGCCGTGCTTGGTGCGCGCGAAGACGAGCGCACGGCCGACGCCCTGGCCGCGCAGCAGCTCGGCGAGCAGCGCGCGCTTGCCGCCGCCTTCGACGAAGATCAGCTTCTGCTCGACCTTCTCGGCGGTGGTGGCGACCGGCGTCACCTCGACGCGGAGCGGGTCCTTGAGGATCTCGGCCGAGAGCTTGGCGACCTCGGCCGGCATGGTGGCCGAGAAGAACATCGTCTGACGCTCCTTCGGCAGCACCGGCAGGATGCGGCGGATGGCGGGCCAGAAGCCCTTGTCGAGCATCTGGTCGGCCTCATCGAGGACCAGCGCCTCGACGCGATCGAGCCGGGCGCTGCCCTGGTCGAGATGGTCCTGCAGGCGGCCCGGCGTCGCGACGAGGATGTCGAGGCCGCGCGCGAGCGCCTGGCGCTGCGGGCCGTAGCCGACGCCGCCGAAGACGACGGCGACCGAGAGGCCGAGATGGCGGCCATAGGCCTTGAGGCTGTCGGCGATCTGGCTGGCGAGTTCGCGCGTGGGCGAGAGGATCAGCGCGCGGCAGCCGCCGCGCGGCGGCCGGCCGCCGGAATTGGCCAGGCGGTGCAACAGCGGTAGGCCGAAGGCCGCCGTCTTGCCAGTGCCGGTCTGGGCGATGCCGAGCAGGTCCCGCCCGTCGCGCGCGGCGGGGATGGACTGGGCCTGGATCGGGGTCGGGGTGGTGTAACCCTCCTCGGCGAGTGCCTGGAGGATGCGGCCGTCGAGGCCGAGAGAGTCGAAGGAGGTCAACATACGAATCCGCTTGCCGCCGGCCGGGTCTCTGCCCGGCGGTCGGTGGGTGCGGCGCGCCCCGCGTGGTGGGAGGCGCTGGAGGTGTCGGAACCGGCGGCGCCCGTGTGACTGGAGCGGCGCAAATCTGGTGCCCGGTCCGGATCGTCTGGCGATCCGCTCACGCAGCCGGGCACGGCGGGCTGGGCCCGCTGACGCAGGCTAGATAGGGCAGCAGGGCTGACGGAGCAAGGAAAATCGGGGGACGCTGCGATTGAGACCCGCAGGGAGGCGCGGGTTGACCCACCCCCACCCGTCGAACGCCCTCGGCGTTCGCCCCCCCGCCCTGCGGGGGAGGAGAAAAGGAAGTGCGGGAGAGCAGGGACCGACGCTCAACGCGTCGGCAGGCGGCGGAAGCCGGGCTCGGTGGGGGCCTCGGCCAGCGTCTCCTCGATCCGGTCCACGCGGGCGAGGGCGGGGCCGCGGCGGCAGGCGGTGACGAAGTCCTGCAGCGCGCCGGGCTCGCCGGCGGCCAGCACCTCCACCGCGCCGTCGCGCAGGTTCCGCACCCAGCCATGCAGGCCGAGCCGCGTCGCCTCGCGCAGCGCCCAGTCGCGATAGCCCACCCCCTGCACGCGGCCCTCGATGCGGAGCCGCCGCGCGGGCATCAGCCGCGCGCCAGTTCGAACAGCCGCGCGGCGAGGGCGATGTCGGCAGCGAGCCGCGCGCGGCGCGCCTCGGCCTCGGCGTCGAGGCCCCAGAATTCCTCCTGGAAGCGCTCGTCGATGGTGGCGAGGTCATGCGCCTCGGCCGCGGCGATGCGGCCCGCGCCGAGGGCGAGGCCGAGCACGAGCGAGCCGAGCGCGGGGACGGCGACGCCGAGGGCGGCGAGCGGCACGGGCGCT
>NZ_JAKJIB010000484.1 GCF_021864505.1 Falsiroseomonas oryziterrae
CCGGCGCCGCGCCGAAGCTGGCCGCCATCGCCGCGGTCAGTCCCAGCGCCGCCGTTGCGTCGCGCAGCGACGTCGGCCCGAGCAGCGGCAGCACGAGATAGGGTCCGCTCGGGACGCCCCAGGCGCAGGCGGCGTCGCCGGGCGTTACCATGCGCCGGGCGTAGCCGCGCTCCGTCGCGGCGTCGCGCCAGCCGGCCCAGCCGAGCGTGGCGTTGATCCCGAAGCGCGCCGTGGCGATCCAGGCGGCGTCCAGGTCGCCGGCCGCCAGCGCGCTGAGCGCCGCCACCGGTTCGCCAAGCGTGCCGACCACGCCGCCGATGCCTTGCCGTGCCGCCGGCGGCACATGCGCACGCCAGGCCTCCACCGCCGGGCCGAGCGCATGGCGCTGCGCCAGCCCGTTGAAGCCGTGCACGTGGCGGTTCCAGACTTCGAGCGGATCCGGCGCCGCCGTGGCGGCCCGGGGGAGGAACATCGGCGCGAGCAGCAGCGCGGCGAGGACGGCGGGGCGCATCATCCGGCCGCCTTCAGCGTCGCGATCCCGGCCGCGATCAGCGCGATGCCGCCGATCCGCGCCGCGGTCGCGGGCTCGCCCAGGACCAGCATGCCGAAGGCCGCCGTCCCCACCGCGCCGATGCCCGTCCAGATCGCATAGGCCGTGCCGACCGGCAGCGTCTTCAGCGCCAGCCCAAGCAGGCCGAGGCTCGCCGCCATCGCGGCGATCGTCCAGACGCTCGGCCAGAGTCGCGTGAAGCCCTCGCTCAGCTTGAGGCCGACCGCCCAGCCGATCTCCAGAAGCCCGGCGAGGAAAAGCCAGATCCAGGCCACGTCGCGTCTCCCTGCCCTGCGCCGTCGCGGCCGCGGCGCATCTGCCGCGATCGCCATCGCGCCCTTTGCAGGCCAGCCGCCGGCGCGGCGCGCTTCCGCCGCGCCGACCCAGACTGGCACACTCGTCCCGGATGCGTCTCCCTGCCGCCCTCGCGCCGCTACGCCACCCGGCCTTCCGGCTGCTCTGGCTCGCCAACCTCGTCGCCAACACGGGGATGTGGATGCAGAACACCGGCGCGGGGTGGCTGATGACCTCGCTGGCCCCCTCGCCGACGATGGTCAGCCTGGTGCAGGTCGCCGCCCTGCTGCCGGCCTTCCTGCTGGCGCTGCCGGCGGGCGCGCTGGCCGACATCCTGGACCGCCGGCTCTATCTCATCGCCGGCCAGGCCTGGATCGCGCTCGCCGGCCTCGTGCTCGCGCTGCTGACCTTCTCGGCTGCCATCGGCCCCTGGGGCCTGATCGCGCTGACCTTCGCGATCGGCGCCGGCACCGCGATGACCTCTCCGGCGTGGCAGGCGACGACGCCCGAGACGGTGCCGCGTGCCGACCTTGCCCAGGCGATCGTGCTGAACGGCATCGGCTTCAACCTGACGCGTGCCGTCGGCCCGGCGATCGGCGGCGTGGTGGTCGCGGCCTTCGGGCCGGAGGTGAACTTCGCGCTCAACGCCCTGGCCTTCGGCGTCGCCATCGCCTGCCTGATCGCCTGGCGCCGCGAGGAGCCACGGCGGACGCTCCCGAAGGAGCATTTCCTGTCGGCGATGCGCGCCGGGGTGCGCTTCGTGTCGGCGAGCCCCGTGCTGCGCGCCACCATCCTGCGCGGCCTCGTCTTCTTCGGCTTCGCCGCCGCGATCTGGGGCCTGCTGCCGCTGCTGGTGCGCCAGCAACTCGGCCTCGGCCCCGAATGGTTCGGCCTGCTGCTCGGCGCGATGGGCGTCGGCGCGGTCGGCGCCGGCTTCGTGCTGCCTGCGCTGCGCGCGCGCCTTCCCCCCGGGCCGACCGTGACCACGGCCTGCCTGCTGGCCGGCGCTGCGCTCCTCATGCTCGGCCAGGCGACCGATTGGGCCGTCGCGCTGGCAGCCATGCTCGCCTACGGCGTCGCCTGGATCGCCGGGGCATCCACGCTGCAGGCCGCGGCGCAACTCGCCGCGCCGGGCTGGGTGCGGGCGCGGGCGCTCAGCATCTACCAGCTGGCGACCTTCGGCGGGCTCGCCTTCGGCGCGGCTTTCGGCGGCTGGGCCGGCGAGGCGCTCGGCCTGCCGTTCGCCCTCGGCCTGTCGGGCCTGCTCTGCGCGGCCGGCGGGCTGGCCACGCGGCACCTGTCGCTCGATC
>NZ_JAKJIB010000485.1 GCF_021864505.1 Falsiroseomonas oryziterrae
CCAGCCGGGCACCTGGCTGCGCGCCCGGCCGGGCTGCGGCGGCGCGCCCGGCCACCCCTTCCTCAAGCTGCCCGGCAGCAACGCCTTCCGGACCATCCCCGACGGGCTCTGGCTGCATTTCGGCGCCGACCCGGACGATCCCTGGGTGGACATCCTCTGCATCGAGGCCTGCAGCACGGTGCCCAACCTGCAGGACAAGCGCGCCCGCTTCGCACCCTCCACCAGCTCGATGCTCGTCGTCTGCCCGCATCGCTGGCTGCTGCAGCCCATCGAGCCGGAGGAGGCGCTGCCGCGCTGGCGGCTCATCCGGCTGCTGCGGGAGGAGCCGCAGGACGCGGTGATGATCCCGGTGCGCGACATCCGGGTCATCTACGGCCTGAAGCCGAACCACTATCAGGCCGTCGCCGCCGCGCAGGTGCCGCAGCCGCACGAGTATTTCTGCCCGATGGACGCGCTTACGGCCGAGCGCGGGCACGAGGACCCGGCGATGGCCGCCCTCATCTCCCGCGCCTCCCACGCGGCGAACTTCATGCACATCGCCTGACGCAGGGGGCCGCGCCGGGCCCCGGCGCCGGCGCGGCCGCGCGACTGCAACACGAACTTCACGATCCCCCCCTGCACGCCCGGCGCGGAGGCGGCTAATCGGGCGCATCCGCGCCGCCCGGGGGGGGACCGCATGACGAATCGCATCCATCGCCGCACGCTCGGCCTCGGCGCCGTCGCGCTGGCGGCCGCTGCCATCCGCCCGGCGGCGGCCCAGGAGGTGTCGGGCCCGCTGGTGCTCTACACCTCGCAGCTCGAGCCCGACGCCGCCGGCACGGTGGAGGCCTTCCGCCGCCGCCATCCCGGCGTGCAGGTCGAGTGGATCCGCGCCGGCACCGGCCAGATCATGACGCGGCTGCGCGCCGAGATCGCCGCCGGCAGCCCGCGCCCCGACATCCTGCTGCTCGCCGACAGCCTCACCTTCGAGGGCCTGAAGGCCGAGGGCCGCCTGCGCGTGAGCCCGGAGGTGCAGACCGCCGGCATCCCGGCCGAGCATCTCGACGCCGGCCGGACCTATTTCGGCACCAAGCTCATCACCACCGGCATCATGCACCACCAGCGCGCGCCCTTCGCGCCGCGCCGCTGGGCAGACCTGCTCGATGCCCGCGCGCGCAACCAGGTTGCGATGCCCTCGCCCGCCGTCTCCGGCGCCGCGGCGATCCACCTGCTGGCGCTGACGCAGAACCCGGCCTTCGGCTGGGGCTATGTCGAGCGCCTGGTGCAGAACGGCGTGCAGGCGCGCGGCGGCAACGGCCCGGTCATGCAGGCCGTCGCCGGCGCCGAGCGCGCCTTCGGCATCGCGATCGACTACCTGCCGATCCGCGAAGCCGCGCGCGGCGCCCCGGTGCGCTTCGTGTTCCCCGAGGACGGCGTCAGCGCCATCACGGAACCAGCGGCGATCCTCTCGACCGCCCGCAACGTGCCGGCCGCGGTCGCCTTCATGAACTTCCTGCTCTCGCGCGAGGGCCAGGAACTCGCCTCGCGCCAGGGCTTCCTGCCCGCCGATCCGGAGATCCCGCCGCCGGCGGGCTTCCCCGATCCGCGCTCGATCCGCGTCATGCCGCTGGATGCCGCCCGCGCCGCCCGCGAGCAGGAGGAGACGCTGCGCCGCTTTGCGCAACTGGTGGGCGGCTGACGCGACCAAGGCCCTCCCCCGCAGGCGGGGGGTCGGGCGCCAAAGGCGCCGGACGCCAGAGTTGCGGCGGCATCGCCGCCGCATACGACGGCTGGTCGGGGTGGGGGTTGGTGACTCGCCGCCACCCGCCCGACGTGGCCACCCCCTCCCGCTCCGGCGCGGCATCGCCTAACCCTCGGCTGTCTTGACCGCCGCTTCCCGTCCCCTTGCGATCCTCGCCGCGCTCTGGCTGCTCGCCATCGGCGCGCTGCCGCTCGCCCGCCTGCTCGCCGAGGCGCTGGGCGACGGCGCCGTCGCGCGCGCCTTCTGATCCGAAGAGCACACGCCTGAACCCCAGCCACTAGCTCATCTCGTACGTCGGCTTCCGCATGAAGAAGGGGGGGGGGGGGGGGGGGGGGGGGGGGGGGGGGGGGGGGGGGGGGGGGGGGGGGGGGGGGGGGGGGGGGGGGGGGGGGGGGGGGGGGGGG
>NZ_JAKJIB010000486.1 GCF_021864505.1 Falsiroseomonas oryziterrae
CCGCTCGTCGCGCGGCTGAACGAGGCCGCGACCGCCGCGCTGGCCGAGCCGGCGCTGCGCGAGCGCATGGCGGCGGCCGGCGTGGACGCGGCCGGTCCCTCGACACCCGAGCAGGCGCGCGCCTTCCTGGCGGCCGAGCTCGCGAAGTTCCGCGGCATCGTGCGCGACGCGAGGATCGAGCTCGGGCGCTGACCTCGCGCAGACGGGCCTTGCAAGCCGGGGCACGGATGCCAGACTCTGGTCCGATGCTCCGTCTGGCCGTCCTTCCGCTGCTGACACTGGGGCTGCTGAACCCGCCCCCCGCCCTGGCACAGGCGCCCGCCGCCCCTGGCGGCACGGCGGTCCCCGGCCAGGGCCGCCCGGATCCGTCCGCCCAGCGCCGCGCCGAGCTCGACCGCTTGTTCGAGGCATTGCGCGACGCGCCCGACACGCCGGGTGGCCAGATGGTCGAAAGCCGCATCCGCGCCGTCTGGGCCCAAGCGGTCTCGCCCGCCGCCGCGCTGCTGCTGCGCCGCGGCATGCGCAACCTGCAGGGCAACGAGGCAGCCGAGGCGCTCGAGGATTTCGACGCCGCCCTCGTGCTGGAGCCGGGCGCGCCAGATCTCTGGATCCTGCGCGCCCGCGCGCTGGCGCGGCTCGGCGACCGTGCTGCCGCAGCGCGCGACCTGCAGGAAGCGCTGCGGCTCGAGCCGCGCCATTTCGGCGCCCTGCTGGCGCTCTCGGAATTCCAGGACGAGGCCGGCAACGCGGTGGGCGCGCTGCGCAGCCTCGACGCCGCGCTCGCGCTCCATCCGCGCATGCCGGGCGCCCAGGAGCGCCGGCGCGAGTTGCAACGCCGCGCCGAGGGCGACGCGCTCTAGGCGTCCCCACGACGCCGCCTGCGGCGTCGCCGCGGAGGCCCCGGATTGGCGCCGTTCCTGTGGAAGCTGGGTCATACTGCCGTGGCGTCACGCCGGAGGCGTGCCTTCGGCACGACGCCACGGCAGGGCCGCGGGGGGGCGGACGGATTTCGCGGCGGGTTCGCTTCCGCATGCCGCGGCAACGTCCGGATGGCCCGCGCGCCCTGGAACGCCCATCTTCCGCCCATGCCCGAAGCCCCCATGCCCGACCCGGACGAGGCCCGCTGGCAGGCCCTCCTGGCCCGCGACGCCGCCCCCGCCTGCGGCCCCTTCCTCTACGGCGTCACCACCCAGGGCGTGTTCTGCCGGCCCGGCTGCCCGTCGCGCGCGCCGCTCCGCCGAAACACCCGCTTCTTCGACGGCATCGCCGCCGCCGAGGCCGCCGGCTTCCGCGCCTGCCTCCGCTGCGACCCGAAGGGCGAGCGGGCCGCGCTGCACGCCGAGGCGGTGCGCGCCGCCTGCGCCATGATCGAGGCGGCCGAGACGATGCCGAGCCTCGCCGACCTCGCCGCCCGCGCCGGCTATGCCCGCCACCATTTCCTGCGCCTGTTCCGCGACATCACCGGCGTCACGCCGCGGAGCTATGCCGAGGGCGTGCGCGCCCGCCGCCTGCAGGCCTCGCTCGCCGCCGGCGAGCGCGTGGCGGAGGCGGTGGCCGGCGCCGGCTTCGGCAGCGAATCCCGCGTCTACGAGGACACCGCGCGCCATCTCGGCATGACGCCCGGCGCCGCACGCCGCGGCGGGCAGGGCGAGACGATCCGCATCGCCCATGCCGACAGCGCGCTCGGGCCCCTGCTGGTCGGTGCCACGGACTCCGGCGTCTGCTTCATCGGCTTCGCCGAGACGCGCGACGCGCTGGAAGGCGACCTCCGCGCGCGCTTCCCCAACGCCCATGTCGTGCCGGCCGAGGCCGCGCTGGCCGACATCGTCCGCCAGGTCGTCGCCTTCGTCGCCGAGCCCGCCGCCGCGCTCGCGCTTCCGCTCGACCTGCGCGGCACCGCCTTCCAGCGCCGGGTGTGGGAGGCGCTGCGCCGCATCCCTCTCGGCGAGACGCGCACCTATGCCGGCCTCGCCGCGGAGATCGGCAACCCCGCCGCGGTGCGCGCCGTCGCGCGTGCCTGCGCGCGCAACCCGGTCTCGCTCGCCGTGCCCTGCCACCGCGTCGTGGGCAAGGATGGCGACCTCACCGGCTATCGCTGGGGCGTGCCGCGCAAGGCGGCGCTGCTGGCGGGCGAGGCGA
>NZ_JAKJIB010000487.1 GCF_021864505.1 Falsiroseomonas oryziterrae
GAGCAGTTCGGGCGGCGGCGGGTATCCCGGCACGGCCTGCGTCAGGTCGAGCGGCGGGCCGGCGCGGCCATCGTAGCGCGCGGCCCAGGCGCGGGCGGCGGGAATGGGCGGCGCGTCCGTCGCACGGACTCGGGAGGAGAGCATCATGCAGGGTCCAGCGTGGCCCGCTTCGTGTGGTGCAGCCAATGGTGCCAGAGCAGCCGCGCCGCGACCGAGCGATGCGGCGCCCAGTCGCGCGCCATGGCCGCGAGCGCCCTGGCGTCGGGCCTGGCCGGCAGCCCGGCTAGCTGCGCGACCGCGGCCTGCAGGGCAAGGTCGCCGGCCGGGAAGACATCCGGCCGGTCCAGCGAGAACAGCAGGTGGACCTCCGCGGTCCAGCGGCCGATGCCCTTCACCTGGCAGAGATGCGCGACGGCCGCCTCGTCCGCCATGGTGTCGAGTGCGTCGAGCCGCAGCGTGCCGTCGAGGATCGCCGTCGCCAGCCCCCGGGCATGGGCGACCTTCTGCCGGGTCAGGCCCCCCTCGGTGCCGACGCGCACGGGGTCGAGCGCCAGGAAGCCGTCCGGCGTCGTGGCACCCGGCAGCGCCGAGACGCGCCGCCAGATTGCGAAGGCGGCCTCGTTCGAGACGAGCTGGGCGCAGATCGCGCGCAGCAGGCCGGGGAAGCCGCGGTCGCGCACCGGCCATGGCAACGGCCCGGCCCGCGTCTCGATCCCGGCGAGGATCGGATGCTGCGCGCCCAGCCGCGACGCTGCCGCGCGCGCCCAGTCGGGGGGATGGGGAAAAGGGGGCGGCGGGGATTGGAGGGGAACCATCCCCGCCGCCAGTACACGAGGCCGGACCGGGACTGTGAGGGGGGAGTGCGCGGCCGGGAGAGGCTGCCGCGGCCCGTCCGGCCTGTGGTGCGGTGAAGGATGGTCCCCGAACGTAACCGGCCGAAGGCCGCGCGGGTGAGATAGTGCAACGGCGTGTTGCAGGAGGCGGTCCTGTCACCGGCCGCAACATCGGGCGCTCCGCCCGGCTGCCGGCCGCGCTATGTTACGGGCATGGAGACCGCCCAGCCGCACATCCTCGTCGTGGACGACGACCGCGAGATCCGCGACCTGCTCGGGAAGTTCCTCGAGAAGCAGTCCTTCCGGGTCAGCGTCGCGCGCGACGCGCGGGAGGCGCGCAAGCTCTGGCCGCTCGGCCGCTATCACCTCGTGGTGCTCGACCTGATGATGCCGGGCGAATCGGGGCTCGACTTCGCGCGCTGGCTGCGCGGGCAGTCCGACGTGCCGATCGTGATGCTGACCGCGATGGGCGAGGAGACGGACCGCATCGTGGGGCTCGAGCTCGGCGCCGACGACTACGTCGCCAAGCCCTTCAACCCGCGCGAGCTGCTGGCCCGCATCCGCGCCGTGCTGCGCCGCGCGACCGCCGACAGCTCGACCGGCGCGCCGAACGGGGAGCCGCCGGCGAAGGCGATCCGCTTCTCAGGCTGGTCGCTGGAGCCGGCCCGGCGGCGGCTGCTGAACCCGCAGGGGGTCGAGGTGCCGCTGACGGGCGGGGAGTACGAACTGCTGGTCGCGCTGGTGGAGCGCCCGAACCGGGTGCTGACGCGCGACATGCTGATGGACCTGCTGCGTGGGCGGCAGGCCGGGCCCTTCGATCGCGCGATCGACGTCGCCGTCTCCCGCCTGCGACGGAAGCTCGAGGATGACGGGCGCAACCCGCAGCTGATCAAGACGGTGCGCGGCGGCGGCTACGTGCTGGCGACCACGGTGGAGAAGGGCTGAGCGTGCGGCGCCTGCTGCGCCAACTGCTGCCTGGCTCGCTGGCGGGCCGCACCGCGCTCGCGCTGATCCTCGGCCTCGTGCTGGTGCAGGTCGCCGGCCTCACGATCCACGCGCTCGACCGGGTGGACCTGCAGCGCTTCCAGCAGGCGCGCGAACTCTCGCAGCGCAGCCTCGCGGTCTGGCGCACGCTGCTGCTCACCGCGCCGGAGCGGCGGGCGGCGGTGCTGGCCGACCTCGACCTGCCCGCCGGGCTGCGCGCCGCCTATGACGACGAGCCGACGGCGCGGCCCGGCTATCCGGCGCCCGCGCCGCTGCTGCGGCTGCTCCGGCTCGACGCCGTCATGGCGGC
>NZ_JAKJIB010000488.1 GCF_021864505.1 Falsiroseomonas oryziterrae
GCATGGAGGTCGGCCAGCCCGGGACCGGCGCCCCGCGCGGCGCCGCGGAGGCGGCGATCCGCGCGCTGCAGGCCGGCAGCCCGATGGGCTACACGGAAGCCTTCGGCCTCGCATCGCTCCGCGCCCGCATCGCCCGGCGCTATGCGGAAACCTACGGCGTCGTCGTCGCCCCCTCGCGCATCGCGGTGACGGTCGGCGCGTCCGGCGCCTTCCCGCTCGCCTTCCTCGCGGCCTTCGATGCGGGCGATCGCGTCGCGATGGCCTCGCCCTTCTACCCGCCCTACGCGAACATCCTGACGGCGCTCGGCATGGTGCCGCAGCTGCTGCCCTGCGACGCTGCCACGCGCTTCCAGCCGACGCTCGCGATGCTCGAGAAGCTCGACCCGCTCCCCGCCGGCCTGATCGTCGCGAGCCCCTCCAACCCCGCCGGCACCATGCTGCCGCCGGAGGAGCTGCGCGACATCGCGCGGTGGTGCCACGCCAACGGCGTGCGGCTGATCTCGGACGAGATCTATCACGGCCTGACCTGGGGCACCGTCGCCGAAAGCACCGCGGCCGCCTTCAGCGACAGCGCGGTCGTGGTGAACAGCTTCTCGAAGTATTTCAGCATGACCGGCTGGCGCATCGGCTGGCTCGTGCTGCCGGAGGACCTCGTCCGCCCCGTCGAGTGCCTGGCGCAGAACATGTTCATCTCGGCGCCGCACATCGCCCAGGTCGCCGCCGAGGCCGCCTTCGACTGCGTGCCGGAGCTCGAGGCGAACAAGGCCGCCTATGCCCGGTCCCGTGCGCGCCTGCTCGAAGGCCTGCCGCAGGCCGGGCTCGACCGCATCGCGCAGGCTGATGGCGCCTTCTATCTGTGGTGCGACGTCGGCCACCTGACCAACGACAGCGCGGCCTTCTGCGCCGCGATGCTCGAGGGCGCGGGCATCGCCGCGACGACCGGCCTCGACTTCGACCGCGATCGGGGCACGCGCTTCCTGCGCTTCAGCTATTGCGGCGTCGAGGCCGACATGGCGCAGGCCCCGGACCGCCTGAAACGCTGGCTCGGACGCTGAGGCTTCGGGCATGCTGCGGTGCGAGAGGAGGCCGCCATGCCCGACCGCCCCGCCTTCCGTCCCGGGACCAACATCGCGATGAAGATGCCGCCGGGCGAGTACGACCGGCTCGTCGCCTTCTATCGCGACATCCTCGGCTTCGAGGTGATCGCCACGCAGCCCGACAGCACCGTGTTCCGTTTCGGCGACAAGCGGCTCTGGGTGGATCGCGTGCCGACGCTGAGCCAGGGCGAGGTCTGGCTCGAGGTGCAGGCCGAGGACGTGACCGCCGCAGCCGCCTGGTTCGCCGCGCGCGACGTCGCGCGCCGCGACGAGATCGAGCCGCTGCCTGACGGATTCGACGGGTTCTGGATCGCCGCACCCGGCGGCATGATCCATCTGGTCAGCCGCGGCTGAGCGCGCCTGGAGCAGCGCCCGATCAGGTGGAACCGCTGCGCCGTGCCGCTGATCGGCTATACGCTGCTCTAGATTCGAGACTCCTAGAGCAAGACACCCGATCTGACTGAATCAGTCAGATCGGATATTGCTCGAGGCGGCGTGCAGCCCGCCGCCCCAGCGCCACCAGGCTGCGGGCAGCGCCGCGGCCGCCCGCGTCGCCGCATCCTCGGCCACGAAGATCCCGAAGCAGGTCGCGCCCGATCCGCTCATGCGCGCCAGCAGGCAGCCCGGCTGCGCGGCGATCGCGGCGATCACCTCCGAGACCGGCGGGCAGAGCGCGATCGCCGGCGCCTCGAGGTCGTTGCCGAGCGGCCGCAGCCAGGCCGCGAGCGCCGCCGCATCCGCCAGCCGCGCGGGCATCTCCGCCGGTGGTGAGAAGCCGCCGCCGCGCGCCTTGAACACCGCCGGCGTGGCGAGGGCGAGGCGCGGATTGGCGAGCAGCAGGCCGAAGCGCGGCAGAGCGGGCGCGGCGCTCAGCGACTCGCCGATCCCCTGCATGCGCATCGGCCGCGACTCCACGCAGACCGGCACGTCGGCACCGAGCGTCGCGGCGACGGCGCGCAGCGCCGCCGCGTCGCAGCCCGTGCCCCAGAGCGCATCGAGCGCCCGCAGCGTCGCCGCCGCTTCGGC